>CAUJGQ010000077.1 GCA_963170165.1 Chloroflexota bacterium | reverse complement strand
CGCGCGCGTAGGTGGCGGCGGTGTCGCGGTCCAGGGCGGCGCCTACCTGCTCGGCGGCGGCCAGCGCCCCGGCAGATAGCACGGCGCGGACACCGGCCGCGGTGGCGTTGCGAGATTGCTGGTCCAGGGGCGCGATCTGGATCTGGCGCTCATCGCGCAGGGCTTGGGCCGCGGCAAGCAGCGTGGCCGCCCGCTGCGGCTGGTGTTGGGCAGCCGCCACCGCGGCGAAGCCGTCCAGGCAGCCGATGATACCCAACAGATCGCCGATCTCCTGGTTGAGGGTAAGTGCCTCCGCGTACTCCTTGAACGCCTGGTGGGGCGCGCCCTCCACCAGTGCCAGCCGGGCGAGATCGGCCCGGGCCCGGGCCAGCGGTTCTAAGATGCGCTCCTGGATGGCGATGGGTACGGCCCTCTCCAGGTGTTCACGCGCTGCGGCTAGGTTGCCGGTGTCCAGCGCCAGCGCGCCCAGGCGCTGATGGACCGCGGCGAAGTCCGCCTTGTTCTCCAAGCCGTCCAGGAGCCGCAGCGCTTTGCGGTACTGCTGCTCGGCGTCGCTGAAGTCCATCTGCAGCTGGTAGCTGGCGCCAAGTTCCAGCAGAGCCGATACGAGGTCAACCTCGTCGCCCACCGCTTCGTAGATCTTGACGATGCGGTCGTAGCGCTCCCGCGCGCTGGGGTAGCCGCCGAGCGTCGTTTCTACCGCGGCTAGGTTCGTCTCCAGGGCGGCGGCGCGTAGCACGTCGCCCGCCTTGGTGACGATGGCCAGCGCCTCGGTGGTCTGCTCGCGCGCGAGGACGAAGTTGCCCTCCTTGGCGGCGATAATGGCGAGATTGCCGAGGACGTTGGCGATACCCTGCTCGTTGTTGGCCCGGCGCTGCGTGGTCAGGCATTCCTCCCACAGCGGCCTGGCAAGGGCGAAGTCTCCCTGGCTGCCATAGACGTTGCCCAATTGCATCAGGGCGATGCCGATCCACCAGTCCTGGCCGGTGGCCTTCGCCGTGGCTACGCCCTGTTCCAGCGCCTCGACCGAGTCGCTGAAGTCTCCCTGATCCATGGCGAGCATGCCCAGGCCGATGTAGGCGCGGGCGCGCGGCACGCTCGCCGTGCCATCGCTGTGTTCGGTGGCGGCGCTCAGGCGGCGGCGGCCCTCCGCCTGGTAACCGCGGAACGACCAGAACGGCCGGGTGTTGGCAGCCAGTGTCATCCCTGCTTCAGCTTCGGCCGGGTCACCTGCACACCAGGCGATGGCGGCCCGCAGGTTGTCGTGCTCCACCTCACCGCGTTTGAGCCACAGCGCCTGCCTGTGGCGGAACAGACCGTTGTTGAGGCTGTCGGAGAAGGTCAGGTACCAGTCACGGTGGCGGCGCTGCGTTGCGGCCGCTTCACCGGCGGACACCAACCGCCGGCCGGCATACTGGCGAACCGGCTCGAGCAGGCGGAAACGAGGGCCGGCGGCGGTGGCGATCCGCTGCATCAGTCCCAGCGCCACCAGCGCCCGCAGTCGCGCGGCCATCGTCTGAGCGCGCTCCCCCGTTTCCCCGCAGATGGCCGCGGCCGCCGCAGCGGTGGCGCCGCCGGCGAAGACAGAGAAGCGGCGCAGCAGCGTCTGCTCGGTGGGAGGGAGCGTGTCGTAGCTCCAGTCCAGTACGGTTTCTAGCACGCGGTCACGCGGGATGACCTCGTCCGGCCGCCCGGTGAGTGCGCGTACCCGCTCGGCCAGCGCAGTGGCCACCGCCGTCACCGATGCCCCCGCCACACGGGCCGCCACCAGTTCAATGGCGAGCGGCATACCGTTGAGCTGCCGGCAGATGGCGTGCACGGCAGCGGCCCCAGCGGCGGTGGGGCGCAGTCCGGTGCGCTCCAGGAATAAGGCGGTGGCGTCGTGGGCTGCCAGGTCGTCCGTGATGGCCGGCGGGCTGTCCAGCGAACGGATCAGGTGGCTGGCCTCGCCCGGGAACCCCAGCAATTCCCGGCTCGTTGCCAGCAGCTTGATACCGGGACAGGAGGGCACCAACCGGGCCGCGAGATCGCGCGGGCCGGCGCCGAGGTGTTCGCAGTTGTCCAGCACCAGCAGCAGGCGCTTGGCGCTGAGATGGTCCACCAGGGCATCGACGGCCGGTTGCTCCGGCGGTGGCCGCACACCCAGCACCGCTGCCACCGTCTGCGCCACCAGCTCAGGGTCGGACAGCGCCGCCAGCTCCACCAGCCACACGCCGTCCGGGAAGGCGGTGCGTGCCTCCTTGGCGATTTGCAGCGCCAGGCGGGTCTTGCCCGCGCCGGCGACGCCGGTGATGGTGAGCAGCCGTACCCCGGCGAGCAGCCGGTGCGCCGCCCGCCGTTCGGCGCCCCGGCCAATGAAGCGGTTTACCTGCCGGGGCAGATTCGAGGGGGCTCTGGCAGCCACCAGGCGGATCGTCGGGTCATCTGCCGTGCGCGCGGGGGCCGGCTGGTCAGGGGCAGGCCACGGGATTGCCGGCGCCAGGGCCAGCCGGCGAAGAGCGTCCTCCAGCGCCTGGGCGAGGTCGCTCGGGGTGGCGTAGCGTTCGTCGGGGTCTTTGAGCAGGCAGCGCTGCACCACGCGCGCCACCGGCTCGGGCACCATTGCCGGCAGCGGCGGTGGGCTGGTGGTGGCGTGCCTTTGCAGCAATGCCTGTGCTGTCTCGGCGGTGAACGGCGGCGCGCCAGCCAGCAGCTCATACAGCATCACGCCGATGGCGTAAATATCCACCCGAATATCCCCGGCGCTCGTCAGCCGCTCGGGGGCGCTGTAGGCAGGAGACCCCAGATACTGCCCGGTGACGGTGAGCGTGAGGTCACTGGCCGAGCGAGCGATGCCGAAGTCCAGCACCTTGACCTGTCCTTCGGTGAGGATGACATTCTGGGGTTTGAGGTCGCGGTGGACCACACCGACCCTATCAGCGGCTTCGGTGGCGCGGGTGATCTCCAGCGCCACGCCCAGCGCCTCCGGCAGCGGCAAGACCCCGCGGCGCTGCAAGTGTGCCGCCAGCGTCTCGCCGGTGATCAGCTCCATCACGATGTAGGCCGCGCCGTCGTGGGTGCCCTGGTCATAGATGCGCACCACACGGGGGGAGGTGATGGCGGCGGCGGTCTGCGCCTCACGGCGGAAGCGGCGGCTGTAGGTCTCATCGCGGGCGAAGCCCAAATGCAGCAGTTTGACCGCCACCTCACCGCCGGTGCGCTGATCGCGGGCGCGGAATACCGTGCCCGTTGCGCCGCTGCCGAGCGCCGTCTCCAGCAGATAGCGACCGCTGATCAGTGTCCCGCGCACCGTGGTTCCCCTCCTCCTGCCCGAGCCCCGCTTCCCTCATGCCATATCTAGCCGGTAGCCGTAGCGCGACGCCGTGACGATGGCCACGCGGCGGCCCGCCGGTGTGGCCGCCTCTAGCTTGCGCCGCAGCCCGGTGATGAGCGTGTTCAGGTCGGCGTCATGGGGCACGTCTGCCGATTCCGGCCATAGGGCGCGTACCAGGTCCTGCTTGGGCACCGCTGCCAGGCCCGCGCGGTGCAGCAGTGCCAGCGCCTCGAACTCCTTGGGCCGTAGCACCAGGGCGTGCCCGCCCAGGATCGCCTCATGCCGGGCGGCGTCAATCACCAGCAGGCCGGCGCCCGGCCCGAAGGTATCGGTGGCATCGGCATCACTCACGCGCCAGGTGATATCCGGGCGGCCGGGCAGTGCGATCACCGCGCCCAGCACCAGGGCCGCGTGACCATTGGCCAGGATGCCATCGAGCAGCACGCCGTTGGCGCTGTGGACGGTGAGCACGCAGCCATCCGCCTGGCGCTGTATCTCGGCGTGGCGGCGGGAGATGTACCTACCTTCGACCACGATGTTGCAGGCGGGAGAACGGCCGATGGTCAGTGGCGTGCTACCGAGCGGGTACGCCCGGCCATCGAGGCCGTTGTGTATCTCGGTGAGCTGCCACTGAACCAGCGATAGCTTGCGCATAACAGGACTATGACGGATGGGTCAACGTTCGGGCAAGATAGGCGTCCGGCTGTTCAGTCGTTGCACTGTCAGAGAGAAATGAGTGCGGCATGATAATCGCGCCACCGGCTGCGCCATAGACTCGCGGAAGCAAACGTGAGGTGACGGGTGATGATACCGGCACGATGGCGCAGGCGCACCGGGATGATCGGCGCGGTACTGCTGGCACTGCTGGCGGTGGGGTATGTCCTGGGCGCTGCCGCCGGCGCGAGCGCCCAGGGGGCGGAGTGTCAGTACTCGGCCACACTGACCATTGAGGGCCGGATCGTCAGTGGGGCAGATATCTCGGTCCTGCAGACCGGCGCGACC
Source organism: Chloroflexota bacterium (assembly GCA_963170165.1). Lineage (GTDB taxonomy): Bacteria > Chloroflexota > Dehalococcoidia > CAUJGQ01 > CAUJGQ01 > CAUJGQ01. Next base: position 56,483 of record CAUJGQ010000077.1, on the reverse strand, counting down.
ACCACCACCGACACGAGCGGTCGCTTCACCATCCCTATCCCGGGTCCGGGCGTGTGGACGGTGCGAGCGCTGCACCCCGGCATCACGCCGTACACCATGCGGCTGGAGGTGGGCCCTGGCTGCCGCCTGATCTCCTCGACCGGCGAGGGCGGCATGCCGTTGTCCCTGCTGCAGCCACCGGCCACGCCGGCGCCGGTACGCACGCCCAGCCCGAGCCCAACGCCGGTGAGTACGCCCAGCCCGAGCCCGACGCCGGCTCCGGTGAGCACGCCCACCCCCGCACCCCAGCCGGACATCACCCTCTCCGGCAGCCTGCTGGAGGGCGGCGCGCCGGTGAGCCTGACCTTGAGCGCAGACGGCAGGACGCTGCGGGCGTGGCGGCTCGGCGATGGCCCGGCGGTGATCGCCACGTCGCCCTGTGGCCCGGCATTCACCGGCTTCACCTGGGCGGGCAGCCTGGAACTGGACGGGCAGGCCTTCACGCTGACGCTGGCAGAGGCAGAGCCTGGGTACGAGGTGGTGGTCCGGGGCAGCATCGATGGTGAAACCGCCACCGGCGCCGTGCAGTGGCGCAACCCCGAGCAGCCGGAGTGCGATACCGCGCCGGTGGAGTGGGGCGTGCCTCCGCCGGTGGCGCCGGTCAGCGCCGAGCCGCCGGCCAGCGCCGAGCCGCCACCGCCACCGGCGCCGGTGCTGCGTCCGGGAGAGTTCATGTCGCCGGCCGGAACCTGGCGGGTCGCACGAGCGCGGATTATTAGCCGCTTCCCGGAGGACTGCACCGTCGACTGCACGGTGGCGCGGCCCGGATTCAAACTGCTGATGGTGTCATTCGAGCCGGGGACGGCAGGGGCCAGCGTGCAGCCTCTCAGCGATGGCTGCCGGGAACGGCCCTCGCGCATCCGGATCATCTCCGACACCGGTGATAGCGCTGGCTGTGCCATCTCGGGCTCGAGCGTGACGACCCAGGGCGGGCGGCAGGTGTCCTCCGACATCTACATCGTCTTCGCGGTCCCGCAGGCGGCGCGGGCGTACCGGCTTGAAGCATTCGACAGCCCGGCGATTGACCTCGGCCCGTACCTTCGCTGATGCCGGTCAGCGCACCCGCCCCAGGTAACCGGCGGCGCCCATCTCCAAAGCGGCAGGTCTGTCCAGCACGAGGAGGATCGTCATGGTGATGGCAACGATGGTGGCATGCGCAAGCTGCGGGCGGCTCAATCCGTTCGATGTCCGGCGCTGCAAGTGCGGCTTCGATGATCGGGACGCGACGCCCGTGCTGCCCGGCGCGACAGCCGAGGCCGCGGTGCATGCCGAGACGGGCGCCGCAGAGCCGCAGCCGGCAGAGGTGTCGCGCGATCAGCGGATGCGGAATGAACTGGCCGGTTGGGGCGCAGGCCTGATCCTCTTTGGGGCGCTGCACATCGTCCTCTCCAGCCTGCTGGACCCGACCTGGGGGGTGATGCTGATCGGCGTTGGCGTCCTCACCCTGGCGGTGCGGCGGGCAGGGATGTTCATCGTCATCGGCCTGATGCTGCTGCTCGCCGGTTTCGGCAACCTGCTGGCCGGTCCCAGCCTCCTGTTTGGCGGCTTGCAGATCTACTGGGGCATCCAGGAGATGCGCAAGTACGGCGCCTACTCCTAAGCCTGCACCGCGCGCCGGCCCCCGGCAGCAGCCCGGCCGGCGCGGCCACCATTATCCTGATGGCCTACGCCCGCGAACAGCACTTCGGCCTGCGGCCTACCACTCGGGTGAGCTGAGAGGCCACGGGGGAGCAGATGCGGATCCTGGCAATCGAGGCGGCGCCCCTGCACCTGCTGCGGTATATGGACACCGGCCCCACCGGGGGGTTGCAGCCGCGCACGCTCCCCATCCATGCGGGCATTGTCGACGCCCTGCCCGCCGGCCTCGAGGCGTTGCTGATCGCCTCGGATCTGCAGGGACGGGAGGAGCCCGCCCGCCGCCGCCAGGGGACCCCCGCACGGCAGCCGGCCGGCGAGGAGAGCCGCCTGCTCGGCGAGCGGCTGGCGGACGAACTGAGCGCGCTGGCTGCCGCCGGGTGCATCCCTGCGCTGGATCACACCGCCGCCGTCCTCGCCGGCGATCTGTATGCGCGGCAGGCCGGCCAGGGCCGTGGCGGCGCCGGTGATGTACTGCCGGTCTACTGCGTGCTGGCGGAGCGGTTGCGCTGGGTGGCCGGTGTGGCGGGCAATCACGACCGCTTCGGTGAGCATGCCGCCCTGCCACCGGCAGGCAGCATCGCCCCAAACGTCCATCTGCTCAATCGGGGAGTGATCCGGGTCGAGCCGGCACTGACCATCGCCGGGTTGAGCGGCATCATCGGCGATCCTGGCCGCCCCTGGCGCAGAGAGGAGGAAGCCTATGTGCTGGAACTCTGGGATGTGCTGGCCGCGACGCCGGAGATGGTAGTGCTGCACGAGGGGCCGGATGTGCCGGCAGCCGCCATGCCCGGCAACCCGGTGATCCGCGCGGCGCTGGCCGAACGCGCCCCCGCCCGGCCGCTGCTGGTGGTGTGCGGCCACTCCCATTCCCCGACGGTGCTGGCCGAGTTGCCGGGCGCGGTGCAGGTGCTCAACGTCGATCACCGTGCCGTCCTGCTCCGCCCAGCCGGTTGATGGCCCGCGGGGCTCCCTGGGGCTGCCGGACCCACCACCCGGCTGCGAACCCTGGCCTCCCCTGCGGCAGTAGGGGAGGTGGCGCGCAGCGCCGGAGGGGTCCAGTCCCCAAGGGAGGTGGCGCGCAGCGCCGGAGGGGTCCGGCTGCCTGCGAAGGACCCCCCACCCGGCTGCGCCGGGAGCCCCCCTACTTCGCAGGGGGGCCAAGACCGACCGCGCCTGCGGTTGCCCTGAGCAGGGGCCATGAGCGTCCCTGCCTCCCCTGCGGCAGTAGGGGAGGTGGCGCGCAGCGCCGGAGGGGTCCGGGCGGCGACAGGATGGCGCGCAGCGCCGGAGGGGTCCGGGGGGGGGCAGGGGACAGGGGACAGGAGACAGGACCGCCCACCCGACCACGCGGGAGCCCCCCTACTCGCCAGCAGGGGGGCCAAGAACCGTTTGCGCACGCTCAACGCCGCAGGGGGGCCATGGGGGTCGCTCGGCCGGCCCGCTGAAGAATCGGCGAATGGCGCGATCTGTCAGCGTTATTTGAGTGTTCCCTTCGATGGCAGCCACACCGGCGGCCGTATGCTCCCTTCACCGACCGGCAGCACGGCTGGCCGGTGGCAGACAGGAGGGGCAGCATGAACAGCAATCCGAGCAGCCTGCTCAAGCGCATCCGCGCCGGGCAGATCGCCGGCTGGGTCTTTCTCGCCCTTGACACGGTGGGGGCGGTCATTGCACTCGCAGTTGGTTCCACCGAATACGCCGTCTGGTTCGTGCTGCTCGCGATTGGCTGGCTCCTCGGGGCGCTGGCGGCCCAGTCCCGTGCCTGGGGCGCCGCCAAGGTGCTGTACACCATTGCGGGCATCGGCAATTTCCCTATCGGTCTGGGTGCGGCTACGGCCGGTTGGCAGATGGCCAAGGCCGGCGAGGAGATTGACCGGCTGGGCGGGCCGGGGGCGGGCCGGGCGGCCGCGGCGGCCGTGGCTCACCTCAGCAACGGCGTCGTGCTCGTCGAGGATCTGACCGCGCGCCTCCGGGCCGAGGGCCACGGCGATCAGGCCGCCACCGTGCTGGAGCAGCGGTGGTCCTCTCAGCGCTGCCCGCGCTGCGGCGGCCAGTTCCGCGAGTATGTCCGCTTCCCGGCGGTGCGCTACTGCCCGCGCTGCGACGTCGCCCACCTGGCCGCCCAGGCGGCGGTGGGAGGCAGCAGCCCGGCCGTGTGAGGCCGGCCGATCACCGGCGTGGCTGCGAACGGCGCGGTCACGCCGGCAGCGACCCGCAGAAGGGAGCATCGCCATGACCCGCGTTTCCAAGCTTGCACTGGCCCTGGCCGCCGCCGCCATGCTGTTCGCCACGGCCTGCGGCGGAGGAGGTGACGGCGGAGGAAAGCAAATCCGCACCGTCGCAGGGAAGTACCGCATCATGGCGGTCACTGTCGCAGAGCGGTGGCCGCCGGACTGCTCCTCGTCGGGTGGGAAATTCCCCACGGCCGATGACTGCGTCATAGCCAAGGATGGCTACCAGGTGCTGGCGATGACGATGGCGCCGATGGCAGAGGTCAATGACGACGATGCAATATCAGCAGGGTTTCGGCTGCTGGGTCAGGCCTGCTGCGAATCGTCGCCGGAGGAGGCGCACCTCCTGCACGACGGGCAGCGGATCAGTTTTGTTCAGGTGGTAACCACGTTCCCATCGGCGAACACCACGGTCACGAAGAGCACCTGGCAGGACGTCAGAACGACCCTAATCACCCCGATAGCGGCCGGCGCCAAGAACCTGCAGCTCGTCTGGCCGGACAACCCGCCGGTGGACCTGACGCCGCTGATCAAGCGGTAGACGTTGCCCTTGCGGGCCGGCTCCGGGGAGAGGAGGCAGTGCCATGAAGCGGGCGATGATCATCGGCGGCGGCGCGGTCGCGCTGGCGCTGCTGGTAGCAGGGGTGGCGCTGTGGCCGCGGGCCCAGCGTGAACTGGATTGGCGCTCGGCGGCGGCCGCCGACAGCGAGGCGGCCTACACCGCCTTCCTCACGGAGTGGCCGGCGGGCCGCCACAGCGCCGCCGCGCGGGGGCGGGCTGATGCCCGTGCCTGGCAGGCGGCCGAGAGCGACGGCGCGCTGGCAGGGTACGAGCGCTACGCCCGTGACTACGCCACCGGCGCCTATGCCGCCGAGGCGGCCGCCGCCATCGACCGGCTGCACTGGGAGCCGGTGAAGGGCGCTGCCACGCCGGCCGGGGTGGAGCAGTTTCTCAAGAGCTATCCCGCCAGCGCCTACTCCGGCGAGGCCAAGCTGCTGCAGGAAGACCTTGCCTGGAAGGAGGCGGCCGCCGCCGGCACGATCAGCGCGCTGGACCGCTACCTGCGTGACTACGGCACCGGCCGCTATGCCGCCGAGGCCAGGGCCAAGCGCGACGCGCGGCGCTGGCAGGAGGCGGAGAGCAAGAACACCGTCGCCGCCTACGAGGCGTATCTGACCGCGGAGCCCGCCGGCGCCAGCGCCGCCACCGCCCGCGCCCGCATCGAGGACATTCATTGGGCGCTGGCGCTGGTGGCGCCCACCATCCGCACGCTGAACGCCTTCGCCCAGCGCTTCCCCAACGGCGCTCACACCGCCGAGGCGCGGCAGCGGGCGGCAGCCCTGGCAGCCGACGACAGCCTCTTCCGCGCCGCCGAGGGACAGGGCAGCCAGCAGGCCTACCGGACGTTCCTGGCGGACTACCCCGGCCACCGCCAGGAGGAGACCGCCCGCGCCCGGCTGACGGCGCTCGATGCCGACCTGGCCGGCCGCCACCTGCTGGACCTGGTGGCCGAAGGCAAGGTGACCGTCAGGGCCAGCGGCGGCGGGCTGAACATGGTGTCGCTGTCCGTGACGAACACGGCCAAGCACGATATCAAGATCGTCGTGCCGGCGGGGACGTACTTCCTGTCGGGCCGGGCCAGCGTGCAGAACATGGTGGCGACGTCGCAGGATTCGGTGGTGGTGCAGGCCGGCGGCAGCCAGGTGTTCAGCGTCAGCGCCGCCTGCGCCAGCATCAACCGTGACGTGCCGGCCTTTGCCGACGGCTTCACCGTGCAGCGCAGCGCGCCGGGCGACATCAGCCGCTACGCGGCGGCCATCGGCACGGACGCCGGTTTCAATTTCGCGGTGCGCCAGGCGGCGGTATGGATCCTCACCGACAACGCGAACTACAGCGCCCTCGGCCGGCTGGTGGGCGCGGGTGGCTTCCAGCGACAGATTGAAGAGGAGCAGGCGGTCCGCGCCATGCAGATCCTGGACGCTGCCGGGGTGGACCTGCGTAGCCGGGCCATCTGGGCGGACCGCACGACGATTCTGGGCGGGCTGTCGGACCTGGCGCTGCGCCGCTGGTGGCGGGAGAAGACCGGCCTGCCGGTGGTGATACCGGCGGCGGGGGCGACCTTCCGCGCCACGTTCTACCAGGGCGGCACGCTCACCTTCACCGTCGCGGCCGATGGGCGGGCGGTGACCAGCGTGCGGCTGCAGGGGTATCGCTGCGGGGAGAACACCGCCGCCGGCGAAGGGGATGTCCAGGCAGTCATCACCGACAGCGTCTTCACGATTCGGGGCAGCAACGGGCTGAAGGTGGACGGGGTGTTTAGTAGTGCGCGCCAGGCGCAGGGGAACATCGAGGTAAAGGCGGGCACCACCACCTGCTGGGCGCCGTTCACGGCCTCCGGATAGCGGCCCGCGGCAGTATCGCGCATCTGCCGCTTGGGCGCACGCGGCCCGCCACAAAGAAACCGACCGATCAGTCTCAGAATCGCACGCGAGCAGGCGAAATCTTAGCAAGGAGATACCCGCTCGACAAAGGCACACCCGGTGAAAACCGGGGCCGCAAAGCCACGGGCCTACCCTCCCCGGCGGGGAGCATGGCAGCCAGGCCGCCGAGGACCCCAACAAGGGCAAGGTGTGCCATGCTCGAGGTCCTCATCTTCGTTCCTTCACCCTACTGCCACGCCGTTATGTGTGCTTGGGCGTCGCCCGCTCTCCGCCGGCCACGACCGGGAGCGGGGAGGGCGGCGCCATGAGCGGCCGTGCCGGACTCCACACACATCCGCGCCGGCGTGCGCTCTCCAGTGCTGACCTGTACATCGGCGCCATCTTCGCCGCCTGGGTGGTGGCGGTGACGCTGTCTGCCGGTAAGCTGACCGGCGGCGACTTGCTGCGGTTGCTGCCGGTTGCCGTGCTGACGGCGGTGGTGCGCCGCTTCAACCTGGGCATCTACGCCACGCGCACGTACGTGTCGCTGAGCATGGCGGGCAACCTGGCGGCGGGCGTGCTGTTCGGTCCGGCCGGGGCGGTGCTGTGTTGCACCATCGCTATGCTCTCCGGCTACCGGCGTGGCTCCAACCCGCGGCACCTGTTGTTCAACCTCGGCCAGGTCAGCCTGGCCAATGGCCTGGCGGCCACGCTGGTGCTGGCGGCGGGGAAACAGGCGCCGGGCGTGGCGGTCGTGATGCTGGTGGCCGCGATGCTGGCCGGGCTGGCGACCGCCGCCTTCGAGGGTATCTTCGTCTCGATCATCGTCGCGCTCACCGAAGGCCGCTCGCCCAAGAAGGTGTGGGACGAGAACTTCCGCTGGTCGCTGCCGCACTGGGCAGGGCTGGGGCTGGTCGCGTACGGCCTGGCGCTGGCGTACGACACAGCGGGGCTGGTGGGGCTGGCCGCCTTTGCCGCGCCGGTGCTGCTGATGCGCTATGTGATGAAGCAGTATCTGGACCACACGGCCCAATCCGTGGCGGAGTTACAGGCACGCAACGACGCGCTGGAGATCGCCAACCACGAGATCTCGGCGATGACCCAGCAGCTCAGCGAGACGTATACGGGCACGCTCGAGGCGCTGGTGGCGGCGCTGGATGCGCGCGACCGTGAGACCAGCGGCCATTCGGTGCGCGTCTCGCGCATGACGGCGATGCTGGCAGAGCACATGGGCGTGCCGCCGGACAGTATCGAGATGATCACCATCGAGCGCGGCTCGTTGCTGCACGATATCGGCAAGATCGGCGTGCCCGATGCGATTCTGCGCAAGCCGGGCAAGCTGCTGGACCATGAGTGGGTGGAGATGCGCCGCCACACGCGCATCGGTTATGAGATGCTGAAAGACATCCCGTTCCTGGCCGGCGCCGCCGAGATCGTGGCGGCCCACCACGAGCGCTGGGACGGGAAGGGCTATCCCAACGGGCTACTGGAGACGCAGATTCCGTTTGGGGCGCGCATCTTCATGCTGGCGGACACGTTCGATGCGATGGCCTCAGACCGGCCGTATCGCCGAGCGATGCCGTACGAGATGATCTGGCAGGAACTGGAGCGCTGCGCAGGCACGCAGTTTGACCCGCAGGCCGTGGCGGCCCTGCACGAGATCTTCCCGCGGTGGGTGGCGTACCACCGGGATTTCATCCAGCAGCTTGGCGTGCAGCAGACCGGGCCGGCGGCCGATGCCGCCTGAGTGAAAGACGGGGTGCAGGCAGGGGATTGGGGTGCGGGCGGTGGCGGTGGCGCCGTCTGCCGTCCGCGGGCGAGCCGGTACGAATGAGCTGCACGGTGCATGGCTACGGCACCCCGGCAGCTCCCAGGGCCGGACCGCTCAGGGTGTGGCTACTCACCCCAAGTGATATCGAACGTCATAGGTCACGGTCTCCTTTCCGTCCTCGTTTGGCCCGGTGGGTGGTGAGAACACCTGCCGGGCCGTTGCCTTGGCCGCGCGAGTAAAGGGACAAACCGACCGGGATGGGCGCGCCCAACCACCTGCCTGTTAGACATACCGACCCGTCGGTAGCCTTGTACCAGCGCATAATCTCGGATGTCAACCCGATTGGCACCACAAGTTGACGGAATGTATAGGTTGCGTAACGCAATGATCACTGTTTGGTGACGGGAAGCAGAAGCAGCTTAAGACAAGGCATTTAGCGCCGGCTGCGGAGGATGGGGAAGGTCACCAGCCAGGCGATCAGGGCAAGGACGGCCAGCGCGCTCAGCCCGATGCGCACGCCCGCCGCCCCGGCCACCAGCCCCGCCAGCATCAGCGCTGCCGGGCGCAGCGCCTGGGCGGAGACGCTGGCCACCGAGGCCACCCGCCCACGCAGCTCCGGCGGCGTCTCCGCTTGGAGCAGGCTGTACTCGGAGACGTTGAACAGCGAGGCGCCCGCGCCGGTGGCGGCCAGCGCGACGGCTGCCACCGCGGCCACCGGCGCCGCCGCCAGCAGGCAGACGCAGCCGCCCACCGTCAGCGCCCCGAGCGCCAGCGCCAGCCCGCGATGCAGCCGCGGCCCCAGCTTGCCGGCCAGCACACTGCCGCCGATGGAGCCCAGGAAGAAGCAGGCCATCAGCAGCCCCAGCAGGCGGGCGCCGCCATCCAGCCGGGTGCGTACCAGCACGGATAGCAGGGCAGGCACCGGCGCAAATGCTGCCGTGGCCGCTGCCCCCAGCAGCAGCGCCGAGCTGAGCACCGCGCTGGCGCGGACGTGGCGCACCCCCGCCAGCAGGCCGGCCCGCAGCGAGCCGGCGGCCCGCTTGCCCGAGCGGTGGGGAGCATGCAGCGCCGTCAGTAGCAGCGCCGACACCCCAAAGCTGGCGGCATCCAGGTAATAGACTCCGGGCGCGCCGATGACGGAGACCAGGATGCCGCCCAGCGCCGGCCCTGCCACCCAGGCCGCTTGCCCCGCCCCCTCCAGCAGGGCGTTGGCGCGGACCAGCTGCTGCTCGGACACGAGGTCTGGCACGACTGCCTGGCGGGCCGGCTGGTACATCCGCCCCAGCGAGCTGAGCACGAAGGTTACGGTGAAGATATGCCACAGCGCCAGCACATCCGCGGCGGCCAGCAGCGGCACAATCAGCAGCAGCAGGCCGCGCAGGAGATCGACGGTGATCATCGTCCGCCGCCGCTCCCAGCGGTCGGCCAGGGCGCCGCCCAGCAGCCCGAACAGCAGGAACGGTAGGAACTCGAACGCCAGCGCGGCGGTAACGGCGACGGGATTGTTGTTGGTGAGGTCCAGCACCAGCCACACGGTGGCGATGGACAGCAGCGCATCGCCCGCCCGCGAGACGCTTTGCGCGCACACCAGCGCTACCAGCGAGCGGTTGGCCAGCACACCGGGCACAGCGGGGACAGGAGCCACGGTCGCCATCGTGTTGCTTATATCACGCGGAGCGGTCAGCGGTCAGCAGCCGGCGGGAGCGGCTCCCCCGTGTGATTCGCCCTGTGCAGCCGGGGGATGCCCGGAGGCTGGAGGGCGCCACGATTACCAAGCATGAACCCCCGCGGGATCGCACGGCAGGCTCGCTTCTGGCGGTGGGAGTAGCGGAGCGCTGTGCCTGCGCGGCACGCTGACCGCTCGTTCGTCAGGCATCGCCCCACAGGGTGGTCGCAGAAGCATTTGGGGCTGCGCCCTACAGAATGGGCGCGCTCCCCGACAGAAAAGCGCTCCCCTCGGGCGTACGTTGGGAGAGATACGGGGAGGAGGGCGCAGGGCCGTGCCGCACGGACGCGGGGCGCTGCCCGGTACGCCGCGCCACACCGCACGAAGCGAGCAGGTTCCATGGCCAGTACCACCGCCACGCGCACACGCATCACCACCGATGGCAACGACGCCGCTGTTCGGGTGGCTTACAAGCTCTCGGAAGTCGTTGCCATTTACCCCATCACCCCGTCTACACCGATGGGCGAGCAGGCGGATGCCTGGGGAGCAGCGGGGCAGCCGAACCTGTGGGGCACGGTGCCGCAGGTGCAGGAGATGCAGTCCGAGGCGGGCGCCGCCGGGGCGATTCACGGCGCGCTGCAAACCGGCGCGCTGACGACGACGTTCACCGCCTCCCAGGGCCTGTTGCTGATGATCCCCAATATGTACAAGATCGCCGGCGAGCTGACCCCGGCCGTCTTTCATGTGGCGTCACGGGCCATCGCTGCTCAGGGGCTGAGCATCTTCGGCGATCACCAGGACGTGATGGCTGCCCGCGCCACCGGCTGGGCGATGCTGTGCTCCGGCTCGGTGCAGGAGGCGCACGACCTGGCCCTCATCGCCCATGCCGCCACCCTCAAGAGCCGGGTGCCGTTCATCCATTTCTTCGACGGCTTCCGCACCTCGCACGAGATCAACACCATCGAGCTGCTGGAGGATGATGACCTGCGCGCGCTGGTGGATCCGGAGTGGATCCTCGCTCACCGCGGCCGTGGTCTCTCCCCGGAACGGCCCTTTATCCGCGGCACGGCGCAGAACCCAGATGTCTACTTCCAGGCGCGTGAGAGCGTCAACCCGTTCTACGACGAGCTGCCCGAGATCGTGCAGGGGCTGATGGACCAGCTGGCGGCGCGCACCGGCCGGCGCTACCGGCTGGCCGAGTACCACGGCGCGCCGGACGCCGAGCGGGTGATCGTGATCATGGGCTCCGGCGGCGAGACGGTGGAAGAGACCGTGCGCTACCTGTGCGCCCGTGGTGAGAAGGTAGGCGTGCTGCGCGTGCGCCTGTTCCGCCCGTTCCCCATGGAGCAGGTCCTGCAGGCTCTGCCCGCCACCGTCAAGGCGATTGCCGTGCTCGACCGTACCAAGGAGCCTGGCAGCGCCGGGGAGCCGCTGTACCTGGATGTGCTGGCAGCGCTCACGCGGCATCCGGCAGCCGGTATCCGGTATCCGGGAGCAGGTAACGGGCAGCGCAATGCCGGCGCCATCCCCCCGACGGCCGGTTGCCGCGTCATCGCCGGCCGGTACGGGCTGGCCTCCAAGGAGTTCACGCCGGCCATGGTGCAGGCGGTGTTCGGCGAGCTGGCGAAGGCGGCGCCCAAGCAGCGGTTCACCGTGGGGGTTGAGGACGACGTTACCTTCTTGTCGCTGCCGGTGGACCCCGCATTCAGCATCGAGGGCGAGGAGACGGCCCGCTGCATCTTCTGGGGGCTGGGCTCCGATGGCACCGTCGGCGCCAACAAGGACTCAATCAAGATCATCGGCGATCTGTCCGGCGAGTTTGCCCAGGGCTACTTTGTCTACGATTCGAAGAAGTCAGGCTCGGTCACCATCTCCCACCTGCGCTTTGGCCCGCACCCGATCCGCGCGCCGTACCTGATCACTGATGCATCATTTGTCGCCTGTCATCAGTTCTCCTTCCTGGAGCGCCTGGATGTGCTGCGCCACGCCCGTCCGGGCGCTACCTTCCTGCTCAACAGCCCGTACGGGCCGGAGGAGGTGTGTGCCCGTATCCCGTATGAGGTGCGGGAGGAGCTGCGCGCCAAGCAGCTGCGGTTCTACGTGGTCGATGCCTCACGCGTCGCGCGGGAGAACGGCATGGGCGGCTACATCAACCGCATCATGCAGACCTGCTTCTTCGCCCTCGGTTCCGGCCTGCCGCGCGCCGTGGCGATTGATCAGATCAAGGCGAGCATCAAGAAAGCCTATGCCGAGTACGGCCCCGGTACCGTTGAGCGCAACCTCAAGGCGGTGGATGACACCCTCGCCAACCTGTACCAAGTGACCGTGCCGGATGAGCGTCATCCCGCCCTGGCTGCGGCCAGTGATCTGCGGCGCCGGCCGCCCGTGTCGCCCGATGCGCCGCTGCTCGTGCGCGAGGTGCTGGGGGCGATGGTCGCCGGTGAGGGCGATGCGCTACCCGTTTCGGCGCTGCCAGTGGATGGCACCTATCCCTCCGGCACGGCCCAATGGGAGAAGCGCAACATCGCCCTGGAGATCCCGGTGTGGGATCCGGAGCTGTGCATCCAGTGTGGCAAGTGCACGATCGTCTGCCCGCACAGCGCCATCCGCGAGAAGGTGTACGACCGCACGCTGCTGGCCGAGGCGCCGGAGTCGTTCCCCAGTACGGACGCCAAGTTCAAAGAGTTCCCGGGAATGCTGTACACCCTCCAGGTCGCCCCGGAGGACTGCACCGGCTGTGCGCTGTGCTTCGAGGCTTGCCCGGTGAAGGATAAGCGCGAGGTGCGCCGCCGCGCCATCAACATGGAACCGCAGCCGCCCATCCGCCGCCGCGAGAGCGAGCATTGGGAGTTCTTCCGTGCCTTGCCCGATCCGGAGCGCGAGCGGGTCCATCACACCACGGTCAAGAACGCCGCTTTGCTTCAGCCGCTGTTCGAGTTCTCCGGCGCCTGCTCCGGCTGCGGCGAGACGCCTTACATCCGGCTGGTGACGCAGCTGTTCGGCGACCGGATGGTGGTGGCCAACGCCACCGGCTGCAGCAGCATCTACGGTGGCAACCTACCCACTACCCCGTGGAGCTGCAACCCCCAGGGGCGTGGCCCGGCCTGGAGCAACTCGCTGTTCGAGGATAACGCCGAGTTCGGCATGGGCATGCGCATGGCCATCGACCAGCAGGCCGAGGCCGCCGAGCAGCTGCTACCTGCGTTCCGTGACCTGGTGGGCAGCACGCTGGTGGCCAGTATTCTCGGCGCAGCGCAGCACGACGAGCCGGCCATCGACGCCCAGCGGCGGCGGGTCAAAGACCTCAAGCGGCGGCTGACGGCGCTGCTTGAGGACGCCGAGGCGCTGGACCGGCTGGCGCAGGACGGCATCCGCTTTCCCGAGGCAGAAGTCCGGACGATGCTCAGCCTGGCCGATGCGCTCGTCCGGCGCAGCGTGTGGATCATCGGCGGCGACGGCTGGGCATACGACATCGGCTTTGGCGGGCTGGACCACGTGCTTGCCAGCGGCCGCAATGTCAATGTGCTGGTGCTGGATACCGAGGTGTACAGCAACACCGGCGGCCAGGCGAGCAAGGCCACGCCGCGGGCCGCGGTGGCCAAGTTCGCCAGTAAGGGCAAGCACCTGCCCAAGAAGGACCTGGGCATGCTGGCGATGGCCTACGGCAACGTCTACGTGGCCCGCATCGCCATGGGCGCCAGCGACCAGCAGACGCTGAAGGCCATCCTGGAGGCGGAGAGCTACGACGGCCCATCGCTGATCATCGCCTACAGCCACTGCATCGCCCACGGCATCGATATGCGTAAGGGGATGGAGCAGCAGAAGCTGGCGGTGCACTCCGGCGTGTGGCCGCTGTACCGCTACGATCCGCGCCTGGCGGAGCAGGGCAAGAGCCCGCTGATCATCGACTCGCCCGACGCCACTGTGCCGGTCGAGCAGTATGCCTACAACGAGACACGCTATCGCGTGCTGCGGCAGATGGACGAGCAGGCGGCGGAGACGCTGATGCGCCAGGCCAAGAGCGACGCTGCCGGCCGCTGGGACCTGTACGAGCAGGTGGCCAGGCTGCATGTCCGCCCGGTCGAACCGGATTATCAGCCGCACGGCCACGGCCACGGCGCCGCCCACGGCAATACCCCGCTGGCCCTGCCCGTGCTACAGAACGTGAATGGAGTAGCGGGTAACCGGTAACGGGCAGCGCGTGAGGCATCCCCGATGCCGGATGCCGGATACCGCGACCAAAGGGAGCCCCCGATGGCAGACCTGACCACGGACTATCTCGGGCTGAAGCTGCGCAATCCGCTGGTGGTTTCGGCGTCACCATTGTCGCGCAAGGTAGAGATGGTACAGCGGCTGGAGGACGCCGGGGCGGCGGCGGTGGTGATGTACTCCTTGTTTGAGGAGGAGATCAACCACGAGCGCCACGAACTCGATTACTTCCTCGGTCGTGGCGCGCTCAGCCACCCGGAGGCCACCGGCTATCTGCCATCGGTGGCATTCGACGGCTACGGTCCCAGCCGCTATCTCAAGCAACTGGAGCGGCTGAAGGCAGCGGTGCACATCCCCGTGATCGCCTCGCTCAACGGTGTCTCCGCCGGCGGGTGGGTGGAGTATGCCCGCCGCATCGAGCAGGCCGGGGCGGACGCGCTGGAGCTGAACCTGTACTACGTCTCCGTCGACCCGGACCTACCCGGCATCGAACTGGAGCAGGCGCAGGTCAATCTCGTGCGCCAGGCGCGGGAGCAGGTGAGCATCCCCCTGGCCGTCAAGCTCAGCCCGTTCTACTCCTCCATCCCCAATATGGCCCAGCGCTTTGCCGATGCCGGGGCGAACGGCCTGGTGCTGTTCAACCGCTTTTACCAGCCGGACCTGGACCTCGAGCGGCTGGAGGTGGCGCCGCGCGTGGTGTTCAGCACCTCAGAGGATTTGCTGTTACCGCTGCGCTGGGTGGCGATCCTCTGCCGGCGGGTAGATGTGGACTTCGCCCTCACCGGTGGCGTACACACCGCTCAGGACGTGCTCAAGGCGTTGATGGCGGGCGCCTCCGTGACGGGGATGGCTTCCGAGCTGCTGGCTCATGGTCCGGCTCGCATCGCCCAGATGCTGCTGGAGATGGAGAACTGGTTAGAGGAGCACGAGTATCACTCCGTGCGGCAGATGATCGGCTCTATGTCCCAACACGCCGTCGATGAACCGGCCGCCTTCGAGCGCGCCAACTACATTCGCGCGCTCGGCTCGCTCGATCACCGATTGGTTTGACGAGGAATCCGGCAGCCGGCGCACGGCCCTGGGGCGCGCGGTGCGTGTCGCTGAGCGTAAGACGCCGGCCACGTGTTCTCCCCTGACCAGAAGGAGCGCTGCCCGCCGGGCAGGGGGCGGCGGGCAGCTTGCGCCCTGCTCCCCGGATACGCAGACTGGGACGGAGCAACGGCCCGCGTTGCCGCCGTCCGCCCGGATACCGCGACCGAAGGGAGCCACCCTCATGCGCGTCAGCCCCTCCGTCCGCGCCGTGCAGGTGCCGGATGAGAACCCGATGCACCCGCAGGTGACCACGATTTACATCGTCGGCCACGACCAGGTGATGAGCATCGACTCTGGTGAGGCGCTGGAGCGCTACCAATGGATGCTGCGCGGCTATCTGGCCGCCACCGAGCAGGCAGAGCTGGCGCTGGCCGCTATCACCCATCACCACATGGACCACTCCGGCAACCTCAAATGGATCCGCGACGTGTACAAGGCGGACGTCATCGTTCACCGTGACGGTCCGCCGCTGCTGGAGGGGATGCTGCCCGAACAGGGCGTGAACACCGTCGATGAAGGCAAGGTGATTGACCTGGGCGGCGGTGCGCGCGTGCAGGTGCTGGCCACCCCCGGCCACAGTATCGACTCCGTCTGCTACTACCTGGAGAAGGAGGGCGTGCTCTTCACCGGCGATACGCTGCTCGGCTCCACCACGACGACCGTCTGGGACCTGAAGAGCTATATGGCCTCGCTGGAGCGGCTGCTGACGCTGCCCAACCTCGGCGTGCTCTGCCCCGGCCATGGCCCGCTGATCCACGACCCGCGCGAACGCATTCAGCAGTACATCGACCACCGCAACATGCGCGAGCGCCAGATCGTCGAGGCGCTGGCGGCGGGCGGCGAGCACACCAGCTGGGATATTATGCTCAAGCTGTACCCGGATATTGACACGCGCCTGCGCCGCGCCGCCAACAACAATGTCGAGGTGCATCTGCGCAAGCTGCGCGATGACGGCCGCCTGCAGGTTTACGACGGCACGCCCAAGGAGAAGAGCGCCGAGGAGCGGATGAAGGCCGAAGAGCACGCCCGCGAGCGCAACGAGGTCAAGGACAAGGCCAAGCAATACGAGAAAGAAGACCGGATGGCCGCGCTGTTCGCCCAGGAGAACCCGCCCACCGAGCAATGGGAAGTCATGCCCAAATACGAGCTGGTGGGCACCACGAAGGAGTAGCGGGCGGCGGGGTCCGGCCCTCTCCCGCCGTGCGGGTTCAGGGGCGCTCGGTTTCTCCCCCTGGCACTGGGCACGCATAGGGGTGAGGGCCGCGCTCACGGCTCATCGCTGAACGCGGTACGCTGAATGCGGAAAGGACGACGCCGTCGGCCCAGCGCCATCCGTTTGTCTCCCCGCTGAGAGCTGACCGCTGCAGGCTGACTGCTCGTGAGCACGACCACCTTTTACCTCGTCCGCCATGGCGAGACCATGGGCAACCGCATCCGCCGCTTCCAGACGTACGACACACCGCTGTCCGACCGGGGGCGCGAGCAGGCCGCCCGCGCTGGCGAGCGGCTGGCGGCAGAAGGGCCGTTTCACGCCCTCTACAGCAGCGACCTGGCCCGTACCATGGAGACCGCTCAGGCCATCGGCGCGCGGCTGGGGATGGCGCCGGTGCCACACCCTGCCTTCCGCGAGCTGGATACCGGCGACCTCAAGGGCAGCCTGTACACCGAGGTTGACGCGCGTACCCCCGGCTTCCTGGAAAACTGGATCACCGCCGGCGGGGTGACCCGGATGCCCGGCGCGGCGGGTGAGTCCTCCACCGATGTCTATCACCGCACCGCCGCTGCCTTCGACGCCCTGGCGCTCCGGCACGCGGGCGAGCGTATCGCGGTCGTCTCGCACGGCTGGGCGCTGTCGCTGCTGCTTGCCTATCTCCACGGCTGGGACCACATCACCCACTTCAGCAAGCAGACGGTCCGCCTGGAGAACACCGCCGTCACCATCATCGAAGTGGACGCCGGCAACCACCGCCGCTGCCTGCTGCTGGGCTGCACCGCACACCTGGCCGGTGTGGCAAACCCGCCACCGGCCGCCGATGCGGCGGGCAGCGTCTAATGACGTACCCGCCTCTTGTGGCCGGGCCATGCTGACCGGGTGGGGACGGGCCATGCGGTAGCATGGGCAGAGAGGGCTGTCTGATGTCCGAGCCGCTGCCGCTGGCCATTGCCCATCGCTACGGTAACGAACTCCACGCGCTGCGCGCCGCCGAGCAGGCCGGCGCCGACATGATCGAGCTGGACGTGTGGCGTTATCGCGGCCGGTTGGAGGTGCGCCACAGCAAGACGCTGGGCCCGGCGCCGGTGCTGTGGGACCGCTGGTCGCTGACGCACGGCTGGGCGCCCCGGCTGCACCTGGCCCATGTGCTGGAGGCGGCGGCGCCCGGCACCCACCTGATGCTGGACCTGAAAGGGACGGAGCCGCACCTGCCAGGTGACGTGCTGCGCCTGCTCCACCGCTTGGCGCCCGAGCGGCCGGTGACGGTCTGCTCGCAGTCGTGGCACCTGCTGGAGGGGTTTCGCGAGGCGCCGGGGGTGCGGGTGGCGCACTCCGTGGGTAACGCCCGGCAACTCGCGCGAGTGTTCGCCAAGCTGACCTGGCACGACCAGCACGCGATCAGCATTCACCGCCGCCTGCTCAGCCCGCCGCTGGTGCGCGCGCTGCGCGCCGTGGCGCCGCTGGTGATGAGCTGGCCGGTGAACACGCCCGACACACTGGCGGAGCTGCGCCGCTGGGGCGTCAACGGCATGATCAGCGACAACCTGGCGCTGCTCCGCCAGCTAAAGTCGGCGGGATAGGGAACACAGGCAACCCGTTTGCGCGCCGGTTCCCTCTGCTCCCTCGCCTACAGGATCATCGCGACTGCTTCAATCTCCACCAGGAACTGCGGTGTGGCCAGCGAGGAGACGACCAGGAACGTGCTGGCTGGGTAAACGCCATCGGGGAAGTACTTCTGGCGGGCTTCGGCGATAGCGGGCCGGTACTTGAGGTCGGTGACAAACACGGTGATCTTGACGATGTCCGCCATCGTGCCACCGCAGCCTTCCACCACGGCCTTCAGGTTTTGCAGGACCTGGTCGGTCTGCGCCGCGATATCCCCGGCGCCAACGAGGTTGTTCTCTTTGTCCAGCGCCACCTGCCCGGCGATGAACACCGGCGTGCCGCTCTTCTTGATGGCGTGCGAGTAGCCGGTCGTGCCGTGCACTCCCTCCGGCGCAATCACCTGTTTCGGCATGATGTGCTCCCTTGGTCAGATTGATCACCGGGAAGGCATATCGCATCCCGGCCCCTGCTCCTTGCCGGTGCAGGAGAGTGAAGCGCCTGTTTCCTCATCACCCGCAGGCGCGCAGGGCCAGGGATTGGAGGCGCATGGCCCATTGCTGATACCGCTCCTGGGACATCTGGCCGGTGACGGTCAGGCCGATAGCAAGGCCGCGGTCGAGGTCGGCCAGCCCTACCTGCCCGCCGCGGCCGGCATGGCCGAAGGTGCGTCCCGTGGCGCCCTCCACCGCGCCGCCGCTGGACCAGCCCGTGCCCCAGCGCATCGGCATCCCGATCACCCGGTCCACCTCACCCGGGCGGACGGTAGGGGCGATGGCGGCGTCGATGCTGTCGCGGCGGATGACGCGCACGCCGTTCAGCTCACCGCCCAGCGCCAGCGCGGCATACACCTTGCCCAGCGCCCGCGCCGTGCCAATGCCGCCGCCGGCCGGGATCACCATCTGGTGGACATTTGGCCGGTTCCAGGGGATGGATAGCTCGGGGTCCTGGCGTACTTTGCCGGCCGCTGCCGCCGTTGCCGCCAGCGCCGCCGCTTCGGCCGGGTCCTCAAACCAGGCAACGCGCGCTTCCAGCGCCGGGTCATCCGGCAGGCCGATATACAGGTCAGGGATATGCAGCGGAGCGAACACCTCATCGCGCAGATACTCGCCGGCGGTGCGGCCCTGCTTGTCGATCAGCTGTACGAGCTCGGCCAGCACCCAGCCGCCGTTGAGATCGTGGTAGCCGTTGGCCTCGCCCGGCGTCCACAGCTGCGGCGCCTCCTCCATGGCGCGGCGGAGGGTGGCGCGGTCACCCCAGGCGCGGGCGGTGTACCAGTCCGGCGCCTTGGGGAAGCCGCCGCGGTGGCTGAGCACGTGGCGGATGGTGATACCGGCCTTTATTGAATCGAGCCGCGCAAACTCGGGCCAGTACTTGGTCACCGGCTCATCGATATGCAGTGCGCCACGCTCGTGCATCATCCACAGCGCCAGTGCCGTCAGCCCCTTGGTGGAGCTGAAGATGACGAACATCGTCTCCGGTGTCACAGGGGCGCCCAGCCGCCGCCGTGCCAGCCCCCCGCCCATGTCCAGCACGAGTTTCCCGTGCCGGTACAGCGCCAGTTGCCCACCGGCGAACAGTTCTCCCTGTTCCACCGTCGTGGCAAACAGCTGGGCTGCCTCCTCCAGCAGTTCCGCATCCATCCCTGCTGCTGCCGCCGGTACTTCCGGCTCTCGCCGCCACACCGTCATCGCGCACCCTCGCCAGCTATCTCACGCACCATGGTGCAACCCCGCGACGGCAGAGACAAACTCCACCGGCTGGTAGGATGGGGCCGCCCCCAACCGCAACGGCGACGGGGCCAGCACGAGCGGAGGGCAGCGCCATGCTCCAAGGCAAACGTCTGATGCTGCGGGCGATAGAGCGGGAGGATCTGCCCCGGCTGGCAGCGTTTGACAACGACCTGGCGGTGGAGCTGGCGGGCGGCGGCGATCCGCCCATGCCCCGGCCGCTGGCGTTTCTCGTTGCCGAGCACGAGGGCCGGGCGGCGAAGGGCGGGCGCGACGGCTCGCATTTCGTCATCGAGGCGGCCGGCGCCGTCATCGGTATCTGCGGTCTCTCCCATTTTGACCTGTGGCATCGCACCTGCGAGTTGGGTATCACCATTGGCGACCGGGCGTATTGGGGGCGCGGCTACGGCCGGGAGGTGGTGGCGCTGCTGCTGGGCTATGCCTTTCGCTACCACAACATGCGCAAGGTGTTCCTGCGCGTGTGGAGCAACAACGAGCGCGGCATCCGTGCCTACCGTGCCTGTGGGTTTGTCGAGGAGGGCCGCCTGCGGGAGCACGTGTGGAGCGACGGCCGCTATCACGATCTTATCTACATGGGCGTGTTGCGGCGCGAGTGGGCGGGCGAAACACCAGCCGGGCAAACGCCGGTCACAGAATAGTGACAACGGCGGCGCAATCTGATGGCGGTTACCTGACAGACCGGCGCGATAGGCGTCGTAATACTCGCGATGGGGACGTACGCGGGCATGGCCTGCCCCGCGGCAGGCGGCCGGAAGCTCCTGCACTGGGAGGTTGCGATGACCGGGCACGTGCGCGCACGCCCGTCTGCGTGGCGGGCAGGAATGGTGCTCTTCCTGGCGGTGGTGGTGCTGGTGGTGAGCGGGGCCCGGCCCGCGGTGCTCGCGGCGCAGACGGCCTCCCCCGATCGCGACGACAACCGCGAACTGACGCGCAACACCGGCTTCACCGGTCGCATTACCGAGGGCGATGTCGATACCTACAGCTTCAGTGTTGGTGACGGTGAAACGATCAGCGTGCGCTGGGATACCCTCTCCGGCAACATCACACGGTGGGGTGTGATGCTGGACCGGCCCAACGATACAGACTACAACACGGTCTTCCTGGTTGACGGCTGGGGCATGTTCACCTTCGAAGGGAAGTACCCGCTGTGGGTTGGCCGCTATACGATTCGGCTCTTTGCCGGTGATCTTGCGAGCTACCAACGCTGGAACGACGGCACCCGCCGGACACCGGCGCCGCTGTCGGTGCTGCAGGGGCCAGGCGCCGCCGGCTATGCCATTACGATGACCACGTTTGAGCCCAAGGGGCCGCCGCCGGTTCCCGCCCTGACGGCGACTGCCATCCCCGGCTACCACGTGGAGGGTGGCCCGACGGCTGAGAGCAAAGTGGCGCTGCGTGTGCGCATGGAGGCGGGTGGGCGCGATGTCGAGCAGGCCTGTATCGACACGCAGCGCATCGGCGGCCGGACACTGGAACCGGGTGAGCTGCTGTTCGGTGTCACCCGCGCCGGAGTGCCGGGCTGTAACCCTGCCGCCGAACGCGATTTCTTCCAGTGGCCGGGTGCGCTGGTGCGTAACGATAAACCGGGTGGGGCCAGTGTAGACTTCGACACCATCACGCCGGTCTCGGCTGCCACCGGTGAGAACCGGATCGCGCAGCTCCCCTTCGCGATGGAGCTGGAGGGGTGGGGGCTGGTGCCCGTCAACTACGAAGGATCCACGATCAAGATGCAGGTCACGGTGACCGTGCCGGTGACCATTGACGCGTGGTACCGGGTGACGCTCAAGCGGGAAGGCGGCGTGCTTGGGGGAGCAGCACGGCTGAACGGCCAGGTGCTGCAACTGGAGACGGGCGTCCCCGGCCAGGCCGGCTGGCTGCTGGAAGTTCCGGCTGACTCAGTGCTGCGTGTCAACTTCCTCGATGGCTCGCTGGGGCTGATCTTCTTCCCGCATCCCGATATCTACTACACGGTGGCGCCGTGGACGGTGAAGACCACTGTCCAGCCAGTGCCCCCCAGCGGTGTCCCCTGGACGGTGGAGACGGCCATCTCCTCGTGGAACGCCGATGACGCCGGCTTCGTCGCCGGTAGCGGATGGACGGGCAATCCCGTCTGGGATGAGCTGGTGATGGATGTGCTGGTTGATGCCGTCTCACAGCGGCTGGCTGTGATCAAGTCGCTATGGGAGTTCTTTAGCTCCGACCTCGGTGGCGCCAGCCCGTCCGACAGCGCGCTGGTCAAGGTACGGGTGCGCTGAGAGCAATCCGTCAGCCAATCGGGGGGCAGCGGTCAGCGGGCAGCGATGGATGCGGGAGGAGCGTGGCGGGCATACTGAGCGCACAGCAGTTGCCGGTCGTGCCTCCCGGCGCTGCTCGCCCTTCCCGACGCCGCGTCACGGTCCGCACCCCGTGGCGCGGCGTCGCCGCTTAAGCCGAACGGCCGTGGAGGATCAGCGGCGTCCAGAGCGGGGGGCAGGGGCCAGGTGATCGGGCCCCTGTGTCCCGCTTTCCGTCAGTCGCCCTTCCATTGCGGCGCGCGTTTCTCGGCGAAGGCTCGGGGGCCCTCCACCATGTCGGAGGAGCGGCGCATCCGTAGCATCAGCTCGTAGCGCTTCTCCATGGCGTCCTCGACCGACAGGTCCAGCCCCTGGTAGGCAGCCTGCTTGGAGGCGCGGATAGACCAGGGGGCGCAGGCGAGGATTTCGCCGGCCCACTGTTCGGCCACGCTCACCACCTGATCCTGCGGCACGACATCGTTGACCAGGCCGACACGATGTGCCTCGGCGGCGGTGATGTGGCGGCCGGTGAGGATCATGCCCATCGCCACCTTCAGCGGCACGTGGCGCGGCAGCCGGTGGACGCCGCCGGCGCCGGCCAGCAGGCCGACCTTAGGCTCCGGCAGCCCCAGCCGCGCCGTGTCGGCGGCGACGATGATGTCGCAGGCCAGCGCCATTTCCAGCCCGCCACCCAGGGCAAAACCGTTCACCGCCGCGATGATCGGCTTGAAGATGTCGTAGCGGTTGGTGATGCCGCCGAAACCGCCCACCGGCGGTGGTCCGGCAAAGCCGCCGGTGGCGCTGCCGCCGCCCGCGGCCGTCACCTTCAGGTCGTTCCCGGCGGAGAAGGCGCGCGTACCGGCGCCGGTCAGAATGGCTACCCACACCTCGGGGTCATCGCGGAAGTCGCTCCAGATACCGGACAGCTCGCGGTTGGCGTCCGCGTGCAGGGCGTTCATCACCTCGGGCCGGTTGATCGTGATGTAGGCGATGCGGCCCTTCTTCTCGTAGAGGGCGTACTGATAGCTCACCGCTGACCTCCTGCGTGTTCCCCACGTCGCCCGGCCAGCGTGCCCCGCCCGGCGACGTGGGTCAAGGGCGGCGGGCAACAAGGGGCGCCGCCCGGTGTGCCTCTCCGAGCGGCGCCTGCTGCGGTGGTGTGCCGGGCCGGGCTAGTTGTCGTAGCCGACGATGAAGCTGACAGAGGTGGTGCCGGAGCCACCGATGTTGAGGGTGGCGACGCGGCGGGCGCCGTTCACCTGGTAGCCGCCGGCGGTGTCCGTCACCTGGCGGTAGGCGTCCATCACCTGGCGGACGCCGGTGCCGCCGACAGGGTGGCCCGCGCCGATCAGGCCACCGGAGGGGTTGATCGGCACCTGGCCGTCCAGCTCAATCACACCCTCCTCGATGGCCTGCCAGGACTTGCCCGGCGCGGTCAGGCCGAAGTGGTCGATGGCCATGTACTCGGAAGTGGTGAAGCAGTCGTGGGTCTCGATGGCGTCGATGCCCCAGACATCGGCGATACCGGCGCGGCGGAAGGCGTCGGTGATGGCAGCGCGGGTGTGAGGCAGGACGTAGGGATTATCTTTGCTCTCTGCCACCTTGGCATCGAACTCCAGCGGCGCGGTGTGATGGCCCCAGCCGAGGATGCGCGGCAGGCTGTCCACGCTCACGCCCTTGCGCCGTGCATACTCCTCGGCGTACTTGCGCGAGGCCACGAAGACGGCAATCGCGCCGTCCGTCACCTGGGAGGCGTCCGAGATCTTGATGCGGCCGCCGATGACGCTGTTGAAGCGGTCGGTGCTGTTGGCGTGCTGCTCGCTCATGTACCAGTTACGGGTCTGGGCGAGCGGATTCTTCTTGGCGTTGGCGTAGTTGATGGTGGAGATGCGGGCCAGGTGCTCGTCTTTGAGGCCGAAGCGCTTGTCGTACTCGTCACCCAGGCGGCCGAACAGCTTGGGGAAGGGGTAGGCGACGCCCTTGGCCTCGCGCTCGTACCAGGCGGCGGTGCCGAGGAAATCGCCGCCGCGGGCGCTGTCCACGGTCTTCATTTGCTCGACACCGAGCACCAGCGAGCAGTCATACCAGCCGGCCTGGATCTCGGCCATCGCCGCCAGCAGGGCGATGGAGCCGGAGGCGCAGGCGGCCTCGTGGCGGCCGGTGGGCAGGCCGGAGAAGGCCGGGTCGGTCTCGACCAGGAAGGCGCCGAGATGGCCCTGCATGGTGTACAGCTCGGCGGCGAAGTTCCCGACATGGCCAACCTGGACATCCTCCGGCTGCACGCCGGTGGCGTCCAGCGCCCCCGCTACGGCCTCGTTGAACATGGCGGAGATATGCTTGTTCTCCTTTTGCCAGTTGCGGGCCAGGTCCGTTTGGTAGCCACCGAGAAGATAAATCGGCTCCGACACCTTGCTCCCCTTTGTGTATTCCCCATCCAGCGGTTGCTGGCTTGTGCTGGCTCCGGCGGCGCACTCAGCCCGCGAAGTACCGGCCCGGCGAGACGAACGGCAGATTGAACAGCGGCGTCATGACCTCGCCCTTCTTGGCGGCGGTCAGCAGCGCCGGCACTGGCAGGTTGTAGCGCTCCAGCGCGGCGATGCTCTGATCCAGGCCAATCAGGTCTACCAGCGCCGAGGGCGGCGCCCAGTTGAAGCCGGCGGACATAATGCGGTCCACCTCGGCGTAATCCTGCACCACTTCGCCCGGGCCGACGCGGTTGAGCCCGTACGAGATGTAGCCCAGGATCACCCGGCGGGCGATGTCCGCCTGCGCGCCCTCGACCTCCATAAAGCGGGCCACACCCTGCTGATAGCGGCCGCGGCGATGCAGGTCGCGGATCTCCTCGACGAAGGGGACGGTGATCTTCTCCGTCTCCTTGTATGTGCCGGTGCCCGGGTCCAGCACTTCGGTCCAGGAACGCTTGCCCTCTGGGGCGCGGCCGTCGTGCGTCACACGGCGGAAGAAGCCGCCGAGCAGCGGCGTCTTGTCGCCAAGATGGCCGTGGCGGATCTGCTTCTCCATGTACTCGGGCAGCTTGAAGGCCTCGATGGCCTCGTCTTTCACGTTGGCATAGACGTTGTCGACGATCGCCTGATGGACGTCCCAGCCCACCAGGTCAATCGTGGCCAGCGGGGGCATGGCGCGGCCGGTATAGGGGCCAACCAGTGTGTCCATCAGCTGGACACCGTGTTGCTCGGCCAGTTGCGCGACCTCGTTCAGCACCTTGAAGCCGATGCGGTTGCCGGCGAAGGCGGGCATGTCGGCGCAGGTGATCATCGAGCGGCCAAAGCGCTCCGTCATCAGCGTGCTGAGCGCCTGCACCCGCTCGGCCGGCATCTCCGGGTGCGGAATAAGCTCCGTGCCCGTCATCATGTGTGGCGGATTGAACAGGTGAATACCGGCGAAGTTGCGGCGGAAGTCATCGGACAGCCCTTCGGCCAGGCCGCGGATCGATAGCCCGGAGGAGACCGTCGCCACTAGCGAGCCCTGGGGGCGGGAGCGGTCAATTTCGGCCAGGATCTCGCGCTTGAGCGGGAAGTCTTCGGCCACGGCCTCGAAGATCAGGTCCGCATCTTCGAGCAGCTTGGCGTAGCCCTCGCTGTACGTCATCTGGACGAGGCCATCGGCGATACGCTCGGATTTGGCGATGCTTTGCACCTGGGCAACGGCGCCTTCGACCTTGCCCAGGTCACGGGCGACCAGCGTGACATCGCAGCCGCCGCCGGCAAACATCGTCGCCGCGCCCGCGCCCATCGCGCCGTTCGCGCCAATGATCACGACTTTCTGAAGCGCGATTGCCGGGGATGTGTCGGTGGCCATGTCTGTCGTAATCCTCTGTCTATGTGGTTCGATCCCCGCGATGGCTCACCGCCAGCGATGCAGGCGCCATGGCGCAGTCTCATTATGCTACCCAACACCCGGGTTCACATCAATGCCAGCGATAGGAGCGCATAGAACAGACACAACCCTGTCATAGACGAGGGGATGACGCCCCCAGGGCTAGGCGCTGCGCTCTCCCGGCGCCGGCTGCCGGATACCATCAACGATGCGGCGGCGGGCGCGTGCGGCCAGGCAAGCCCGCCAGCGCCCTGGACGCCGCCGGCCGCCACCGCTGTCCCGTGGCAGCGCGCGGGCACACCAGGGGCTGAGCACCGCCCGCCGCGCCCGGCCGGACGCTGGTGGCGGGGTGGCGGCCACGCGGAAAAGGCGCGTAAGGACGGCCAGCAGCTGCGCCGCCACGCGGGGACGGCCGGCCGGCGCCAAGTCGGGCCCCAGCTGCTCCGCCCGCCGCACGCGCTGCGCATGTTCGAGTTCCGCTGTCATCGCTTCGATGCCGATACCGATCATGGCTGTGCCTCCTCTGGTCGCCCCCTGGTGAAAACGGTCCGGCGCGGGCCCGGTAACGCCGGAAATGCGCAATGGCCACGGGTGCTGCTCCCGTGGCCTGAAGGTGTGTCGCGGTCCGTGGGTGTTGGGGTCAGGTGCTCCGGACGGCGCGCAGGCCACGTTGCCGGCTCCGCTTATCAGCGGCCGGCTGCGGGATGGTGGCGCTGGCAGTTCGTACGACGCGGCGCATGGATGGCCCTGGTAGGTATTCGGCGGCACCGTATCATATGGCCGCCGCCACGGGCCGCCGTCTTCCGTACACGGAACAACCGGACCAATGGCCGTTGCCGGGCAGGCGGACGGCCGGATGCTACCCCGGCGCGACGATCGGCAGCAACACCGCCAGCTCCCGCTGCGCCTGGAGCCGCTGGCCGTGCTCGCTCAGGTGCAGGTCGTCGCTGCCGAGGAGGGCGCGCGGGTCACGCTCGAGCTCGTCCAGCAGTGAGATGAACGGCGCCCGGTGGCGCTGGCACGCCTGGCGGATCCGCCGCTCCAGCTCGGAGATGCGCCGCTGCGCGCCCCCCACCAGGAACGGGTCATCGGGGTCTTCATTCCAGGTGGTGGGGCCGCGCACGATCACGATCCGGTCCTCACGGCCGCTGAGATGCGCGATGGCGGCGCTGTAGGCGGCAGCGGCCACGGGCACCGAGATAGCGGGGGTGGCCAGTCCGGCGGCAAACAGCCGGTTACGGGCGGCACGGTACAGCCACGGACCGGGGCGGCGGGCGGCGTTGCGGGTGGCGGTGTCTCGTGCGCCCAGCGTGACGCGTGCCGTACCGCGCACCCGCGAGAACAGCGGCATCAGTCTCCCACCTGCCAGCGTCTGCAGCCGGTTGGCGGGCGATACCGGACCCACCAGATAACCGGAGACGTGCACGATCACGATGTCGGGGTCGAGTTCGGCCGTCACCCGCTCGATATGGGCGGGTAGCTGCGGGTTGGGCACGGCGGGGCGCACCACCACTTCTACCCCCTCGCGCAGCCGTGCCGCCAGCGCCTCGCGCACCAGCGTCACGCCCAACCCGGCCGGCGGCGGGCGGCGGGCGTCATCGTTGCTGTTACCCAGAACCAGCAGCTTCACGGCGGACGGTGTCCTTGCTGCTCGGGGAGCGCCACCGCCGGTCAGGGTAGCGCATCACGCGCACACCGGCACGGCGCCGGCTACCAGTCATTAGCAGAAGTTTGGTGGCATAAGCAGAGATCTCTTGCTTTCCTTGCCCAGACGGTTCAGCCTAAAGCGGTCGGTGAGGGGGGCACAGCGATGCAGCGGTACGTGCTGCGGCGGGCGCTCAACATGCTGCCCGTGCTGTTCGGGCTGACCGTGGCCGTGTTTCTGGTGATGCGCGTCATCCCCGGCGACGCCGCCAGCGCCATGCTGGACGAGAGTCCCACGGCCGCGGCCAAGGAAGAGCTGCGGCGGCAGCTGGGGCTAGACCGGCCACTGGCCGAGCAGTACCTCACCTGGGTGGGCGGCGTGCTGCATGGCGACCTGGGTACCTCCTTCTGGACGAACCGGCCGGTGAGCGGTGAGATCCGCCGCACGGCGCCGGTGACCATCGAGCTGGCGCTGCTGGCCTCGCTGGCGGCGCTGGTCGTGGCGTTGCCGATCGGCATCCTGTCTGCCGTCAAGCAGGACACCGTGTGGGACTATCTGGGCCGCTCGGTGAGCATCATCGCCCTGTCCGTGCCCAGCTTCTGGCTGGGGACGCTGGCGGTGGTGCTGCCCGCGATCTGGTTCAAATGGGTGCCGCCGGTGACGTATCAGCCGCTGTGGGAGCACCCACGGCAGAACCTGGCACAGTTCTGGTTGCCGGCGCTGGTGATCGGTGCGGGCTCCTCCGGGGCGATGATGCGCATGACGCGTTCGGCACTGCTGGAGGTGCTGCGTCAGGACTACATCCGCACCGCCCGCGCCAAGGGGCTGGCGCCGCGCTCTGTCATTCTGCGCCACGCGCTCAAGAATGCGATGGTGCCCGTGATTACCATGTTCGGCGCGCTGGTGGGCGGCTTGCTCACCGGCGCGGTCATCACCGAGACGATCTTCAACCTGCCTGGCTTCGGCAGCCTGACCATCAATGCCATCTCCCAGCGCGACTACCCGCAGATACAGGCCAACGTGCTGATGTTCGGGTTGGTGTACACCGTCATCAACCTGCTGGTAGACCTCTCGTACGCCATGCTGAACCCGAGGATCCGCTATGGCTGAGCTGACGGCGTTGCAGGTGGCGGGGCCGGCGCATACGCCAGCGCTGCCCGGGCGAGCGCTGGGCGGTGTGCTGCGGTTCGTGCGGCGCAAGCCGTTCGGCGCGGCCGGCGGGGCCATCGTGCTGGCGCTGATCATCGTTGCCGCTCTGGCGCCGCTGATCGCTCCATATGATCCGCAACAGTCGATTCGGGGGGCGCGGCTGCTCTCGCCCCGGCCGGCCCACCCGATGGGAACGGATAACATCGGCCGGGACCTGTTCAGCCGCATTGTCTACGGCGCCCGCATCTCGTTATACGTCAGCGTGGCCGCGACGGTGCTGGGCATCGGCACGGGGCTGCTGTTTGGTCTGCTGTCCGGCTACGCCGGTGGCTGGGTGGACAATGTCATTCAGCGGGCGATGGAGGTGATGCTGGCTTTTCCGGGGCTAATCCTGGCACTGGCGCTGGTGGCGATGCTGGGCGCCAGCCTGCGCAACGTGCTGATCGCTATCGCCGTAGGCGCCATCCCGAACGCCTCGCGTGTGGTGCGCGGCGTGGTGCTATCGGCCCGCCAGGAAGACTACGTCACGGCGGCACGGCTGCTGGGGGCCTCAGGCGCCCGCATCGTCTTTCGTCACATCTTGCCCAACACCATGGCGCCGGTGATCGTCCTGGCGTCGGTCAGCTTCGGCACGGCGATCGTGGCGGAAGGCTCGCTATCGTTCCTGGGGCTGGGCATCCCACCGCCGACACCCAGTTGGGGCGGCATGCTCAGCGGTCCCAGCCGCCGCTTCATGACCACATCCCCATGGATGGCGGTCTTCCCAGGACTGGCGATCAGCATCGTCGTCTTCGGTGTCAACGCGTTCGGCGACGCGCTGCGCGACGTCTTGGACCCGCGCATGCGGGGGTAGGGAATAGGGACCAGGGGCGCCACGCCCCCTCTCTCGCGGCGGGAGAGGGGGCCGGGGGTGAGGGTCTGCCCCCTGCTCCCCGTCCCCAACCAGAGGGGGGTATCACAGTGATCACACGGCGAACGATGCTGCGGCGGGGAGCGCTGGGGGCGCTGAGCGCGGGGGCGGCGTATCTGCTCGCCTGCGGCTCCGACAGCAACAGCAACAGCAGCACCAGTAGCGGTGGCGGTAGCGCCCCGCAGGCGGCGGCCTCCGTTGCCCCGGCCACGCCCACCACGGCGGCGGCAGCGGCTACGGTGCCGGCGGGCAAGCCGGGCGGGACACTGGTGCTGTCCGGCAGTGACCTGCAGCGGCTGGACTTCCAGCGCACGATCTCGACCCCGACACAGAACGCCTCCAGCCTGGTGTTTAGCCGGCTGGCCAGCTACGACCCGTACGTCGACCTCAACACCTATGCCATGCGGCCGGACCTGGCCGAGTCGTGGGAGCAAACCGGGGACAAGGTCGTCTTCAAGCTGCGTAAGGGCGCCAAGTGGCAGAACCTGCCGCCACTGAACGGGCGCGAGGTGGTGGCAGAGGACCTCAAGTACTCGCTCACCCGCGTGGCCACCACCGGCGCCGAGTACGTCCACGGCTACAAGGTGGAGCCCGTCTCCGCCATTGAGACGCCGGACAAGTACACCGTGGTGCTGAAGCTGCGGTTCGCCTCCGCCGGCCTGATGAGCGACCTGGCGTCCGGCCAGGGCATGGGCACGGTGCCGCGCGAGCTCGTGGAAGCCGACGGAGACCTGGACAAGCGTTGGGTAGGCAGCGGCCCGTATATGCTGGACAAGTGGACCAAGGGCAGCAACATCCGCTTCGTCAAGAACCCGGACTACTACAAGCCGGGGCTGCCCTACCTGGATGCGATTGAGTGGAAGTTCATTACCGACGCCTCCACCAATCTGGCCAACTTCCTCGCCGGCCAGCTGCACTTCTACATTGCCTCGGGGCTGGAGCAGTCGGACCAGATCAAGAAGTCCACTAAGGCGCAGATCCGTACCTTCCCGAACCTGGGCGGCACTCACAAGATGTACAACGTCGGCGCTAAGGGCAACGCAGCCCTGCGCGATGTGCGCGTTCGCCAGGCAATCGACCTGGCCATTGACCGCGCCCAGATCCAAGAGCTGGTGCTAGGCAACGATGGCGTGTGGGCGGCCACCTTCGTGCCGCTCGGTTTCGGCGAGTGGTCGCTGACCGATGCAGAGACCAAGCAGCTTTACGCCACCAACCTGAACGAGGCGAAGAAGCTGCTGGAGGCGGCGGGACAGCCCAAGCTCACCATTCCGGTGGAGTACTCCAATATCGACACCTTCGCCCAGGACGAGCTGCCGCTGATGAAGCAGATGCTGGCCAAGGCCGGTATCGAGCTGCAGCTCAAGCCGCTGGAGCGCACCATCTACCTGCAGAACCAGGTGGACAGCGACTTCAACCTGATGGCGATCGGGATGGGAGCGTACCCCGATCCGGATAACTACCTGTACCCTACCTTCCACTCCAAGGGCACCAAGAACTACGGCCAGGTGAACGACGCCGACCTGGACAAGCGCATCGAGAAGCAACGCGGCATCCTCGACTACAAGGAACGCGTCGCCTATATCAAGGAATTGCAGAAGGACTGGAAGAAGTACCTGTACCGGACGTACACGGTCAACCGCAACGATCACCAGGCATGGCAGCCCAACGTCAAGGGAACGTTCGTGCCCAAGGGCTGGGACTACCAGGGCATGGAGGCGGTGTCATTGGCATGACGGCAACAGCGACGTATATCGATACTGAGGTGGCGGACGGCATCGCCACGCTGTGGCTGAACCGGCCGGACCGGTTGAACGCGCTCAACATCCCGCTGATTGAGCAGGCCTGCATGGCGCTGGCCTCCTGGGAGCGCGACGCGGCCGTGCGCTGCATCGTGCTGCGCGGGCGGGGCCGCGCCTTCTGTGCTGGTGACGATGTCAAAGGCATGGCGGACGGCCGGACGGACTGGGAAACGCTGGAATACACGCTCCGGCGCGAGGGCGGCTATGAGCGGTTGTTCAAGGCGCTGTACGACATCCGCAAGCCGGTGATCGCCGGTGTGCATGGCCACACGGTGGGGGCGGGGGCGATGATCGCCCTCGCCTGCGATATCCGCATCGCAGCCCAGAGCACGCAGATTGGCTTTGTCTTCGTCAAGCGCGGCATCACCGGCGGCACTACCATCGCTGCCCGCTACATTGGCCTGGGCAAAGCCACCGAAATGTTGATGACCGGTGACACGGTGGACGGCCAGGAGGCGGAGCGCCTGGGGCTGGTGAACGTCGCCGTGCCCGATGACGAGCTTGAGGCCGCGGTCGAGCGGTGGGCACGCAAGCTGGCAGCCGGGCCAACGCGTGTTCTCGGCTTCACCAAGTACGCCCTACATAAGGGGTTGTATCAGGACGTGGACACCGCCTTCTCGCTGAACAGCTTCGCCGCGCTGCTCAGCCAGGGCAGCGAAGATGCTGCCGAGGGCCGTGCCGCCTTCCGCGAAAAGCGCCCGCCGGCGTTCACGGGACGGTGACAGGGCTACGGGGGGCACGCTCCGCGCTCGCGCTGCTCGCCCCCCGTGGCCGCCGGCCCCCGCATGGGATTGAACCTGGCGGCCTCCCGCTGCCGGTCCTACGGTAGGCGGTTGAACCACAGCAGGGAGAGCAGGCCGCCGATGATGGAAAGGACGAGGGCGCCGAGCGTGACCATGAACGTCACCTCGGTCTTCTCTTTCTCGAACTCGCGTTCGCGCGCGAGTTCTTCATACACCTTGTTCAGCTCGGCCTCGCTGGTGGCGGTCATGTAACGGCCGCCGGTCATATCGGCCATGCCTTTGAGCGATTCTTCGTCCAGGCGGGTGAACACCGACCGGCCTTGGATGCGCAGCGTGGAGCCTTCCTTGGTGCCGATACCAATGGTGTAGATCTTCACGCCGGTGTTGACGGCCTCCTGCGCCACCTCCAGCGGCGGTGGGCCGACATTGCTCTCGCCGTCCGAGACGAGCACGATGCTGGCTGGAGGGGCCTTGCTGCCATCGGCGCGGGGGGCGGGGGTGACGCGCGGCGCCGCGACGCCCGGCGGCCGGCCGGCCTGCGGCCCGTTCGGCTCCGGCGTACGGTCCGGCCGGGGCATGTCAGCGCCCTCGTACACGGCGTCCAGCGCCACCTGCAACCCGCCACCGATGTTGGTGCCGCGCTGGGGGCGCAACCGGTCTATCGCCTGAAGCACCAGGTCCTTGTCGCGCGTGGGCGCCTGCACCAGCGCTCCGAAGTCGGAGAAGGAGACGATGCCGATCTTCACGCCCTTGGGCTGGCGCTCGACGAACTGGCGGGCGGCGTCCTTGGTCGCCTCCATGCGGTTGGGCTTGACATCGGTGGCCTGCATCGAGCCGGAGACATCGATGGTGAGGACAACGGTCCCGGTGTTGCGCGGCACCTCTACCGGCGCCTGCGGGCGGGCCATCGCTACCACCATCGCCGCCAGCGCCAGCAGGTAGACCGCGGCGGGAATATGGCGTTTGATGCCGGGGCCGCGGCCGACGGCGTCGCGCACCAGGGCGAGGCTGGCGTAGCGCACGGCGTATTTGCGCCGCCGCCGCTGCATGAGGATGTAGGCCAGCGCCAGCAGCGGCACTCCCGCCAGCCCGAGCAACACCTGTGGCCACATGAAGGTCATCGCACTACATCCCGTCTACGAGGGGTGAGGAGGAGGATGCTCTGCTGTCGCTTGCCCGCCGAGCGGCGCATCCTGCCGCATCTCCCTGGCCGCTGTCCCCTATCCGCCTGCCGCCTCTACCCATGAGCCCAACACACTTTCCGATGGCAGGCCGGCGGGAGCGTGGCGGCCGCGGCTCTGGCGGCGGCGCAGAGCAAACCGCGCCAGCTCGCGCAGCACATCGCCATCGGTGGACAGATCCAGCACATCGATACCGTTGCGGGTGAAGGTGCGGCTCAACGCCGCGTTCCGCTCGCGTGCCATCCGGGCGAACCGCTCGCGGAAGCGCTTGTCGTGTGTGTCCACATACATCTGCTCGCCGGTCTCGGCGTCTTCCAGCACCAGTGGCCCAACATCCGGCAGCGTCTCCTCGCGCGGGTCGCGCAGGCGCACGGCGATGAGCTCGTGGCGGTGGGCCAGCCGCCGTAGCGGCGCCTCCCACCCCGGCGCCGCGATAAAGTCTGACACCACAAACACCAGTGAGCGGCGGCGGATGCTCTGCGCGGCGCGGTCCAGCACACTGGTCAGGTTGGTCGGCCCGGCAGAGCGGCGGCGGTCCGGGCGGGTGAGCTGGTGGATCAGCGTCAGTGCCTGGGTGCGGCCGCCGCGGGCGGGGATCACCTCGTCCACGCCGCCGGAGTACAGCAGCGCGCCGACGCGGTTGCCGTGGCGGGTAAGCAGCCGCGCCATCGCCCCGGCGAAGTCGATCACCAGGTCACGCTTGTGCGCCCGCGCGGTGCCGAAGTCCACCGAAGGCGACAGATCCAGCAGCAGCCAGGCGGTGATTTCTCGGTCTTCGAGATACTGGCGCACGTACGGCGTGCCCATGCGCGCCGTCACATTCCAGTCCATGTAGCGCACGTCATCCGAAGGCTGGTACTCGCGCACCTCGGCCAGATCCAGCCCGTGGCCGTAGAACAGCGAGCGGTAATCGCCCTGGAGCACACCGTCCAGCCGCCGGACTACATGCCAGTCCAGCCGTTGCAGGATGCGCTCGGCGCTCGGCCGCTGTTCCGGCGCGGGTGGCGGCGCGGTGTCGTGCGGTTTCTTGGGCACGGACGGCTCTCCCTCACCCTCTCCCCTCGCCCGCCCGCGGGCAAGGGGAATCGCTTACCCCGAATAGGCCAGCCCGGGACCCTGGCCCTGGCCGCCCTCTCCCGCCTGCGCCCGCGCGGGGGCGAACCGGCCTTCGTCCGTCAGCGGGCGCACCGGGCGCGGGACGCGCTCCATGATACGGGCGATGATCGCGTCAGCGCTGACGCCATCGGCCAGCGCCTCGTAGGAGAGCACCAGCCGGTGGCGCAGTACGTCTCCTGCCAGGTCTGCGATATCGTGCGGCACCGCGTACTCGCGGCTGCGCAGCATGGCCAGCGCCCGGGCGCCGAGCACCAGATTGATGGAGGCGCGCGGGCTGGCGCCAAAGGTCAGGTAGCGGGCGACGTCCTGCAGGCCGTACTGCGCCGGGCGGCGGGTAGCGCCGACGATACGTACGGCATACTCCATCAGCTCGGGGTCTACGTAGACGTTGTCTGCCTGGCGCTGCAGGTCCAGCAGCTCATCAGTCGTGATGATCTGACGCGGCTGCTGAAAGATGCCGGTCATGCGCTGGACGACCACCAGTTCTTCCCGCTCGGTGGGGTAGTCCACCAGCACTTTGAGCATGAAGCGGTCGACCTGCGCCTCCGGGAGGGCGTAGGTGCCTTCGGTCTCGATGGGGTTCTGGGTGGCGAGCACCAGGAAGGGGTTGGGCACGCGGTGGGTCTCGCGGCCAATCGTCACCTGCCGCTCCTGCATCACCTCCAGCAGGGCGGACTGCACCTTGGCCGGTGCGCGGTTGATCTCATCCGCCAGCAGCAGGTTGGTGAACACCGGGCCGAACGAAGTGGTGAACTCTCCCGTCTGCTGGCTGTAGATGCGGGTGCCCACCAGGTCAGCGGGCACCAGGTCCGGCGTGAACTGGATGCGCTTAAATAGCCCGCCGATGGTCTCCGCCACCG
The DNA here is from genome assembly GCA_963170165.1 of Chloroflexota bacterium. GTDB lineage: Bacteria > Chloroflexota > Dehalococcoidia > CAUJGQ01 > CAUJGQ01 > CAUJGQ01. The sequence continues at coordinate 21,338 of CAUJGQ010000077.1, read as the reverse complement.
TGCGGATCGCCAGCGTCTTCGCCAGCCCCGGTACGCCTTCGACCAGGATGTGCCCGCGGGCCAGCAGCGCCACCAGCAGCCGTTCTAGCAGATACTCCTGCCCGACGATCACCTTCTTGATCTCGTACAGCACCTGCTCAACCGGCGTCTGCGGCTCCTGCGGCGGTATGTCCTGAGGCATGGTGGTCATGGAGGCTCCCTTCGGTCGCGCGGTTAGCGCTCAGCTTTCAGCCGGTGGACCATCGATGACGTGCAGCACCACCGTGGCACCCTCGCTGACCGCTGACCGCTGATAGCCGGCTGCCTTACTGGATCGGCGCTTGTAGCCCGGCGGCGGCGGCGATGGGGACCGCGAAGCCGAGGCCGATGAAGACGTTCTGGTTCGTGGGGTTCGCGATACCGGCGACGATGCCCACCACCCGGCCCGTCATGTCGATCAACGGACCGCCGGAATTGCCCGGATTCACGGCGGCGTCGAATTGGATCATGTTCTCCAACACCTGGCCAGTGGAGGCGACGGTGAAGCGCCGGCCCAGCGCCGAGACGATGCCCATCGAGACGCTTGCCTCCAACCCGAAGGGGCTGCCGATGGCCAGCACGCGGTCGCCCGGGTTGACACCGCCACCCAACGTGGCGGGCTGCACCCCTTCTGGCAGGCTGTCAACCTGAATGATGGCCAGGTCACGCTCTGGCTGGCGCTGCTTGACCGTGGCGCGGGCGGTGGTGCCGTCGAAGAAGCGCACATCCACCGATTCAGCTCCCTGGACGACATGGAGGCTGGTGAGGATGCTGCCGTTCTCATCCACCACCACGCCGCTGCCGCGCCCGCTGAAGGAGGTGTTGTCGGCGTTGCGCCCGGCGATCGTGATATGGACCACCGCAGGCCGGATCTGGGCGTACAGCACCGGCTCCACCGGCGGCGAGGGGGTGATGGAAGCGATCTGCTCCTGGGCCAGCCGCCGGATATCCTCGTCGGTGTACGCACCCTTGGGCGGCTGCAGCTCCAGGTACACCAGCATCAGCAGCACACCAAGCATCGCCCCGCCCAGCAGTGTCAGCGGCAGCGTCAGCCGCGGCCCGAATGCACGCACGGCACGCAGCCGGCTCTTGGGCGGTGGGGCAGGCGGCGGCGCCGGAGGCGTGCGTGAAGGTGGTGGGATGCTGCGGAAGCCGCTCATGCTGCCCTGTCCTGCATGGGTCCACAGCCGGAGCGGGAAGCCGGCGCGGCCAGTCGATAGCTCTAGGGTAGGCGTCACTCACCGGCGGGATGCTAGCGATCTGTTAAACCTCTCATCCGCCCCCCGGCGCCCCTGAGCGTAGCAGAGCCCCACCAGGGACGCGAGACATTGCGCGGTTGGCCAGGGCGCAGACCTGCCCGTACACTCGCGAGAGCGATGCAGCCGTTGCGCGCTGTTCGCTGACGGCTTACGCCGGCCGCTATGATCAAGTATCTCGGCTCCAAGCGTCTGCTGGTTCCCCACATTGTCGCCGCGGTGCGGGCCGTGCCGGAGGCACGCACCGTGCTGGACCTGTTCTCCGGTACGGCGCGGGTGGGGCACGCGCTCAAGCGCGCGGCCTTCGGTGTAACCGCCAACGACCACAACGCTTACGCGGCGACGCTGGCCCGCTGCTATGTGGAGGCAGATGCGCGAGAGGTGGGGGAGACGGCCGCGCGCCTGATCCGCGATCTGACAGCACTACCACCTCGCCCCGGCTACTTCACGGCAACGTTCTGCGAGCGCGCCCGCTATTTCCAGCCCAAGAACGGCGCCCGCATCGACGCCATGCGCGAGCAGATCGCCGCCTGGGCGCTGCCGCCGGCGCTGGAGGCGGTGCTGCTGGTCTCGCTCATGGAGGCGGCAGATCGGGTGGACTCTACCACCGGCCTGCAAATGGCCTATCTCAAGCAGTGGGCGCCGCGCGCCTATGCCGATATCGAACTGCGGCTGCCGGCAGTGCTGCCGGGCCCCGGCCTGGCGCTGGCGCGGGAGGCGGAGGATGCGGCCGCGACGCCGTGCGATGTGGCGTATCTCGATCCGCCGTACAACCAGCATAGCTACCGGGGCAACTACCATATCTGGGAGACACTGGTGCGCTGGGACGCGCCGGCCGTGTACGGCGTCGCCTGCAAGCGCGCCGATTGCCGCACCTACCGTAGCCCCTTCAACTCCCGCCCCGGCATCGGCCCGGCCCTGGAGCGTGTGATCAGTGCGGTGCGGGCGCCGCACCTGATCGTCTCCTTCAACAACGAAGGTTACCTCTCCCGCGCCGAGCTGGAGCGGATGCTGGCCACCCGCGGGCACGTGACCGTGCGCGAACTGGCGTACAAGCGCTACGTGGGCGCGCAGATCGGCATCTACAATCCCGAGGGCCGGCGGGTGGGCCGCGTCAGCCACCTGCGTAACAAGGAGCTGCTGTACTTCGTCTCCCCCGATGCCGCTACCGCTGAGCGGATGTGCGCCGCGGCAGGGTAAAGGGTGCAGGCCAGCGTATGCTTGGGTGCACCGTTGTGCCCGCCGTCATTCCTCTTCGAGGTGTGCCATGGCTACCGACCGCCCGTCTGCTATCACCGGCGCGACGCTGATTGACGGGCTGGGCGGGCCGCCGCTGGCCGATGCCGTGATCGTGATGGAGGGTGGCCGCTTCACCCGGGTGGGGCCGCGCGCCGCCACGCCCGTGCCGGAAGGGGCGGCGGTGGTGGCGGCGGACGGTGCGTACGCCATCCCCGGCCTGGTCGATATGCACGTCCATATCGGCCCACCGGAGCAGCAGCATCTGTCAATGTTCACCGCCGCAGGGGTGACCACCGTGCTGGACCTGGGCGGCCGGTTGCCGGATCTGGCAGCCGCGCGTGCGGCGCTGGAGGCAGGGCAGGTGGCGGGCCCGCGCCTGCACTACGCCGGGCCGCTGCTGGAGGAAGGGACACCCTTCGATGGCTTCGCCCACATGTCGCGCGGGTTCGCCGCCGGCGAGGTCGAAGCCGTTGTGGATGAGCTGGCGGATGCCGGTGTCGACGCCATCAAGCTGTACATTACCGTCCGGCCGGAGACGGCGCGGCGGGCGGTGGCGCGGGCGCACGCGCGTGGGCTGCGGGTGTTCATGCACCAGCAGGCCACCACTGGCGGGGCCGCCGCTGAAGCCGGGGTTGATTGCCTGGAGCACCTGATGGTGTTTGCCGGGCTGGCGCCGGAGGAACACCGGCTGCCCGATCCGGGCGCGCTGACACCATTCGAGTTTGGCGGCTGGATGTGGCGCTGGCTGCCGGATGTCGACCCGGAGGGTGAGGCGGTCCGGCGGCTATATGCACGGCTGCTGGCTGCCGGGACGGCGCTCGATCCGACGCTTGTCCTGTACGCCGCCCGCCCCGCGGCGATGGGCGAAGACGGTGGTGATATGGCGCTGGATGATCCGGAGTGCACACCCCTGCTGTCGCTCTTGCCGCCACCGGTCGCCCGTACGCTGCAGGAGCGGTGGGCCGAGCGACGGCAGGCGGCGGCCGGCGCATCGGAGCGGGCGCAGGCGCGCACCCGCCGCGCCTGGGAGCACCTGCTGGCGCTCACCGGTGGTTTCCACCGCGCCGGGGGCACCATCGTCGCGGGGACCGATTGCCCCAATGTCGCCATCGTCTCCGGCGTCTCATTACACCGCGAGCTGGAGCTGCTGGTGCGCGCCGGGCTCACACCCATGGACGCCCTGCGCGCCGCTACCCGGCGCCCCGCCGAGTTGCTGGGTAGCGCCGGCGAGTGGGGCAGTATCGCCCCTGGCCACGCCGCCGACCTGGTGCTGCTCGGGGCCGATCCGCTGGCAGATATCCGTCACACGCGCCGCATCCGCGCCATCTACGCCGCCGGGCAGCCCGTCACTCCTCTGGCCGCGCTGGCCGGGCCGTAGTTTCCCTGTCATCGGGGAGACAGCCAACGTGTGCGCGCGCTGACGGTGGTGGTGTGTGCGGGGGAACAGCCGGGGCGGGCGGGGGCTGGCATCCTACAGACACAGCGGACGGGGCATACGGGACGGTCCCGCCGGTAGCAGCACCAGGGAGGCACCCCATGATCAGTGGCGGCGTGTACAACAGCGGCAACAACTTCGGCTCGCAGGCCGGCAACGTCATCTCCGGTGGCAACTTCACCCACTACGGCCCCGGCGTGATGGTCAACGGCTTCGTCAACAACACCGGCATCAACCGCCCCGGCGGCCAGCAGGCCGGCAACGTCATCACCGCCGGCAACTTCTGGCGGCTGTAGACCCGGGCGCCGCTCGGCGGCAACCGGTGGAATGACCCACAGCACAACGCACACCAGGAAGCGGGGGCGGCAGCTCCCGCTTCTTTGGCGTTGTGTGGGGTGAACGAGGCCCGACAGCGACCGTGCCGCCTCTCCGCGGCTACCTACTGCCCCTTTTGCGCCAAGATGGCGGTATGGGGGATGGGAGGAACGAGGAAGGGGCGCAACAACGGGCGCTCGATGCGGACGAAACCAGCTTCCAGTGCGAAATGCGACAGCGGGCCGAAGCCGCGCAGGTGGGGCGGCAGCACGTCGCCCGCCAGCAGGCGTACGTGCAGACGGTTGAGCCACTCGGAGGACAGCGGCGCGAACTCCCAGCCCACCAGCACGCCATTGGGCCGCAGTACCCGCTCAACCTCACGCAGACACTGAACCAGGCCGTGGTCGGCCAGCCGCCGGAAGACGTGCGCGGCAATCACCAGGTCAAAGCTCGCATCGGCGAAGGGCAAATAGGTCGGCCGCCCGCCCAGCAGGTTGATGGGCGGCGCGCCTGCGGCGGGCCGGCCCAGGTGCAGCGCCGGGAGCGATGCTTCAATCCCGGCAGGCGGCTGCTCAAACGGCACCCGCGCCGCCAGAAAGCGCAACAACGCGCCGCCGCCGGCCTGGATATCCAGCACCCGATGCTTGGGCTGGAGGTTGAGCTGCTCCGGCAGCACGAACAGCGCCGTGTTGGTGAGGAAGTTGCCGGCCGGACTGATGAGGAACCGGCGGGCCACCCCCTCCGGTGTCCGGGCCGTCAACCGTTGGTCATACCGCTGGAGCGGGTTCGGCCTGCGCCGTCCTGATGCTGTCATCTCTGTCAGGGTACAGGGGCGAGGGGACAGGGGACAGTCGATGGACATCCCCGGCAACCAGCGCCTGAGGGGCGGTCTGCACGGCGAGGCTGGGTCTTCCCGCTGACGGCTGACCGCTATACTGATCCGCGATGGCCGCGGGCGCGTAGCACCAGAGAGCGGGAGCGATATTGGCAACGGGAGATGGGCCCGCGGTCTCGGATCCGGATGCAGCGCTGCTGGCGCGGCTGGTCACCCGGGACGAGGCGGCGCTCGCTGAGCTGTACGACCGTCATGGACGCGCCGCCCACGCGCTGGCGCTGCGGGTGACCGGCAACGCCGAAACCGCCCAGGACGTGGTGCAGGAGGCATTTCTCGCGCTGTGGCGGCGGGGCCACACCTATCAGCCGGAGCGCGGTGCGGTACGAGGCTGGTTGCTGACTGTTGTGCGGAATCGGGCGATTGATGCATTGCGCGGCTCCGGCGGCCAGGTGGCGCGCGTGCTGCCCGTCGATACGCTCGTGCTGGCCGCGACGGATAACCCGGAGGCGGAGGCGATGCAAGCGGTGGACGGCCGGCGGGTGCGGGCGGCGCTGGCCGCGCTGCCACCAGAACAGCGAGACGTGGTAGAACTGGCGTACTTTGGCGGGCTGGCGTATCCAGAGGTGGCGGAGCGGATGGGCATCCCGCTGGGCACCGTCAAGAGCCGGATGCGGCTGGCGCTGGAGCGGCTGCGCGGATCGCTGCGCGCATGGGAGCGAGATGCCTGAGGCAGAAGCGGGAACCCTGGTGCTGGACTGCGACGAGCTGGAAGAGCTCGCCGGCGCACTGGCGCTTGGTGCGGCGTTGCCGCAGGAGGTGGCGGCGGCTCAGGCGCACCTGGATGGCTGTCCGCGCTCTCACACGGATGTGTACGAGCTGGCAACGGTGGCGCGGCTGCTGGCCGAGGCGCCGGAGCCGGTCGAGCCACCCGCCCGTTTGCGCGCCCGCATTCTCGCCACCGCCCGCGAAGACACCGCCCCGCAAGACGCGCCATCCGGCATCCGGTATCCGGTATCTGGGGGGGGCGGGCCGGTGCCGGGGACTGCCCGTGCACCGGCGCCGGCTCGCTCGTCGCTCCCCCGCCGTCCCGTGTTTTTCTTGTTGGCGGCCGCGGCGGCGCTGGCCGCACTGGCGCTGGGCCTGTGGAACCTGCAACTGCGCGGTGAGCTTGACCAGCGCCAGGAGCGGCTGGCGGCGCAGCAGCGATTCATCGATGCCTTCGCCGGTGGCGGCCGGTCGGTGGCGTTTGCCCCCGCGCCCGGCCAAGAGGCGCTGCACGGGGCCGTGGTCCGGCGCGCCCAGGGCCCGGCGCTGGCCGTGTTCACTGCCCTGCCCAGACCGGCCGGCAGCGACGTCTATCAGCTGTGGGCCATCCGTGGCAGCACCCCGCAGGATCTGGGCGTGTTCGTCCCCGATGCTCGCGGCCATCACATCGCCACCCTGCCCGACCTTACCGGTGTCGATGCCGTGGCTGTCACCCTGGAACGTGAGCGCGTCCCCGCCCCCACCACCGCCCCCATTCTCACCGCGCCGCTGTGAACGGCGGCATCCGGCATCGGGATAGACGTGGAACGGTTCGCTGCCGGGTGGCGGGAGGCTCCCTCGATTCCGCGCTGATCATTGCGCTTCCGTCTGTTCGAAGATGCTCAGAGGGAGCAGCGCCGAGACGACCCAGTTGGGTGCATCGACGATTTCACTGATGCGCAGGTCCGCGGCGACAGAGCAGAGGATGTAGGCTTCCTCCCGCGTCAGGCCGTGTTCGCGTACCAGCCAGGCGATCAGGTGACGGATAGCGGCGCGCGCTGCCTCCATCAGGTCGGGGCCGTGGCCGGTGGTGGCGTACCAGGGAGCGGTGTTCGTGCGCGGGTCCAGCGGTCCGGCCGTGCGGTACTGGAACTCCGGCAATTCCTGCCCCTTGATCAGGTCGAAGCGCAGGGTGGCGGTCATGTCGCACTCGATGGCGGTGATGCATACCTCACCATCGCCCTGGGCGGCGTGGCCATCGCCGCAGGAGAACAGCGCCCCCGGAACCAGCACGGGCAGGTACAGCGTGGCGCCCGCGGTCAGTTGCTTGGTGTCTACATTGCCGCCGTTGCGCCGCGGCGGCATAGTGCTGTGTGCCCCCGGTTCGGCCGGCGCCGCCCCCATCACCCCCAGGAACGGCGCCAGCGGCAGGCGGATGCCGCGCACAAATGGCGCCGGGTCCCGCGTCAGGTCCCACAGGTGCAGGTAGTGATCGCCGAAGTCATCCGGCAGCAGTCCGCGGCCGGGGGCAAAGCTGGTGTAGCCCCACGGCCCGGGCGTCAGCGCCAGGATCTCGACGGCCAGTGTGTCGCCCGGCATGGCGCCGCGCACCGCTACCGGTCCGGTAAGCGGGTGACCGCGGAAGCCCCCGTCCTGCCGGGGTGGTGGCTGTACGCCGGAGCGCCTCTCCGGTGTCACCCGGCCATCGGAGGCGTTGCGCGTCTCAAAGGTGACGGTTTCGCCTGGGTCGATGGTCAGCAGCGGTGGCAGGGAGCGGTCCCAGGCGTGGTGGACCGTCTCACGCGTCAGCCGGTGTTCGTGCGTCGCTGTCATGCCCCTGCCCTCGTGTAGGATGCGCGCAGGGTAGCACGGGCCGTGGTGGCCGGCTGCCCGGGGAGCGGCGATGTCCGAACCAGACCCGCGGTTAGCCGGGCAGTGGCGGCTGCTGGTGCTGTTTGACGGCTGGTGAGGGGTGTGAACGCGGATGGCCGCGTGGTTGCGCGCCCGCGTGCCCGCCAGCCGTGTGCTGGTGCTGCCCAGCCAGACGCCCGGCGTCATCGAACGGTTCGGTATCAGCCGCGCCGAGGCAGACCGTGCTCTACAGACGGTGACGGCGGACGGACGGCGCGCTGCCGCCGCCGCCGCGGTCAATACCATCCTGCGCGAAATGGGTGGCCCCTGGCGTCTGGCGGCGCGGGTGGCAGCGCTGCCCGGCTGCTTCTGGTTGGAGGAGCGCGCCTATCATGGGTTTGCCCGCCATCGCCGCCGCTTTGCCCGCTGGGGGATCACCCCGGCCTGTGCTGAACCAGGAGACGGCCAGCCGTGACCGGCGCAGCCGCGCATCGTTGCCGGGCCGGCTATGGGCACAGCTCCAGCAACGACGCCGGCCTGTCCAGCAGATAATCGGGCTGATGGCGGCGCAACAGCGGCGCGTCGAGCGCTCCCCACAGGGCCGCGGCGGCGCGCACCCCGGCGGCGCGGGCGGCGAGCAGGTCGGCCGGGGTATCGCCCACCATCACGGCGGCGGCGGGTGGCTCGCCCAGCAACGCCAGCGCGGCCAGCAGCGGTTCCGGGTGGGGCTTGTGCTGCTGCACATCCTCCGAGCCGATCACCGCGTCCATCAGCGCCGCTAGCTCGGCGCGTTCGAGTTCCATCGTGGCCCCGGTGCGCAGCTTGGAGGTGACGACCGCCAGCCGCACGCCGCGGGCGCGCAGCGCCGTGAGCGTCTCGATCACCCCCGGGAACGCTGCGACTTCTCGCGCCGAGGCGGCGAAGTACCGCTCGCGATAGACGCGCACCAGCTCTGCCGCCAGCGCCGCGTCACCGGCAGTGCGGCCCAGTGCCGTGGCTTCCACCGTCTTGCCCATGTCGCGGGCGAGCTCTTCCGCGCCGTCGATGGCGGCGCCGGTTACGTCGAGCACGGCGCGCGCCCACACCCGCGAGCGCAGCGCAAACGTCGCGACCAGCGTGTCATCGTGGTCCAGCAGCAGGCAGTGGGGCGTGGCTCGGGCCATAGCTACACGATACCCGAGCCCGCCCCATCTCCGCCTCCTACCCCCTGATTGCTCTTGCTCGTACCCTCGTGTGGGAGGACTGATGCAACTCGCCGGTGTGATCATCTGGACGGCGCAGATTGAGGCGATGGCCGCCTTCTATCGCGAGGTGCTGGGGCTGCCGGTGCACAGCGTCCGGCCGCACTTTGTGGCATTTGACCTGCCCGGCGGCATCCGGCTGAGTGTGGGGCTGCACAGCGCGGTACACGGCCCGGCCGTGGAGCCGGTGCGCGTCACCGTTAACCTCGGTGTGGACAGTATCCACGCTACTGCGGCAACGCTGGCGGCGCGCGGGGTGGCCTTCGTGCGGCCGCCGGAGCAGGAGCACTGGGGCGGCTGGGTGGCCTCCTTCCGCGACCCGGACGGCAACCTCCTGCAACTGCTGGAGCAACCGCGCCGTTAGGAGCGTGCCGCCTGGAGCAGGTCCCACAGTTCCTGCCACACGGCGCGGCGCTCGGTCTCCGTCAGCGGCCGGCCGGTGCGGCGGCGGGCGGCGAGGACCCCCTGTCCGGCGAGATGCCCCCAGGCCCCCGGGGCCCCGGCCCGCCAGGCACGTACCTGCTGCGGATGCGCCGCCAGCACACCGCGCAGGTCGTCGGTCAGTTCCGTCACGCCACATCCTCCAGAAGGGACAGCATCAGCGCTGCCAGCGCCGCCGGGCGGGCGAAGGGGATCTGGTGGCCCGTGTCGGGGATGGTCTCCAGCCGGGCGGCCGGCTGGCGTGCCAGCATCTCCGCGGCCAGTGCCGCGGGTAGCACGGTGCTCAGTGCGCCACGCACCAGCAGCACCGGCTGGCAGAGCGTCTCCCAGAATGGCCAGAGATCCAGCCGCTGCGCCGTGCCAGTGGCCAGATCCTCTGCCATCCGGCGGGCAATGGCCGGGTCAAACGCGAGCCGGGGCGCACCGGGTCGGGGGGTGGCCAGCGCGGCGACCCACTCGGCGATCTGGCGGGAGCCGGAGGTCATCTCCGGCGCCGGGTAGGTATCCACCACCACCAGCGCCGCTACCCGCTCCGGCAGCGCCCCTGCGGTGAGCATCGCCACGCCGCCGCCCATCGAGTACCCCGCCAGCAGGCAGCGCTCGATGCCTAGCGCCCCCAGCGCGGTGGCGACATCGGCGAAGTGCGCATCGCCGGCATACGCGGCATCTGCCGCCCAGTCGCTGTCACCGTGTCCGCGGGCATCGAGCGCGATCACCCGCCGTCCGGCCGCGGCCAGCTGCGCCGCTACCGGCGCCCAGCCAGATCCCGAGCCGGTCAGCCCGTGCAGCAGCACCACTGGTAGGGCGCCGTTCGCTGCCGCGCCCCACTCTCGGTACGCCAGCATCAGCCCGTTGCCGGGAACGCGAGCGATGCGCGGCAACGGGCTGATGCTGGCGTTTGCCGCTGCCCCTGGGAAGCCGCCCGGCCGTACATCCCCCACTCTCAACCGTCCTTCCGCGCTACCGGGCCTGGCCTGCCACTCTCCGCCAGTATCGAATACCTCCCGTGTGCATTCCATTGTGCCGGGATGCGCGGGACGGTGGAGGTATACGAAGGGGTGTCGGCAATGCAGAACTTGCGCATTGAGCCGGGGATGATGGTGGTTGACGCGGACGGCGAACAGGTCGGCCAGATCAAAGAACTGCGTGGACGCTACTTGCTGATCGATGCGCCGTTGCAGCCCGACTTCTGGCTGCAGGACGGCGCGGTAGCGGGGGCAGAAGGAGCATCGTGCCGGCTGCGGCTGCGCACCGGCGATCTTGACCCCTACAAGACCGGCGACCCCGACCAGACGATCAGCCCGCACGACGGCTATGCGCCGGGTTACAAGCCCAGTGGCGTGGGGCCGGTACGCGCCGCAGACAACCACACCGGCCAGCAGCCCGCGGAATTTCGTACGGCTGGGCTGGGTGCGGCGCCGGTTGAGGAAACCCCGGGCGTGCGCACGGCGCCGCCTGGTGGGGAGTGAACCGCACCCGCGGCCTGGCGCGCGCCGCGGATATGCTCCCGGCCCTACTCCCTGGCTCACCCCCCCGTGCTATCGCCTGCTCGTAGACGTATCGTGACGATACAAAGAGCACTGGCGCCCGCCCGTCAGTACCAGCGCGAAAGAGCAGACGGAGGACAGAACGATCATGATGTCGCGAGGCGGGATTACCGTTGGCGCCCCGGTGTTTGCGCTTGACGGTGAGCAACTGGGCGAAGTGAAGGAAGTACGGGGCAACTACTTCAAGGTGGATGCGCCGATGCAGCCGGATTACTGGCTGCGCACCGACGCCGTCCGCAATGGTGATGGTGGTCAGGTGATGCTCAGCATCGCCAAGGACCGGCTGGGCGATTACCAGGTGATGAACCCGGATGACGTTGACGTCGAATCCGGACGCATGACCGACTACCGCGCCGACACGACGGTCACCGGCCACGAGCATGACACGGACTATCGTGCCTCGGCGGGCTACACCACGGACGCTGAGCACACCCACACCGGCACGCGTGATTGGGACACCAGCGAGCGTGACCGCGTGCGCCTGCACGAGGAACAGCTGACCGCGCAGAAGCGCGCCGTTGAGGCGGGTGAAGTGGTGATCGGCAAGGAAGTCGTCGAGGAGCAGCAGAGCATCGACGTGCCGGTGCGCCGCGAAGAAGTCTACATCGAGCGCCGCGCGGTCAGTGGCGATGTGGACGCCGGCGAGATCGGCGACGGGCGCGAGGAGATTCGCGTACCGGTAATGGAGGAAGAGGTCGACGTGCAAAAGCGCACGGTCGCCACTGAGGAGGTCACCGCCGGCAAGCGCGCGGTGGAGGAGACCCGCCGCGTATCGGACACCGTCCGCCGCGAAGAGGCGCGCATTGAGACCAACGGTGATGTCGAGGTGCGGGGCGAAGGGATGACCGGCCGTCACGAGACGCACGACGGTCACGACCACGAGCGCCGCGGCTAGCGTCATTCACCAGCGGGCCGGGGGCGGCCACCGGGCGCGAAGGCCCGTGCGCCGTCTCCGGCGTTGTGCTGCTTGGGAGGGATGCCATGTCCTGGGGCGAGTCGATCCGCGTCGCCTTCTCCGATGCGCTTGCCGATCTCTTCGGCTTCGTGCCGAAGCTGCTGGGCGCGCTGCTGCTGATCCTGGCCGGATATATCATCGGCCGAATTGTGGGGAAGCTTGTCACTACGGCGCTACGCGCCATCCGATTCAACGAGATTGCGGACAAGGCCGAGGTTGATACCTTCCTGCGCAACGCCGGGGTCAGGATGGACCCGGCGAACGTGGTTGGCACCATCGCCAAGTGGTTTGTCTACCTGATCTTCTTCCTGGCAGCGTTTGATGCCTTTGGCCTGCCCCAGGTCTCCCAGGTGGTGGATGATGTGGTGGCGTTCCTGCCAAAGGTGGCGGTGGCGATTGTCGTGCTGCTGGCAGGCGCGCTGGCAGGCAATCTGCTGGCAGGCGTTGTGCGCGGCGCGCTCGGCTCGGCCGGCTTCGGCGGCGCCAATCTGCTGGCCACGGTCGCGCGGTTCACGGTGATCGGCTTCGCCGCGCTCGCTGCGCTGGACATGTTGGAGATCGCTCCGGATATCGTCAACGGCTTGTGGTACGCCATGCTGGCGCTGGTGGTTGGCACGCTGGTGCTCGCCTTTGGGCTGGGTGGCCGCCAGGCGGCGAGCGACCTGACGCTGGGCCGGATGCTGCGCTCCGAGCTGGAGCCGGGCACACCGATCCAGACCGGCGCCTATACCGGCACGGTCCGCACCATCGGCCCGCTGTTCACCACGCTGGAGACGGCGCAGGGGGTGATCAAGGTGCCGAACACCGAGCTGACCTCGCGCCAGTTGATGATGACCCCCGAGGCGTATCAGCAGCAGGTGAGCACACGCGATCGCATGAAGCAGGATGTGCGTCAGGCGATGGAGGAGGCGCAGGCTGCCGGCCCGACCCGCAACGGCAACGGCCGTGCCCGGACGGTGTACACCGCGACGGCTACCACCGGTAACCGGCAGCCGGCCAGCGGCGAGCCGAGGTCGCAGGACGGCGGGTAGGCGAGCACGCGGGCCATCAGCACAGCGCGGCCGGCGTCATGCAAGCAGCCGGCCGCCGCCCCGAAGGGAGCCACGTCATGACCACGACGGACCACACGCACGCGGACGGCGCGCCGCGGGATGGCCTGCGTGTGATTGAGCTTGAAGGTGATGAGCCGTACGTGATGCGGCTGCGCGAAGAGCAATTGCATGCCGAGGCCCGGCCCGAGCAGGCGGGACTGGTGCGCATCGTCAAACAGGTGACCGAACGCACAGAGACCGTTGAAGTGCCGGTGCGGGAGGAGCGCTTGGTCATCACGCGTGTGCCCGGCAGCGGCCGCGTGATCGTTGATGACCGCGAGCTGGCCGCCGGCGAAACCATCGAGATCACCACGCTGCGTGAGACGGTGCACGTCTCCAAGGAGGTGGTGGCGCGGGAGGATATCGCCATCCGCCGCGAGCAGAACCGCCGTGTAGAGCGCGTCACCGAGACGCTGCGCCGCGAGGAGATCGACGTCGAGCACAGCGGCGATCTATTGATGGAGGAACGGCGGCAGCCGGACACGGAGCACGCCGATGGATGAGCAGCGCGTCTACGATGTACAGGGCTACGAGGCGGTGGACAGCCACGGCCGGCGGGCAGGCGCCGTGGCCCGCGCCGTCACCGGCGAGGATGGGCTGCGTATCCATGAGTTGGTGATTGAGCCGGAGGGTGGCGCCCGGCCGGTGACGGTGGCCGGCGGCGATATCCGTCACATCGATGACCTGGGCCGGCGGGTGGTGTTGCGGCCATCGGTCGTGCCGGAGCTGGCCGGCGGCGCGTATGATGAACCCGGGCAGGAACGCCTGACGTTGCGGGCCGAGCAACCAGATATCCAGGTGACGGCGCGACGGGCGGGCGAGGTGCGCATTCACCTGCGGGTGGAGCAGCGCCGGGCGGCCGTCGAGGTGCCGCTCCGCGAGGAACGGGCGATCATTGCCCGTTTTGACCCGGCAGGAGATGACCCCGATCCGGCGCTGGCCTTTGTCCCCTACGCTGTGGCGGCGCCGGTGCGATGCGAGCGTCCGGCGGTGTCGCGCCGGACGGTGGTGGCCGAGGAGGTCATCATTCGCCGGCAGGCGGCGACCGGGACCGTGCAGGTGCCGCTGACGCTGCGGCGCGAGCGCCTGGCCGTCGATGACCCGCAAGGATTGGCGCACCACGCGGGCGGTCCTGCCACAGCGACGCATGGAGAAACGGCGATGGAGCGCGGCCAGGACCCAGGCGTTGACCCCAACAGCATGGTGCTCAGTGATGAGGCGGTCGCGTTGGGCACCGCGATCATCGGCGAACGCTCGGCCGAATACACGTTTAACGCCGACGGCAGCTTCCGCGAAGACAGCGGCCCGGCGCTCGGCCTGCCCGTGCTCACCCCCAGTGGCGACGTTCTCGGCACAGTGGCCGAAGTAACAGAGGATCGCTTCAAGGTCAGCGCCCCGCTGGCCCGCGACTACTGGCTGCCGATCACCGCCATCACCGGTCAGGCCCCCGGCGGCGATCTCGTGATCAGCGCGGTGCGTGATGATCTGCATGCGTTGGAGATGAACCCACCCGCGCCGTAGCACAGCCATTCGTGGTGAGTCGCAGCGCGATGCCCTGGAGCCTGTGAGGTGTTTCCAGGGCATCGCTTTGCGCTATTCGGGCTCACCATCGCTGTCGTTCACACGGCATCCCCCGGTCACTGCCAGCAGGGCACTGTCTCTGTTTGACAGCGCACAAACACGCGCCTACGGTACGTGCAGTCACGCGACCACGGATAGCGTGATGACGTAGTGTACGAACGAAGATAGAACGCAGTACGACTATGGCATCTCTTCGCCGGTTGACATTCGGAAGGAGCGATGGTGATGCGTGGCACAAACACCGAGACCGGTGGCACCGGCGAGCATGGCTCCATCCGGCGGTGGCGGCGGCCAGCGTGGAGGTGGGCGGCAGGACCGGTGCTGGTGGGTGTGCTGCTCTTCCCAGCGGTGGCGCTCGCTCGTCCGCACATCACTGGCGTTCCTTCAGGTGGGGCTCCCGCCTCTCTGCAAGTCGCTGGCGCGGATCCAATCCTCATCGGCGCGGGTGATATTGCCGAGTGCTTCGGCAACGACAACGACGAGGCGACGGCGAAGCTACTCGATGCTGCCGTCGCGGGGGCAGCCGGGCCGGTCGCGGTATTTACGGCGGGAGACAACGCCTACCCACGCGGGACGGAGAAGGACTTCGTCAACTGCTACGCGCCGACATGGGGCCGGCACGAGGCACGCACCTACCCGAGCGCGGGCAACCACGAGTACAAAGTGCGTGGCGCGGCGCCCTACTTCAAGTACTTTGGCGCGGAGGCGGGCGACCCCAAAAAGGGCTACTACAGCTACACCCTGGGGACCTGGCACATCATCGTGCTCAACAGTAACTGCCGCGAGGCGGGCGGCTGCGAGGCGGGATCGGCGCAGGAGAGGTGGCTGCGAGCGGATCTCGCGGCCAACACCGGCGCCGCCTGCACGCTGGCCTACTGGCACCATCCCCGGTTCAGCAACGGCAATTACAGCGACAATTCCACGTACCAGCCCTTCTGGCAGGCGCTGTACGACTACGGGGCAGAGGTCGTGCTCGCCGGACACGACCACAACTATCAGCGGTACGCGCCGCTCACTCCCGCCGGAGCACGGGACGATATCCGTGGCATCCGCCAGTTCGTGGTTGGCACCGGCGGCAAGGGGCTGTACGCTCTCCGCCCGCCAACCGCACTCACCCAAGCCCAGAGTGACACGAGCTTCGGCGTGCTGAGGCTTACCCTGCGCGCGGGCGGCTACGACTGGCAGTTCCTGCCTGCCAGCACCGGGGGCTTCACCGACAGCGGCTTCGCCACCTGCCACCCGTAGGGAGCGGGGTTCTGCTCCCGCTCCCCCGTATCCTCGCGTGGTGCGCGGGTGCAGGCAGCGACGGCCGGCGCGCTGGCTCACTGTCACTGATTGACACGGTCACACCACCTTTGCTCACCGATCGCGTGCTAGGTTAGCTCTGGCGAGCGCGTGCCCGAGGTCGTGCGGCACCGAGCTACCCGGTAATGCCAGAGATCCCGGCCGCCGCCCGAGATCCAGCGGTTGACGCCCGACAGCGTGCACGGCATGCCATCAACCGCGACGGAGTGGAATGGTGGTGATGCATCGCCCAATGTCTGGGCCCAGCGATACGGCCAGCCGTCGTGCCCCCCGCCGCCATCCACGGTGGCGTCAGGCGGCAGGGCTGGCGCTGGCTGGCACGCTGCTCATCCTGGTGACCCTGGCACGGCCGCAGGTGCGCGGTGCGGGCTCCAGCGCGCAGATGGTGCCGCCGGTGGTGGAAATCCCCGGCACAGACCCGGTCCTCATCGGTGCTGGTGATATCGCAGAGTGTGGCGTGCATCAGAACGACGAGGCTACGGCGCGCTTGCTTGACGCCGCGGTGGAGGGTTCCGGCGGGCCGGTGGTCGTTTTTGACGCGGGAGATAGCGCCTATCCAGACGGCAGCCCAGGGGACTATGCGCGCTGTTTTAACACCAGTTGGGGGCGGCACAAGGCGCGCATCTTGCCGGCAGCCGGCAATCATGACTATCGCTCGCCGGGCGCATTGCCGTATTTCACGTATTTCGGTGCCGCGGCAGGCAATCCCGCACAGGGCTACTACAGCTACAACCTGGGGACGTGGCACATCGTCGTGCTCAACAGCAACTGCAAAGAGGTTGGCGGTTGTGGTGCGGGCTCGGCGCAGGAGAAGTGGCTGCGGGCGGATCTGGCGGCGAGTGCCGCCAGTTGTACGCTGGCGTACTGGCACCATCCCCGGTTTAGCAACGGCGGGCACCATAACGATGCGTCCTATCAACCTTTCTGGCGGGCGCTGTACGACTACGGGGCAGAGATCGTACTCGCCGGCCATGACCACAACTATCAGCGGTATGCGCCGCTTACTCCCGGAGGACAGCCGGATGAGGTTCGCGGCATTCGCGAGTTCGTGGTTGGCACCGGCGGCACCGAGATCTACGCCCTCCGCCCGCCAACGTCCGTGACGGAGGCCCAGAGTGACACAGGCTTCGGCGTGCTCAAGATGACGTTGCACGCCGGCTCCTACGACTGGGAGTTTCTGCCTGTCAGCGCCGGAGGCTTCACCGATAAGGGCTCGGGGACCTGCCATTAGCGGCTGCAGGGCTCTGGCTCCGCTTCCCGTTTCTCGCACCCCACCCGTACACTCGCGGGGCGTGAGGTGGCGGAATGCGGGAGTTGCTGGCGGAGTTTGTGGCGGAGCAGGAGACGCTGGACCGGGTGGTAGCGGCGCTGTCCGCCGAGGCGTGGGACCGGCCCAGTCCGGCCGCGGGCTGGAGCCTGCGCGACTGTGTGGTACACCTGGCGGAGGTCGATGCGGCGGCGGTGCGCACCATCGCCGAGGGGCGCTTCCCCGGTCTCTCCGGACAGGCAGACGGCGGGCCGCGCACCCGCGCGATGGTGGACGCCCAGGGCAAGAGCGCCGCGCAGGTGCTGGATTGGTGGCGGCAGGCGCGCGCCCGGCTGGTGGCGCTGGCGGCGCCGCTGGACGCCAAGGCCCGCCTGCCCTGGGCGGGGCCGCCGATGAGCGCCCGGAGTTTCATCACCGCCCGGTTGATGGAGTACTGGTCACACGGGCTGGATATCCACGATGTGGCCGGTGTCACCCCTTTGGATACCGACCGGCTGCGACATGTGGCCCATCTCGGCTACGTCACGCGCGCCTTTGCCTATCGTAACCGTGACTTGCCGCCGCCGGAGACGCCGCTGTACGTGGAGCTGACCGCACCCTCTGGTGCGGTGTGGACGTGGGGTCCGCCGGAGGCCGCCGAGCGCATCACTGGCCCGGCCGGGGATTTCTGCCGGGTGGTGACCCAGCGCATCCACCCGCTGGATACAATGCTGCGCACCGAGGGCGTGGCCGCGGCCGAGTATCTGCATATCGCCCAGGCGTTCGCCGGGCCGCCGGGAGCGGGCCGCCCGCCTCGCTCTGCGGAGCGGTGAACGGCAAGAGCCTTAGCCTCTCGCTCCCACCTCGACGGCCTTCATTGCCCCTGGCCCCACCACGATCACCGGGATGGGCGACTCGGCGATCAGGCGGGCGGCAACGCTGCCCAGATGGCCGGCCGCGGGCCATGAGGTGCCATGCGTGGTCATGACGATGGCGCCGGCGCCGTTGTCCAGAGCGCGGCCGATGATGCCGGTGGCGGCGTCGGGGGCGAGGTAGGTGTCGGCCGTCAGGTCCTCGCTGCCGATGCGCAGCGCCACCCGGGCCATGTATTCTTGCGCCGTCGCGACACGGTGCTCATCCAGGTACGAGATGACGCCCGGCTCGTGCTCCCCCGGCGCCACCACCTCAACCACGCGAATCAGCGCCAGCTGCCCGCCCGTCTCCGCGGCCAGCTGCTTGGCCACAGGGATGGCGCGCTCGCTGAACTCCGAACCATCCAGCGGCACCAGTATGTGCTTGAACATTGCCGGACTCCCTTCGGTCTGCGATCAGCGATGGGCGGGGGGTGAGGGTCTCCCCCTGCTCCCCTGCCCCTACATCTCCGCGTATTCGTAGCCGGCCGGGACAGGCTGTGGACGCAGGACGAGTAGCAGCGCCAGCCCGGCGATGAGGGTGATGACGACGGCCGATGCGGCGCACCACAGACAGACGGCGTGGAGGATGGCCAGCTCGACCCAGGTGAGATAGACGCTGTACAGCACCCCCACAAACGAAGCGGCCAGCAGCCCCGTATCGGCCAGTGGCCAGCGATCACGCGCCACCACCAGCACGGCGATGAAGGCATAGGCGCCCAGCCCCAGCAGTGCCACCGGGATCCCTGCCATCTCCGAGTATTCGCTTTGCTGCACCGTGGCGCAGGAGCCCAGACCGCCACAGATCGGCGGCCGGTCAGCGAAGTGCTGGGAGGTGAGATAGGCGCTGATACCCATGCCGGCCAGCGCCAGCGCGAGGATGGCGGCGGGCAACGGGCGGATGCGGAGCCAAGCGGACATGGCGTTACCTCCCTGCCAGCGCCTGCTCGATGGCGGCGTAGAAGGCCGCCGGCGGCTGATTACCGACGATCAACTGGCCGTTGATCAAGAACGACGGAGTGCCCTGCACACCCGAGGCCTGACCGGCCAGCCGGTCTTGCTTGACGCGCTCGTCATAACGGCCGCTGTCCATGCAGGCGCCCAGCGTCTCACCGTCCATCCCCACCGTCGCGGCCAGCCGCTTGAGGTTGGCGTCGGAGAAGCCGCCGCGGTTCTCGCCTTTCTGGTTGGCATACAGCACATCGCGGTACTGCCAGTATTTGCCCTGTTCGCCGGCGCACTCATTCGCCAGCGCCGCCCGCTCGGACTCCTTGCCCAGGAAGGCGAAGTTGCGCGCCTCCAGCTTGACCTTGCCGGTTTCGATGTAGCGCTTCTCGATCTCTTTCTCCGTGCCGAGGGCGAAGCTGGCGCAGTTCGGGCATTGCAGGTCCGAGTACTCGATGATCGTCACTGGCGCGCCGGCGCTCCCCTTCACCCGGCCCTCCACAGGAGCGAGGCTGGTGTTCGTGGAGACGGTCTTGGGGTCATCGCCGCCGCGCGCCAGCACGCCGATCACCACGGCTGCCACCACCACTACAGCCGCCACTCCGGCGGCGATGAGGATGGTCTGTCTGCTGTTCGTGCGCTGTGCCGGCACGGCGGTGTGCGGGCCGCCGGTGCGGGCGGCGCGGGTGCGCTCGCGGTTGCTCATCGGCGGCGTGGGTGGCGGTGGCGCGGTGGCGCGCCGCTTGCGTTGATGCCCTGACTTGGCCATTCCGGCCCTCCCTGGCGCTCGGTGTTCATGCAGGGGAGCGCGGCTCCCTCACATTCCAGACTACCGGCGCCCCTATGGCCGCCGTGTCAGGCAAACCCTGACACCCCGACGGCCTTTGACCGCGAATTCGGCGGCCGGGTGCATCAGGCGGCGCGCGGCTCCGGCCGGTGCGCCACGAGCTGCAGTTCCAGCGTGTAGCGGCGCCCGCATTGCAGGCAGGCCTGCTCCGGCACGCCGTTATCCTTCAACAAGAACAGGTTGCCCCGGCAGCGGGGGCAGCGCGTGCGCAAGGTGGTGGTCATAGCGACACCTCCCAGCTCCCTACACCTCCGGCGGCGCGGCGTCCGTCCGTTCAACCTCGATGGTGCACTCCGTCAGCACGGCTGCCAGTGCGCCCACGGCCACCAGCACCGGCGCAACCACGGCCGTGATCACCCCGATCGTGAGCGGAAACGACGCAATCTCCCGGCCATCGTGCGAGATGGTGATACTGCGCACGTTGCCTTCATGGATTAGTTGCTTCACCCGGTCAATCAACTCGCCGCCCTTTACGGCGAACCGCTCGCGGGGCGCTTGTGCGTTCATCGCTCACCTCCGGTTCTTTCCCCATCAATTGTCCCGCGCCGGCACTCGCACGTCTGTCAGGCAACCCAAGGAGTGTGATCCAGGTTACAGCCGCGGTGTGATGGCGTTGACTTCCGGGAAGCACGGGCGATGACATCATCAACTCACCGCAGATGAACGGCGCACGGCGGAGCGCAGATGACCGAGGAGGTCCCCCCATGTGGCAGTGGCAATATCGGTGGGTGTTCAATCCGTACTTCGGCGTCTATCAGCTCCAGCTGGTGCAGGTGTTCGTGCCGGTGGTCTACACGCCAGTGGTGGTCTACGGCGGCTACGGCTACCCGCGCTTCTAGCCTGGCCCGATTCAGCAACAACACAACGATGATTCGCGGCGTCTGACCAGCGCCGTTCACAGCCAAGGAGCATGACCTATGTGGCAGTGGCAATATCGGTGGGTGTTCAATCCGTACTTCGGTGTTTACCAGCTGCAGCTGGTGCAGGTGTTCGTGCCGGTGGCAGTGGTGCCGGTGGGGTTCGGCTACCCGTACGGGGGCTATGGCTGGTAAGCCGTCGCCGTTCGATGAATCGCAGAGGCGCCGCCCGCGCTGGGCAGCGCCTCTTGCTTGTGTAGCCGCCCGCCTTGCAGGCGATCCTGGAGCCGTGCCATGGTGGCCGCTTCGGTGCGCTGTCTGATGTGCCCTGCCCGCGCGTTGACCGCTCCTGGTCCGCGCCGGTGGGGAGTCCGGCGTGCCCGTGGAGTGTGATCTAGGTTACAGCGGTGGTGTGACGGCGGAGACTTCGGCGGGGGCGGGGCGGTGGCATCATCAACTCACCAGAGATGAGCACCGCGCAGCACGCGCACCAAGCCGAGGAGGCACAGCATGTGGCAGTGGCAGTACCGCTGGGTATTCAACCCCTACTTCGGCGTCTACCAGCTGCAGTTGGTGCAGGTGTTCGTGCCGGTGGTGTTCACCCCGGTCGTCTACGGCTACCCCTACGGCTATCGCGGCTTCTAGCGCCGCAGCCGGTCACCCAACACAACAACCCAG
>CAUJGQ010000076.1 GCA_963170165.1 Chloroflexota bacterium | reverse complement strand
AAGCATATCGCGCACGCGGCCGAACATCTGGTTGCTGGTGGCCTGCGTGGGCAGCGCGATGTAGAACCCACGCGGGCCGGGGGCAACCCCCCAGTGATCGGCCAGCAGCAGCGCCGCCTCGGTCTTGCCCTCGCCCATCGGCGCCTCGATCACGACGATGCCGGGACGTTCCGCCGCGACATCCTCCGCCAGCTGTTGCAGCGGGCGCGGCGCGGTGATGAACGGGAACAGCTCCGCCAGCGCGGCCGGCGCCGCGGGCTGCCGCCAGTTCGCCCAGCCGCCGTCGTGAAGCGCGGTCTGCGCCCGTTCCCGCGCAAGGGCAGCGTAGGTGTCGAGCGGCAGCCGTAGCGTGCCGTTTGTCTCGGCGGCGTAGCCGAAGTGCTCCTCGTCCGAGCCGATCCAGTCCGCCACGGTGATCAGCCCGGCGAGGAGCATGCTGGCCGGGTTGTCCGGGGCGGACGGGGCGCGCCGCAGCAGCTCGCGGGAGCCCAGGCGGGCGGCCAGATCCTGCACCAGCGCCGTCCGTGCCGCCTGCCAGCGTGACCCGCCCAACGCATCGGACTTGCCTTTGAGACGTTCGGGTTCAAAGAAGATTCCGTGATGGCCGCCGGTGATCTGCGCCAGCCGCAGAGCCACCCGCCGGGGCACGCCGAATGCCTCGGTGAGGATGCCGGGCAGTTCCCGCGCCGTCACTGCGCCGTGCGGGGCGTCGCTCGCCTGGCCGGTCCAGCCGCCGCGCCCGCCGTATAGCGACCACAGGGGGCGGGCCTCTGGCCGCAGGGTGAAGGCTGGGCACGCCTTACCGGTGTCGTGCAACCCGGCGAGGAAGGCCGTCCAGGCGCGCGCCTCCTCCGGCGGCAGCGCCAGCGCGGCGGCGATCTGCTCCCGCGCCGGCGCCGCCAGCACCTCATCCCACAGCGCCTCCGTCACCGCCGCCACATCGATCAGATGGCAGATCAGCGGGTGATAGCCGCGCTGCTCCCGGCCATCCTCCCTCCGCCCGAGCTTGGCCCAGTAGTGGGTGAGTTCCGTCATCCGCTGCCTCCGGCGTCCGGCGGTTCCGGTCTGTATTCCGTTCTACACAGGACAGTGCGACACGGCCGGCCAGGCCACGTGCTAGGTTTCGTCTCGGCCGGCGGATCCCCGCGTGTCCGCGCTCCAGTATTGGCCGGGGGAGTTGGATACTAACAGCGGGGACTTCCCCGGAGTGATGCAGATGCGGCGATGGCTGATGGTGGTGATAGCTGCGGTGGTGGCGTGGGGGGCGATGCCGGGCGCAGCGACCGCACAGGTTGATTTGGGTGCGGTGGTGCTGGCGGTGGAGGAGGTGGGGACGGGGTTCACGACGGTCCAGGCGGGGCCGGTGGACCAGGCGGAGGTAATGGGCGTCCCCAGTTACCTGGCCGTGTATGCGCGGATGCCTGGCCTCCTCAACTTCTCGTTCGATGCGGTCGCCATCGCGCTGGTCGACGATAGCGCCGCGCAGGCGACGGGTCAGGACGGGCTAGCCGCCGCCATCGATGCCCAACTGGGCGCGCTGGCTGCCTTCGGCGTCACGGCCACTCCCGTCCCCGCGCCGGAGATCGGCCGGGAGACGCTGCGCTACCGGCTGGACGGCGCCTTCTCCGGTATCACCCTCAGCGGTGATGCCATTATCTGGCGGCAAGGCTCCCTGATCGCCGGGATTGCCGCCATCGGCACCCGTAGCCCCAGCGCCGAGGCTCGCGCCCGCGCTCAGGCGCTGAAACTATGGATGCACGGCATCGCCGGCTAGGGTGGCCGCGGGCGTCCGGGAGAAGCCGGCGGCTGACCGCTGGTCACGGTGCGCGGTATGCTCCCTGATACGAACCACGGCGAACCGAATGCCGCACGACCGAAGGGGGCGCCTCCCATGCGTACGCTAGCGAATCTGATTGGCGGTGAGTGGCGGGCAGCGAGCGGCGTAGGGTGGGAGGAAGTGCCCAATCCGGCGACGGGCGAGCTGCTGGCGCGCGTGCCGCTCTCCGGCGCGGCCGATGTCGATGCGGCGGTGCAGGCGGCGGCGGCAGCCTTCCCCGCCTGGGCGGCCACACCCGTGGTGGAGCGGGCGCGGGTGCTGTTCCGCTACAAGATGATCCTCGAAGCGCACCTGGAGGAACTGGCGCAACTGGTCACGCGCGAGAACGGCAAGACCATCGCCGACGCGCGGGGAGAGGTGCGGCGCGGCATCGAGGTGGTGGAGTTCGCCTGCGGCGCGCCCACCTTGCTGATGGGCGACAGCCTGCCCGAGGTGGCGCGCGGCGTGGACTGCCAGACTGTGCGCGTGCCGCTGGGGGTGGTGGGAGGAATCTCCCCGTTCAATT
This sequence comes from Chloroflexota bacterium, assembly GCA_963170165.1. Taxonomy (GTDB): domain Bacteria; phylum Chloroflexota; class Dehalococcoidia; order CAUJGQ01; family CAUJGQ01; genus CAUJGQ01. Next base: position 253 of record CAUJGQ010000076.1, on the reverse strand, counting down.
TTCCAATGATGGTTGCGCACTGGATGCTCCCGCTCGCTATCGCCTGCGGCAACACCTTCGTGCTCAAGCCCTCCGAGCGGACACCGCTCTCCGCCGCGCGCTTCGCGGAGCTGCTGCTTGAGGCCGGGCTGCCACCGGGGGTGTGCAACGTGGTCAACGGCGCGCATGAGGCGGTAGACGCACTGCTCACCCACCCGCAGGTGGCGGCCGTGTCGTTCGTCGGTTCCCAGCCGGTGGCGGAGCACGTCTATCG
>CAUJGQ010000075.1 GCA_963170165.1 Chloroflexota bacterium | reverse complement strand
CGCCAGCACCAGCGCCGGGATGGCGAAGCGCTTGAGGTTTTCCACCGGGCTGTCCAGGAACTCGACGTAGCCGATCGGCGGCGACCAGCGCCAGTAATACGCCGGCACCGCCACGGTGAGGATGGCGATCCAGAAGAAGGGCACGGAGATGCTCATGATCGACAGGACGCGGGTGACGTAGTCGAACGGCGAGCCGCGCAACACCGCCGAGTAACACCCCCAGCGGCACACCAATCGTGGTGCCGAGCAGCAGCGACAGCAGCGTCAGCTCCAGCGTGACGGGCGCGCGCGTCTTGAGCATGTCGAGGATCGTCTGGCCGGTCCACAGCGACTTGCCGAAGTCCAGCCGCGCCACATCGAGGATGAAGCGTCCGAACTGCACGTACACCGGGTCATTCAACCCCAGCCGGTTCCGCAGCTGCTCGGCCTGCCCCGGTGAGGAGCCGGTATCCCGAAAGAACTGATCAACGATATCTCCCGGCATCAGCCGCACCGCGACAAAGACGATGCACGCCACCAAGAACATCGACAGGAGCGACATCAGCAGGCGCCGGACCAAGTACTTGCCCATAGTAGCTCGTCAGCCTGTCCGCGTGATCAGCGGTCAGCCATCAGCACTCAGCGGTTCAGCCGAAGGATACCTATCCCCGGCCATCACTCCCCCTCTCCCGCACGCCTGACCGGTGGGACGCAGTCCCGGCCGGTCGGAGGGGGTTGGGGGTGAGGGAAATCCCCGCTGACCGCCGATAGCTGACAGCTGACCAGCTACACGAAGTGCAACCGCCCGATCTTACCGGTGTCGAACAGCGCCGGCCGTCCCTTGAGATTGGCGACGGAAGCGCCTTTGGCCGGTCCGGTGCCGGTCCAGACGTTGGCGACGCGCGCTTGGTCGTTGATATAGCGGAGCATGTCTTGAACGGCCTTCTTGCGCTCGTCGATGTTGAAGATCGCCCGCTCCTTGTCGAGCATGGCGTCGAACTGCGGGTCCTTGAACTGGGCGAAGTTGCGGCCACCCTGGCTGTGATACATCTTGCTGAGCGTGTCGTGGGCGTCGGCGCCCATGCTATAGGCGGAGGAGATCATCTGGAACTGGTAGCGGGCCTCGGCCTGCTTCCAGGCGCCCCACTCCATCCCCTTCACCTGCGGCTGCAACACACCGCCGGAGACCTTCTTGTACATCTCGGCCGCGAGCTGCAACTCGTCAATGCCGATCGTGCGGCTGGGCACAGACCAGCCCATGATCTCCCACTTGGCCGGGTTGTCCTTGGTGTAGCCCGCCTGCTGGAGCAGCGCCAGCCCGTCGGCGATGTCCTTGTCCCGCTCCGCCTTGCCCGTGCGGAAGCCGGGCAGCTTGTCGTACTCGGCCCTGGGCAGGCCGAAGGACAGGTGCTGGTAACCAAGGGCGATGGAGGGCACGGCGCCGATTGGCCAGCCGTACTTGAGCTGGGGCTGCCGGTCGGCCAGCAGGTTCAGCGCCTGGCGCACGCGCAGGTCCTTGAACATCGGATCGCCCGAGTTCATGAAGTGCGCCTGGGCCGAACCGAGCGAGACGCCGTCGTAGGCGTAGGCGTTGAGCTTGGTGGACTTGAGGAAGCTGTCGAAGGACTCATGCCCTTCGTACTGCTCCGCCGCCAGCGCCGCCTGTTCCAGGTTGCCCGCCAGGAATTGCGACCAGGCGTCGGCTGGGGAGAGGATGAGCTGCTTGACCGTATCCAGATATGGCTGGCCGGCCACCCAGTAGTTGGGGTGGCGCACCAGCTCGGCGCCGGTGTCGGGGCTAAAGCTCTTGACCTGGAAGGGACCGGTGCCAATGGCGGCGTCGGCGGACTTGAGGTCGCCGAACTTCTCCACCGTCTCCTGAGCAATCATGATGTACTGGTAAGAGGCCAGCGTCGTCAGGATGACCGCGTCCGGCGACTTGGTCGTCATCCGCAGTGTTTGGTCGTCCACCGCTTCCAGCTTGTCGATGTTGATCAGTTCGGAGCGATGAACGAACAGCGGGTCGTTGGTGCGCGCCCGGTTCAGGCTGTACGCGACGTCTTTGGCGGTCAGTGCCCGTCCGCTCACCGGCGCCTTGTCGTGGAACTTCACGTTCGGCCGGATCTTGAAGATGAACGTTGTCTGATCCGGCTGCTCCGGCATCGCCGCGGCGATATCCGGCTCCGGGATCTGCTCGTTGTCCTGGAAGCGCAGCAGCCGGTCGTAGACGGCGCTGACAATCGCCTGGGCGCCAGAGATACTGTCCTGATGCACGTCGAGATGAGACGTGCCCTGCCAGACATAGCGCAACTGGCCGCCGCGCTTGGGCTGCTCGCCCGCCGCCGCCGCGCCCGGGTTGGCTGTGGCCGCGCCGCCGGTGTTGCCCGTCGCCGGCTGCCCGCCGCTGCCGCCCTTGTTGTCGTCGCCGCCGCCGCACGCCACCACGAACGCTCCAGCTGTGCCCAAGCCGAGCGTCCGCAGCATGGCGCGCCTGCCCAGCAGCGCCCTCCGCACCTGCCGCTCCATGGTTGGCTCCCTCCTCATTACTCCCTCACCACGTGCCCAGCCCGATGCTGGGCCGGCACACGCCCTGCTGCCGGCAATGGACCCTGACGCTTGTTTCAGACGGCGGTAGAATCTGACTCGGGCCGATTGTGTGTCAGGGCTCACGCAGTGTCAAGCACGTCGGTGCCGCGTTCCAGATGCGGGTTTGCCCGTTTCAGGACAAGCCGGGGACGGCGTATGCTGGATGCCACATGATGACAGGACATCGGCGTTGACCAAGGTACGTGACCGTGAACAGGTGATTGAGGCCGCTGCCCGCGTCTTCGCCGGCAAGGGTTACGAGGCGGCGCGGCTGGAGGATATTGCCGCCGAGCTGGGCATCCTCAAGGGCAGCCTGTACTACCACGTCTCCAGCAAGGCCGAGTTGTACTTCCTTGTGAACTGCAAGCGGGCGGCTTGCCTGATCGCAGGGATCGAGCAGATCGCCGCGGGCAGCGCCACACCCGCCGAGAAACTAGCCACCGCCCTGCGCGCCCACCTGCACCATCTTGACCGCTATTACCCCGAGTCCTCCCATTGGTTCCTCAACCCGGCAACGTCGCCGAGCACGGCTCAGCAGCAGGCCGAGTACCGGCGGTTGTCGCGCGCCTACGAGGCAGCGCTGCGCGGCCTGGTAGAGGAAGGTATCACCGCCGGGGAGTTGCGCCCCGATCTCGACCCGAAGGTAGCGACCCTTGGCCTGCTCGGCATGTGCAACTGGCTGGCCCGCTGGTACCACCAGGACGGCCGCCTTTCCATCGACGCCATCGCTGGCACCCTGATCGCCATGGCTCTCGATGGCCTGCGCTGTTCCGGCCGTCTGCCACCCAACGAATGAGGATACGCACTACCGGGCGTTTCGCAGCGACCGGCCTGCGAACGCCACCACGACGCGCCCTCTGTCGCACGTGGGCTTTCTGCGCGTTATCCGGCGTGGTAGGCTCTCGGACACGGTGGCGCCTGAACGGAAGGGCATGGTGCGGCGATGTATCAACAGCAGCAGCAATACCCGGGGTATCCGCAGCAGTATCCACAGATGATGCCCGCCATCACCTGCCCGCGCTGCCGCACCACCCGGCCTGAGGGGATCACCTGCCCGGCCTGCGGGCTGCTTGCCGGGCATACCGGCACGAGCTGGCAACTGGCCGGGGTCGGGCGCCGGTTCGCGGGCGCGCTGCTGTGGGGGGCCATTCCCGTTGTGGCCGTCATCGCCACGATCATCGTAATCGCGATGATGCTCTCCAGCGGCAATGACTACTACGAAGATGAGCTGACCACTGGCATGGTGTGGGCGATGGTCGTGACGTTCATGTCACCGTTCATCGCCTACTGGGTGTGGTGGTTTATGCTCGCCCCGGAGGGGCAAACGCCGATCAAGCGGCTGCTGGGGATGCGTGTCGTCACTGCCAGTGGCGCGCCGGCCGGTGTCGGGCCGATGCTACTGCGTTCCATCATCGGCCAGCATGTGATCGGCTATATCGTGCCACTATACGGCTTGGTTAACGCCCTGTGGCTGCTGTGGGACCGCGACCGCCAGTGCCTGCACGACAAAGTTGCCAGCACGTACGTGGTCTTGGCCGAACCTGTCGCCGTCCAGAGCGGCGATCAGCAGTCCGCCGGCTTCTATGGCCAGCAGCCGCAGGCAGCCCCCCAGGGTTACGGCCAGCAAGGGCACGGCTACAACCAGCCGCAGGGCTACGCTCAGCAGCCGCAGCAGGTATACGGCGGCCAGCAGCCGTCACCGCAGAGCTGGGCGGCGCCCGCTTACGCCACGCCCCAAGCGCAGCCCGCACTGCAGACCCAGGCCGCCCGCTTCTGCCGGACCTGCGGCGGTGGCCTCGCAGCAGATGCGCGCTTCTGCGCCGTCTGTGGCACGCCTGCGGCCTGACGTCCGGCCGGTGAAACGCGACGCCCGCGGATGACGTTGGTGAAGGAGTACCCGCCCGCAGGAGCCGAAGCATGGCCACGGCTGCGCCTGCCCTCACCTGTCCGCGCTGCCAGGCTGCCCGCGCCAGGGGGCTGAGCTGTCAGGCGTGCGGGCTCCTCACTGCCCAGGACGGCAGCGCCTGGGAGCTGGCCGGGCTGGGGCGGCGGCTGGCAGGTGGGGCACTGTTTGCCGGCACGATGGCGCTGTCCGTCGTTCCGTTTTTCCTTGCAGTGATCGCCGTCCTCTCCACGCTGCAGCACTCCGAGGACTATCCCTCCGGCTTTCAGGAAGCGCTGATGTGGAGCGCGCTGCTGGCGATACCAATTCTCTACGGGCTCGGCTGGCTGGCGCTGGCCGGGCAGGGGCAATCGCCCATCAAGCGGTGGCTAGGGATGCGGGTGATCACGGCGAATGGCCGCGCCGCACGTCGTGTGCGGCTGTTCGTACGGGCGGCGCTCGGCATGTGGCTGTTGGGCGGGATCGTCCCATACATCGTCCAGCGCCTTGGCCTGTGGCCGCTCGCTGCGATCGGGCCGCTGTACCTGCTCGCTGATCTGCTGGCGCTGTTGATCGATACGGACCGGCGGGCGCTGCATGACCGGCTGGCCGGCACCTATGCTGTCAGGGCAGCGAGTGTGGCTCCCGGGAAACGGGAGAACACCGTCAACCTGCCCGCGCCCGCGCCACAACCATAACCGCGAGCACGCTCCGTGGATGCTGACCGGCCGGCCGTTACCTGCCCGCGCTGCGCCACTGGCCGCGCCGGCGGCCGCCGCTGCCCGGCCTGCGGCCTGCTCGCGGCGCCAGATGACCGGGGCTGGCAGGTGGCGGAGCCGGGGAGGCGGCTGGCTGGAGCGGCGCTGTTTCTGCCGGCCCTGGCGGTGTTCGCCGGTACTGCCCTGGTGCTGTTCGCCCTGATCGTCACCTTCGCCTTTGGCGGGAGCCTTCGCTACACCAACGCCGAGGGACGAGCGCTGATCGCCCTGCTCCTGACGCCTGCCTGCGCCTATGCCGGCTGGTGGCTGGCTGTGGCGCCACAGGGGCAGACGCCGGTCAAGCTGCTACTCGGGCTCCGCGTGGTACGCACCGACGGCAGCATCGCCGGGCTGTGGACGATGCTCCTGCGCTCAGCCATCGGCGCGGGGGTGCTCAACTTCCTCATCCCCGGTTACTGGCTGCTCGATGCCTGCTGGCTGCTGTGGGACAAAGACCGTCAGTGCCTGCATGACAAGCTGGCGGGAACGCTGGTGGTACATGCCGAACCGGTTGAACTGACGGCCGGAGCGGAGCAGCGCGCCACGGTGACAGCCAGCACGCGCTGGTGCGCTGCCTGCGGCAGCGGCATGCTGCCCCGGGCGCGCTACTGCGCTATCTGCGGGACACAGGCAGCGCGGGCGGTATGAGCCCCGTATCCCCACCTTGGCGCAGGAACCACTACCATGAGGTCAGCGCGTGCAGCCGGCATCCAGCCGGGCAGGGCGGGCGTCCATGAACGCTGACCGACGAGCACGATGATGCGACCAGACCCGCTGATTCCCCGCGCCGTCTTTCTCCACCGCGCTCCCGGGCCGCGCGTCGAGATTCCCATTCCGCGCCCGCCCGTCACCGCTCGGGACCTGTGGAACCGGCTCGTGCTGCCTGCGTCCGCACTGCCCGCCCCGTCACGTCCGCGCTGGCGCCCATGTCGTGTTCGCAGGCAAGACCGTCCGCGCAGCAGCCGGTGAGCGCGGGCCTCACCGCCCCGTGTTGATCCGCCCTTCCACCTTGGGCGCAATCGTCCCCGCTGCCTCCACGGCCTCAATCACCAGCACGGAGACCAGCGGGCCGGCGGCGGCTGGGATCAGCACCTCGGCGTCCCTGAGCATGGTGTAGTCGTCACCGCCGCCCGCCACAAAGTCGTTAGTGGCAAGCGTGTAGGTGGCCGCCGGGTCCAGTGGCCGGCCGCCGACCGCCACGCTCAGCACGCGACTGCCCGATGGGGCGTCGGGGTTGTAGACGAAGGTCAGGCCGCTGACCTGCGGGAACTTGCCCGCCGTGCCCACCTGGCCACTGACACCATTCTCCAGCGCCGCGCGCAGCTGGACGCCCGTCACCCGCAGCAGCGCCGCCGTGTTGTTGAACGGCAGGATCTCCAGGATAGTCGCGCGTGTCACCGGCCCGGCCGGGACGATGCGTTCCCCGCGAACACCGCCGCCGTTTTGCAGCGCGACGTCGGCTTTCCCCCAGGCGTGCAGCGTGTCGGCGATGAGGTTACCGGTGTTGGACTCCGCCCCGCGCACCACCGGCCGGCGGTTGTCCAGCGGCTCGGTGGTCTCGCCGATGACGACCTCCAGTTCTGCATCCAGGCGCCGGCGGTAATCCGCCACCAGCGCCGTCAACGCGGGGTCTACCGGGGTGTCTTTGGTCACCTCGTGATCGGTATAGGAGAAACTCACCCGGCGGCCGCTCTCCACACGCAGTGTCAGCTCACCCAGCGCATCAAACTCATCGCCACGGCGGGCGACGATGGTGTTGTTGATCAGCTTGGCTTCCTTCAGCCGCTCGGCACAGTGGTCTCCAATGATGGCATCGATGCCGTCCACCTGTGCGGCCACTGCTTCCGCCTGGACGCCGCACAGGTGCGACATCACCACTACCAGCTGCGCGCCCTCTGCCCGCATGCGCGGCGTCAGCGACCGCAGCGCCGTGACCGGGTCGTCTACCACCAGGTTGGGGCCGGCGTTGGTGGCCGAGGTAAACAACCAGGCGACGCCCGTGATGCCCACGCGTACGCCGTTCACCTCTTTGATGACGAAGCGCCGGACCCCTACCTCCTCACCGAATGGCCCGCCGGTGCGGCGATCGGTGACGTTGGCCGTTACCCAGGCGAAACGGGCGGCCCGTGCCTGCTCCAAGAAGTTGTCCGGACCGTAGTCAAACTCGTGGTTCCCCAGGGTATTGGCGTCCAGGCCCATGGCGTTGAAGGCATCCACCATCTGCCTGCCCTTGAAGATGGAGGACATCGCCGATGAGCCGAGGTCATCGCCCGCTCCCAGGAACAGCGCGCCGGGGTTGGCGGCCCGCCGCTGCGCGATGAGGCCGGCGTAGTGAGCCATCGTCACATCGCCGCTGCCGGTCAGATTGCCGTGCAGGTGTGTATCAAACAGGATCGTCACGCCTGCCGCCTGGCCGGCCCGTGCGCGCTCCGGTACGCGCCCCCAGCCCAGCGTCGTCACCAGGGCCAGCCCCACCACCAGTGCCACCAAACGGCGCCGTGCCATGCCGCTGTACTCCCCACAAGGATCGCCGTCAGCATAGGGGCGAGCGCCGGCCGTCAGCAAGGGAACGAATGTACGGGCCGCCCCGCGCCGTCAGGTTGTCTCATGCAGTATGCCGTCGTGTGCGGGCAGGCCGAAGCGTGCAGCGACATCGGCCAGCACGCGCAGCAAGTGGCGGTCTTCGTGCAACGGCTCCAGCGGCGCGGGTACGTGGGTACCGCCGAAGACGCGGACGATGTCCTCATCGTCATCGACGACGTGATCAGGCACGAATGGCACGCCTAACCCCGCCAGCCGTTCACGATGACGGGACAGAGGCTTCTCGAAGCAGCCGGTGATGTGCCGGGCCAGGTCGTGCGCCCAGGCCACCTCCCAGCGCACCCCCGCGCCGGACCACAGATAGACAGCAAACCCGCCTGCCGCCAGCGCGCCGATCACCTCCCGCGCGTGCGGGCGCAGCCGGTGATCCCAGGTGAGGAGCGTGTCATCGACATCGAAGAAGATGCGGGCGCGAGTCACTGGCCCTCCACGGCAACGTTGGTGGTCACCGGCTCACACCACGCTGCGGCGCAGGGCAAGCAGGCCGACGACGGTGGTGGCGGATATGACACCGGCGATGGTGAGGGCTAACGGTGCACCGGCCGCGTCGGCCAGAGCGCCGATCAGTAATGAGCCGGCCAGCTGCACGTTCCAGGTCAACTGATAGACGCCCATCACCCGCCCTTGCAGGTCACGCGGCGTGATCGACTGCACCAGCGTGCTGTTGGAGACGGAGTAGACCGCGCCCGCCAGCCCCACCGCCACCAGCAGCGCCAGCGACAGCGGGTATGTGGGTGACAGGGCGAACGCCACCACCAGCAGGCTGAAGATGATGGCGGCCATCGCTGAGGCGGAAGGCCGGCCGAAGCGCTCGCCCACGGCGGCCACCGTCATCGAGCCGGCCAGCGCCCCGGCGCCTGCCGCTGTCAGCATCGCACCGATGGCGCCGCGTCCCTGCCCGAGAACATCCTCGGCGAATACCGGTGTCAGCGACTGATAGGTCATCGCGAACATCGCCGGGATGGCGGACATCAGCATCAGCATCCACACCGGCTCGTTGCGCAGGATGAAGCGGAAGCCGTCCTTGAGGTTGGCCAGGGTGCCTTGTGTGCGCGGCAGAGGCCGGTGCGGCAGCCGCATCAGCGCCACCATCACCACCAGCCCGAGGTTGCCCGCGCCCATGCACAGAAACGCCCCGCCCGGCCCGGTCGTCACCAGCGCCAGCCCGCCAATGGCCGGACCGACGATGCGCGACGCCTGGATGATGCTGGATGACAGCGCCACAGCGTTGAAGAAGTCCTCATCCGGTACCAGGTCGCGGATCGCCGCCTGGCGGGCGGGGATATCGAAGGCATAGAGCACGCCGGTGGCGAGTGCGAAGACCAGCAGGTGCCACGGCTCCACCAGGCCGGTGAGCACCAGCGCGCCGATGGCCACGCCGGTGGCGGCGATCAGCGTGCGCGTCACCAGCAGCAGCGTCCGCCGGTTCACGCGGTCCACCATCACCCCACCGATGGGGGATAACACGATCATGGGGAGGGAGTCACCGCCGAAGACGAGCGTCAGGAACAGCGCCGAGCCGGTGAGGTCATAGGCGAGAAAGCCGAGCGCCACGCGCTGCACCTGGAAGCCGGTGAGCGCCAGCCCCAACCCCACCCAGAACAGCCGGAAGTCGCGGTGCCGCAGCGAGCGCAACATGCCGCCGCGCGCTCCGGCCATTTGCTGCCGCAGCACCAATTCCCGCATGGTTCGTCGGCCCCTCGCGCCAGTGTACCCTGCTGGTCCGTTACGCTCTTGCTGTGACTTTCAGGGCTTGGTGTGCTGATGCTTCGGCGCTCCGTGTCGTGGCCGGCTCAGCTGGTGGCACCCGCAGTGGCGCGGTCCTGTCCCGGGCTACGTCGCGATAGAACGTCGACTCGGAGATGCCGAAGGTGGCGCAGAGTGAGCAGTGGCACCGGGCGCACCCCGGAAGCGGGCCGGAAACCACGGTCGGGCGGCGAAGCTCCATAAACGGGCTTTGTGAGACCTCGTCAACTCCCCTCACTGCGGCGCCGGGCCGCAGCGGTCCGCCGGGTGCGGGCGTGTGAGCCGCCCACCCCCGGCGAATCGGCCGGCATCGCAGCGAGGCCTAACAGGAGGCAAGCACGAAATCGGTGCCGCAGGCGCCAGGCGCGCCGCGCAGGTCAATGACCGTGACGCCGCGCCCAATGAAGCCGGCCCGGACCCGGGATGCGTCCTCCTCGGTCTCGACCACGTGGATCTGGCCGGCCCCTACCGCGAACTGTCGTATCGCCGTGGCCGCCACTTGGGAGCCGACGAGGTACACGTAGCGCGGCTCCGCTCCTGTCTGTTCCGCACTACCGTCCGGCGCACCGTCGCTGCCCGAGCCCGCCTGCGCCGCGTACAACTCCGCCATCCCGCCCATCGACGTCACGCGCGCCTCCCGCTCGTCCGCCGCCGAGCGCGCCTGCTCCCGGTACCGTTCGGCCAGCCCGCCCAGCGCTGGTGCGCCCTCGTTGCTGGTGCTGCCTCTCTGGCTTGTGGCGGGGGGCGCCACGTGATCGCCGGGCCGCGCCTGCCACAGGACCGCGCCGCTCAGCACGGCGACGGTGCACACCGTCGCTCCGATAAATGCCCGCGTGCCCTTCGTGCTCGGCTGGTTGGTGGTCGTCTGCGTCGTCATGGCCGTGTCCCTCCCTGTGGTGTGGTTCTCTCGTGACCACAGCCTCGCAGGATGGGGAGGGGCCGCCATCGCAGGGCACTGTGATTCTCGCGGGTATGCCGAAGCACACCGGCGATAACAGCATCCTGCTATCGGTGACGGGGAGCGGCTCAGACGAGGCCTCGGCGCTGGGCGAGGGTAGCCGCCTCGGTCCGGTTCTGGACGTCCAGCTTCGTGAAGATGTGGTTCACGTGGCGCAGCACGGTGTTGATACTGATGACGAGAGCGTCGGCAATCTCGCGGTTGCTCTTGCCCGCCGCCAGCAGCCGCAGTACCTCCAGTTCGCGGGCGCTCAGGCCGGCGGCGTGTCCGGTCGCGGCTCCAGCCGCCGCGGTCGCGGAGGATTGTGCGGCAGTGCGTCCGAGGGGGACGGCAAGCGCCTCATTCAGGGGCAATGCCCGCCCCTCGGCCCATATTTCCTCGACGACCGCGTCTCCCAGCGCCGCACGCAGCTCCGCCATGATCGCCTGATACGCGCGCTGGTCGCCTGGCTGCACACCGTATGTGCCCAGTTGCTCGATCATTGCGGTCGCGGACCCGGCGAGGCGCGCCCCCTCACGCGGACGTCCAAGGCGGCCGAGGACGCCGGCCAGGGCGACGGCGGACGTTGCCACGCCGCGGTGATCGCCCACACTCCGATTCGCCTCGATACTCTCGGTGATGAGCTGCCACGCCTGTTCGTGTTCGCCCCGTGCGGTCGCGATGTAGCCCAGCAGGCGCAGCATGAAGGCCGCCGAGTCCCGGTCACCGACTTCGTCATAGAGGGCGAGCCCCTGCGTCAGTTCGGTGTGGGCGGCGTCCCAGTCCCCCAGCATGAAGTGGCAATAACCAAGCCAGCTAACGCCCCGCGCAAGTTCCCATCGTGTGCCGATGGCGCGCACCAGCGCGTTGCTCTCCTCGATAGCGGCCAGGGCCGCCGGCCCGTTGCCAAGCGATACTGATACGACCGCCAAGTGGGCGAGCACGTTCGCACGCCCACGCACATCGCCGAGCGCCTCGTACATAGCAAGACTCTGCTTTAGCCATCCCCGTGCGATCGCCGCATCGGTCCATCCCCAGGCCAGGTGACCGGCGGCAAAGAGCGCGGCGGCGCGGGTGGGACTGGCGTCCGGGGGTGTTCGCTCCAGGGCGTCGAGGAGCCAGGCATATCCTTCCACGCCGTAGCCGCGCTGCGCCCAGAACTGCTGCAAGGCCACCACCAACCGCAGCTGGAGGGCTGGACCGTTCGGCGCCTCGCGCATCCAGGTGAAGGCGGCGCGCACGTTCGCCAGCTCCGCGTCAAACCGTCTCATCCATACCGCGCGTTCTGAGCTGTCGAACGCCGCAGCCTCCGCTAGCTCGAGGTAGTAGCGCGTGTGCGCGCGGGCCGCGTCATCAATGTCGCCTGCCATGACGAGCTGTTCCAGTGCGAACTCGCGCACCGTCTCTAGCATGCCGAAGCGCGCCTCGCCACCGGTGGCGGGCAATCGTTGCACGAGGCTCTGGTCCACCAACCTGGCGAGTTCCTCCCATGGACCACCATCGCCGGCGGCTGCGCACACGGCCTCCGCAGCCTCCAGCGGCCAGCCGCCCACGAAGACAGCCAGTCGCCGAAAGAGACGCTGCGCACCCTGGTCCAGGAGGTCGTAGCTCCAAGCGATGGTGTTCCTGAGCGTGCGCTGGCGGTCGGGAAGATCGCGCGCACCGCCGGTGAGCACAGGCAGGCGGCGTTCCAATCGCGCCAGTAGTGCCGCGGGTGGCAGCAGCCGCACGCGAGCGGCAGCGAGCTCTATAGCGAGCGGCAGCCCATCCAGCCGGCGGCAGATCTCGGCCACCGCCGCGGCGTTCTCATGGGTAAGGCCGAAGCCCGGCGCGACCCGCCCCGCTCGCTCCACAAAGAGCGCCACCGCCGGCGACGCGCCGAGCCACTCCGGCGACGGCGGCGCTGTCACCTGTGGCACCGTCAGCGGCGGAACCGAATACACCTGCTCCTCGCGCAACCGCAGCGGTGCCCGGCTGGTGATGACTACCTTGAGCGACGGGCAGTGCGCGAGGAGGCCGGCAACGAGCGGCGCGGCCTCGATCACCTGCTCGAAGTTATCCAGGAGCAACAGTGTCGTCCGCGCTCGCAGGACGGCACCAAGGCTGCTGGCGACGGCATGCCCGGTCCTCTCCTGGATACCGAACGCGTGGGCGATGGTCGGGCCGACGAGCTCGGAGTCGCGGATCGCTGCCAGCGCGACGACGGCGACGCCATCGGGATACTCGCTGGCGACGGCGTCGGCGAGTGCGAGCGCCAGCGTCGTCTTGCCTGTCCCACCGGGACCAGCAAGGGTAAGCAACCGCACATCGGGACGCGACAGCAGCGCGCGGATGGCGGCAAGTTCCAGCTCCCGCCCAATCAGCGGGGTACGGGGAGCGGGAAGCATAGCAAAAGCGACCGGGGTCACCATGGGGCAAGTGTACCCAGCAGCGCATCGCACGTCTCTCGGCCTGCTGCGGAGAGGAATACAGCTAACCGCTTCAGATCCTCTCCCTCCCCTTCGTTCACGTATGCGCTGTCACGCGAACGAAGGGACAGGTAGTGGTCAGGCCGCGCCAATGAGCGAGGCTGGCTGGGCGCGGCGAGCGCCTGGCAGACCCTAGCCAGATAGGCGGGCAGCGCCACGCGATACGCATACTCTCGCTGGCCAGGCCGCTATGCTTCGCTACTTCTGTCAGCGATCGCGCGAAACGGCTCTTCCGCTCGATTGTTGGCACTGAGTAGCAGGCAGGTGTTCGGATCGTTTCACCAGTAGCGGAAAGCTGACCGCTGACCGCTGACCCGCTGACACGCTCGCTAGTGAAACAGCGCGCCCACGGACTGGCCGGTGTGGATGCGGCTGATCGCTTGGCCGAGCAGTGGGGAGATGGTGAGCGTGGTGATCACGTCGAGTTGCTTGTGTTCGGCCAATGGCACTGTGTCAGCAAGCACCACCTCACGCAGCGGGCTGCCACACAGGCGGGAGATGGCCGGGCCCGAAAGAATGCCGTGGGTGGCGGCGGCGTAGACCTCGACGACACCGCGCTCACACAGGGCGTGGACCGTCTGCATGAGCGTGCCGGCGGTGTCAATCTCGTCATCGATGACGATGGCGCGACGGCCCTTGACCTCGCCGATCACGGTCATCAGCTCGGTTTGGTCGGCGTTGGAGACACGGCGCTTTTCGATCAGGGCCAGCGGTGCACTCAGCCGCTCGGCCAGGTTGCGGGCCCGCTTCGCCCCGCCCAGGTCCGTGGCCACCACCACGATGTCGCTCAGCGCCTTGCTCTGGAAGTACTCAGCGATGGTGTAGGCAGCGGTCAGCTCGTCCACTGGGATGTTGAAGAAGCCCTGAATCTGCCCAGCGTGCAGGTCCATGGTCAGCACGCGGTCAACCCCCGCTGTCTCCAGCATATTGGCGATCAGGCGGGCGGTGATCGGTACGCGCGGCTGGTCCTTCTTGTCCGAGCGACCATAGGCATAGTAAGGAATGACCGCGGTGATGCGCCCCGCCGACGCACGGCGGAAAGCATCGATCATGATCAGCAGCTCCATCAGCCGGGTGTTCACGGGTGAGACGATGGGCTGCACGATGAACACATCTCGCTGGCGGACATTCTCGCCGATCTCGACGAAGATGTTCTCGTTGGAGAACTCAAACACCTTCGCCCGGCCGATGGGGCGGCCCAGGTAGTCGCAGATGGCATGCGCAAGGGCAGGGTGGGCGTTGCCCGTGAAGATACTCAACTCCTGATACACCGGCGGCTCTCCTCCTTCACGGGCCACAAAAAAGGACCGGCCATGCAGCAGATCCCTGCGCGATCCCGGTCCTACCCTCTACCCGTTTCCCACCACCAACCAGCGGCAGTATACCAGGGGAGAGGGAACAGGGAAAAGGGAACATCAAACGATGACGCATGAGCAGCACAGAGCAGGCGCATCCCTTGCCCTGCTGCCGGTTATCGCCGCGGTCCGCCTGCTTCACCCGTTCCCGACGGTCCTCAATGCCGCCGCCGCGGTGGCGCTGGCCGCCGTGGCGGTGCGCGGCTGGCCCGGTATGGGCGTGGCGCTGCGCCTCGCCGGGACGATGCTGGCCGCCCAGAGCGCCATCGGCATCGTCAACGACATCATAGACCGCGAGCTGGACGCCGCCGCTAAGCCCTGGAAGCCGGTTCCCCGCGGGGCCGTTTCGCTGCCAGTAGCGCGAGCACTGGCCGTGCTGGCGATGACGCTGGCGACCGCCCTGGGAGCGACCTTTGGCCCGGCGGCGCTGGCATTCTCTACTGCCGGTATGGGCGTGGGGCTGGCGTATGACCTGTGGCTAAAGCGTACGTCACTAAGCAGCATGACCTACGCCGTAGCCCTGCCGCTGGTGCCGCTGTGGGTGTGGACCGCCACCGGGCGCTTCAACCCGGCGTTACTGTGGGTATGGCCGGTCGGTGTGCTGCTGGGCGGCGCCCTACAACTGGCCAACGCCCTACCCGATCTGGAGAGCGACGCAGCCGGAGGCGTCCGCGGCACCGCCCAGTGGCTGGGGCGGCGCGGGGCGATTGCCGCCTGTTGGGGCGGCTTCCTCGCCGCCATTCTGCTGGCGCTCGGATTGGGGCTGGCGCTGGGACACGACCGACGGCTGCTGCTGCCCGGGCTGACGGCGGCGACGTTGCTGCTGGCAATCGCCGTGGCGCTCTACCTGCGCCGTCCCGGTCCGGCCGCCCTGCACACGGGCTGGACGCTGCTCGCCCCTGCCACCGGGCTGGTCGCGGTCATCTGGCTGGCCGCGCTGCCGGCGTAGCGGATCGGCCGCGCTGGTTTCCGCTACGCTGATGACAGGGGGGTACCATGCGGTCCTGGTTCGGCATGCTGCTGGCGGCCGTGGTGCTCGCCGGATGCTCCGGCGGCGAAGGGCCGGCCGTGCAGCGTGCGGGCACCGCGGCGCTCAAGCCGGCGACCGGCGCTACCGCCACGATTGATGACGTTGCCTACATTGCCTCCGAGATCGTGGGGACCGACCGGCTGCCGAAAGACCGGTTGGAAGAGCACGGCGAAGCGCGGCTGGAGGGCCTGGCGCGCCGGGTGCCCGCCTACCGCCTGCGCGATCAGCCCAAAGCCGCCCTGCGCTACACGATCGATGGCGCCTCCACCTGGATGGCCTGGCAGCCTCAGGCGGTGCTGTATGCCCGCCGCGCGCTGGCCCGCGCCGAGGGCGCCAATGTCAGCCAGATTCAGACCATCGACGTCATCGCCGAAGACTGGCCAGACGCCTGCCTGGGTCTGGGCACCGCCGGCCGCTCCTGCGCCCAGACCGTCACACCCGGCTTCCGCGTCACGCTGCGCTGGGCGGGTAAGACGTACGAGTATCACACCGACCGTGCCGGCCGTGCCGAGCGCGCCGCACCATGACAACCCCGCGCAGGACGGTGCGGTTAGTCTGCAACCTCCAGCACCTCAGCCAGCGGCCGCCGGGTGGCGGGCTCGGCGTGTGCGCGGTAGCCCAGCCGCAGGATCAGCTGCGGGTGATCACTGCCGCCGATGATATCGCGCAGCCGCCCGCGCAGTCCGGAATGGTGCAACGGCTGGTTGAGGAAGGAGGCCTGCACGCCCTCGGCGGCCGCCCGCAGCAGCACCCGGGCCAGCGCCTGCCCGGCAGACAGCCAGTCCTCCCGGTGGTTGCCCTCGGTCTCTAGCACCGCCAGTAGCGGCGTCCCAGCGGCAATCTCCCATGGCTCGGTAGCGATGCCGTGCGCGGTGGCAAAGGTCAGGATGGAGCCCGCAGCCCAGCGCGACCGCTCTCGCTGGAGGGTGATATCGGCCCGCTCGTACTGCTCACCCTCGGCAATCAGCGCCGCGATGTCGCGCCGCGCCCGCTCGGAGGAGACAGTGTGGAGCCAGGCGCCTTCGGCGCGCGCCGCCGCTCGCAGTGCCGCCACCACTGCCGGCGCCGGCCGCCGCTCCTCCAACGGCGTTCGGGCGGTGCGGCGGGCGGCGATGGCGGCGAACAGCAGCTCATCCTCCGCCGCCGGTGTGACCGGCTCGCCCAGCTGCACGCGGGCAACAGCTTCGGGCTCGGCCGGCTCGGGCCAGTAGCACACGTCGTCGCGCAGGCCATGGCGGCGCAGCGCCAACCGCAGGTGATACAGCGCCGCGCCACAGCTGATCAGCAGTTCCCGCGCCTCGGGGTCGGCGGCGGGGAGCTGGCGGGAGCGGTCCGCCAGCAGGGTGACCGCCTCGCCGGCCAACCGAAAGCGCCAGGGCTGGGTATTGTGAACGGACGGCGCCAGGGTCGCGTAGCGCAGCAGAAAGCGCAGTTGTTCGGCGGCCAGGCCATCCGCCGGAAAGTCCCCAGCAGCGGTATGGACGTCCCAGGCTGCATGCGGCGCGCTGACCGTGACCATCGCAGGCACCCCTTCCCAGACGGCGCACCGCACGCGTGCCGGCTTACGCGCGCACCGGCGCTTGTTTGCATGCTAACCGTATGAGGCGGGTGCTGGCTGTCAGCCACTGGAGGACAGCGCAACCGGGCCTACGCCGGACAGCATGTCCGGAACGTAGCCCTACCACGGGCTCACTTACTGGGCCGGTGCGCGATCAGGAGGAATGGCCACATAGGGGTGCGGCCCTCACTCCCCGACCCCCTCTCTCGCGCGGCGGGGGGGCAGTGTTCCGCCTGTGCCTCCGGCGGCAGGGGTGAGAGCCAGCCTGCCGCCCTGGCGGCCTGCTTACCACGCCGAGGGCTACCCCTGTCCGGTCTCCCGCGAGGTGCTCGCCGATCCTCCGACGTCCTGCACGAACGCCGCCAGTGCCTCAAAGTACTGGCGTAGCCCCACGGCCATCAGGTCGTTATGGCCGGCGTGAGGGATCACGAGCAGGCGCTTGCTGGCGGAGCCGAGCGCCGCCTGTACATCCAGCGCGCTCTGCACGGGGATCAGTTCGTCTTCGGCGCCGTGGATGGTAAGTAGGGGCAACGTCACCGCCGCCATTCGCGCCAGTTGGGCGGCGCGCAGCTCCTCCCAGGGGGCGGGGTCCTCGCCCGGCCGGGCGAAGCGCGACCAGCCACGGATGCCGGCCGCCCCCGACTCCAGCACCAGCCCGGCGAAGCCCTCGGCGTCCGTTGCTGCCAGCTCCACCGCCGAGAGCGCGCCGAGCGAGCGGCCCATCAGGAAGCGCGGGCCGCCAAACCCGGCAGCATCCAGATGGGCAAAGGCTGCCGTCTTGACGGCGTGGGCATCTGCCAGCATCGTCGTGAAGGCCGGCCGGCCACTGCTCTGGCCGTAGCCGCGATAGTCCGCCGCCAGCAGGCTCATGCCGAAATGGTGATACACCGGCGCGACGTCATCGTAATCGGCCACCACCTCGCCATTGCCGTGGAAAAACAGCACCACCGGCCCTGCCGGATCGTTCGGGTAGAAGCGGGCGTGCAGCTCCGCACCGTCCACCGAGATGCGCAGATCGACCGACTCCGGCGGTCCTGGCGTCATATCCCGGCGCGGGTAGAACATCACCGAGAGGATCTCCGGGCGGTCCAGCAGCACGAATCCGGCGGTCACAGGCGGTCTCCTCTCCGGGATGTCAGCGCGAGGCGGCCTTGGCGGTGCCCGGCGCGCGGAGGGCGGCGCGCTCCTCCGCGGGCGGCTCGCGCAGCGTGACCAGTGTCAGCCCGGCGACGGCCACCAGGTATCCGGCCAGCAGCGCATAGCCCATTGTCAGCGACACGGTAGCAAAATAGGCGGCGCCCAGCGGGCCGGCGACAAACGCCAGCGCCTGCACACTGCTAGCCAGTCCGAAGGCGGCCCCCCGCCGCTCGAACGGCACAGCGGAGGCGATGATCGTGTTGGTGGCAGGCAGCATCGCCCCCTGACACAGCCCGGTGACGAAGTAGGCAGCGATGAACACCGCGGCGCTGCCCGCCAGTCCGAGCCCGGTGTGCGCTGCCGCCGCCAGGCCGATGACACCCACCAGCGTCAGCCGCAGCCGCCCCGGCGCGCGTAGCAGCCGCGACAGCCCAACCGCGCCGATAGCCGATGCCAGCCCGCCGGCGGCGAAGGTCCAGCCCGTCACCGACGTGACATCCGGGCGGCCTAGCAATTGCTCAATCGCCACCGGGGCAGAGGTGCGCACCAGGCCGCCCGACATGTGAATGGTAAAGAAGATCAGCAGCGCCAGCGCCAGCTGGCCAGAGAGGCCGCCGGTGAAGGTGGCAAGCCGCCCCTCGCGCCTGGCCGGGCGGCCATCGGCGGGTAGGGGCGGTGTCAGGTGGCCCGTGCGGTCACGCGGGACCAGCAAAGCGACGAGCACCGCCGCCACGGCCGGCACCAGTGCCCCGGCGATGACCGCCCCGCGCAGCCCCAGCGCCGCGGCGAACACCGCTCCCAGCACCGGGCCGATGGTGTTGCCGGTGTACTGCGCCCCTTGCACGCTGCCCAGCGCCCCGGTTAGCCGCGCGCGCGGCACGCTGACGCTGGTGAGCGCCACGGCGGCGGGGATGAAACCTGACAGCAGCCCCTGCGAGGTCCAGGCGACGACGAAGTGCCACGGCGCCTGCGCCACAGCGGCGATCAGC
This sequence comes from Chloroflexota bacterium, assembly GCA_963170165.1. GTDB lineage: Bacteria > Chloroflexota > Dehalococcoidia > CAUJGQ01 > CAUJGQ01 > CAUJGQ01. The sequence continues at coordinate 19,433 of CAUJGQ010000075.1, read as the reverse complement.
GTGGTGAGGGTGGCGGCTGCCAGCGCCCGCACGAACATCCGCTTGCGGCCGAAGCGGTCGGCCAGCACCCCCCAGAGTGGCCCGCTTATCAGCCGGGCGATGCCGGTGCCGGAGTAGGCGATGCCCACCCAGGCCAGCGCGGCGGCGTCATTGGGCGCACCCAGTTCCTTCATGTACACGGGCAGGAACGGCACCCAGAAATTCATCGATCCGGACGCAAGCCCGGCGCCCAGGGCGATCACCGCCACGGAGCGCCGCCAGCGCGGGAAGTCCGAGTCATCGATGGCGGGGGGTGTGATGCTCATGCGCGGCGCCGCCTAGCCGCGCAACGGGCGGAACAGAGAGCGCAGATCCTCCACCAGCAGGCCGGGCTCCTCCAGCGCAGCGAAGTGGCCGCCACGCGGCATATCGGTGTACTGCACCAGGTTGCAGGCGCGCGCCACCCACTCCCGCGGCGGCCGGCTGATCTCGACGGCGAAGCGCGCGTAGCCGGTGGGGACAGCGATCTTCTCACCCGGACGCAGCCCCCACGGGTTGCGCCGGTTCTCGTAGTACAGCCGCACCGCCGAGCCGATGGAGCCCGTCACCCAGTAGATCATGATGTTGGTGAGCAGCTCATCCTTGGTGAAGCGCCGCTCGATATCACCGTCGCAATCGCTCCAGGTGCGGAACTTCTCCACGAACCAGCCGGCCAGCCCCGCGGGGGAGTCGGTCAGCGCGTAGGCGAGCGTCTGCGGCTTGGTGCTCTGCTGCTCGAAGTAGCCGGTCTCGGTCTGGCGGTAGCGCTCGCCCGCTGCCTGCATCGCCTTCTCCGCCTCGGTCAGCGGCTGCTCTGGGTCCACCGCCGGCCGCGCCCCCAGCAGGTTGAGATGAATGGCGATCACCTGCTCGGGGTAGGCGTAGCCCAGCCGCGCCGTGATGACGGAGCCCCAGTCGCCGCCTTGCGCACCAAAGCGCGGATAGCCGAGCACCTCCGTCATCAGCGCGGCGAATAAGTCTGCCATGCGGGCGCAGCTCATCCCCGGCGCGCCCGCATCGGGGCTGAAGCCGTAACCGGGCAGGCTGGGCACCACCAGGTCGAAGGCGTCCGCTGGGTCGCCGCCGTGGGCCGCCGGATCGGTGAGCGGGCCGATGATCTTGTGCGCCTCGTAGAAGGAGCCGGGCCAGCCGTGGCTGAAGATCAGCGGCACCGGATTCGGCCCCTTGCCCCGCACGTGCACGAAGTGGATATCCTGCCCCTGCACCGTCGCCATGAACTGGGGCAACGCGTTGAGCTTCACCTCCTCCGCCCGCCAGTCGTAGCTATCGCGCCAGTACGCCATCAGCTCCTTCAGGTAGCCAAGGTTCGTGCCGTACTCCCAGCCGCTGCCGGCCACCTCTCCCGGAAACCGGCTCCGCGCCAGCCGCTCCGCGAGGTCCGCCAGCACGGCATCGGGCACCTCTATCCGAAAGGGACGCACGGCAGTCATCTACGCTCCTCCCCCACCTGGCGGGCGGTCATGCCCCGGCGCATTATATGACCTTTCCGCGGTGGGAGCGGCAAGCCGGCATCCGGGAGGGGAGCCCGCCCGCTGCCCCGCGGGCATCTCCCCTCCTCTGCAACCGGGATCACGCCGGCGGCGGCCTACACCACCCGCGCTTCGAACAGGGCCTTGAGATCATCCTTGCTAAGGCCGAGCTCGCCCGCATACACGGCAATGTTATCTTCGCCGAGCAGGGGCGGGCGGCGGCGCAGGCGCCAGGGGGAGCGGGTCATCCGGTAAGGCGCGCCCGGGTAGGTGACGGCGCGGCCCAGCTCGGGATGCGTAGCCTCGACGAAAAAACCGCGGTCGTGCCAGTGGAGGTCTGCGAGGTTCTCCTCCGGGTAGCGCACGGGGCCGTAGGGCATGTGCAGCGCCTGGCCGCCGCGATACCCCTCCTCGGCGGTCAGGCTGCTGACGAAGGCGCCGATCATCTCGGCGATGTGGCGGGCGTGCGCACCGCGGTCGTACGGGTTCTCGGTCATCACGGCGGTATACACCGGGTCGTGCAGGTCGCCGGCTTTGTCCTTGCTCTCCATCCAGCTCAGCAGCTGCGGCCAGGAGCGGGGATTGCGCGGGATGCCACCGCCGATCATGTTCAGGTAGCCGCCGTCGGTGGTGGCAAACTGCCAATGCGGCGTGGGGGCAGCGGCGGCATGGCGGCCCGTCTGGCGGATGACCTCTCGGCGGAAGTACTCCCAGTTGGGAAAAGCGCCCTCGGTGGTGCACGCGCAGGATTCGTGGATGGAGACGTCCAGGAGTTGCCCTTCGCTGGTGTGGTCGCGGTGATACAGCGCCACCAGCGTACCGATGAAGGCGTAGACGCCGGACATATTGAGGGCGTGGTAGCCGTCTGGGCGGATGGGTGGCGCGCCGGGCTGGTCGTCATAGCCGCAGGAGGCCATGGGCCCGCCCAATGCCATCTGAATCAGGTCGCCGGCTTTGAGGTCGCGCCAAGGGCCGGTGAGGCCGAAGGGCGTCACGGCGGTATAGATCACCTCCGGGCCGAGCGTTCCGTCTTCGGTCAGCGCCTCGTAGCCCAGACCCAGCCCGTCCAGGTAGCCGGGGGGGAAGCCATCGATGACGGCATCGGCGCCGGCCAGCAGGCGGCGGAGCAGCGGCGCCGCATCGGGGTGCGCGATGTCGAGCGTGACGCTGCGCTTGTTGGTATTGTAAGCCCAGAAGAACAGCGAGCGGTTGACATCCGGCACATCCGCCGCGAAGGGACCGGTACGCCGCGCCTCGCCCCCACCCGGTGGCTCGACGGCAATCACCGCCGCGCCCATATCGGCCAGCAGCTTGCCGCAGTACATGGCGTTCAGCCCGCCCAACTCCACCACGCGCAGCCCCGCCAGCGCTCCCGCTTGGTCCTCGGTGTGATGCTCTGCCATCGCGCCTATCCCCCGGGATGTCGCGCCGATTCTACCGGCGGCCCGCGTCAGAGGGAACCACGCCGAGCGGGACGGTATGATGACGGCACGGGGGCGGATGGGCGTGAGCGCGCAGCGGCGGACGGGCTGGGTGATGCCGGCGGTGGCGGCCACCGTGCTGGCGCTGGCGGTACTAGTGTGGCTGGCCGCCCGCGCGGAGCCGGCTGCTGCTCCCCCCGGCACGGCCACACCGCCGCCTGCAACGGCCAGTGCCACACCAGCTGTGGCGGCGCTGGGCGCCGTAGCGTACGACGGGCTGCCGCCCGAGGCGCGGGAGACGCTCCGGCTGATTGAGCGGGGCGGGCCGTTCCCCTACCGCCAGGACGGTGCGGAATTCCAGAACCGGGAGCGGCGGCTACCGCTGCAGGGGCGCGGCTACTACCGCGAGTATACCGTGCAGACGCCCGGCTCACCGGACCGCGGCGCGCGCCGCATCGTCACCGGCCGCAGCGGCGAGATCTACTACACCGACGACCACTACGACAGCTTTCGCCGGGTAACGCTGCCATGACCGCTGCGCTGCCCGCACTCCGTCCGCGGGAGGCGCTACGCGGGGGCCGGCCGCCGGGCGTTTACCGGCTAGCTTCGCGCACCCCTGCCGCCTGTTTCCAGCAGGCCGCCACGCGGGCGGGCCGCCATTGCTTCGTGCTGGAAGCGGACGGGATAACGGAGAAGGTCGCATTCCTGGCTGCCGCTGCCGCTGCGATGCGGTTTCCGGCATACGCCGCCCGCAACTGGGACGCCTTCGAGGAGTGCGTCAACGACCTTTCCTGGGCACCGGCGGAGGCATATCTGCTACTGATCGAGGGTGGGCTAAAGCTGCGAGCGCGTGCACCCGCCGTAATCGAGACGGCAATGGCCATTCTGCGCGATGCGGCAGCGCCCTCCCCGGCCGGGCGGGCCGCGCCACTATGGACGCTGCTGCGCTGACGGCGGCTGTCGCAGAAATATCGGTAAATCTGGGTAAAGCTATCTGGATGCTGGCATGGCACGGGCGTACGTTGGGGAGGATGCGCCACTTGTCTGTTCCGGAGGTTCCGATGTTACCCTCACGCGCACGCCGGTTGATGCTGCCGGCGCTGGCCGCCGCTGCGTTGCTTGCCGCTTGTGGCAGCGGCGATGACACCGCCCAGTCCACGACCGTCCCGTCACCGGCTGCTGCCGCCACCAGCGCCGCCACCGCGCCCGCTGCCGCTGCTTCGCCCGCTGCCACGCCGGCGCAGTCGGCCAGCCGCCAGTTCACCGATGACAACGGCAAGGTGATGACCATCGCCCAGCCGCCTAAGAAGGTGGTGGCGCTGAGCCCGTCGGTCGTCGAGATGCTGTACACCGTCGGGGCGCCGCCGGCAGCCCGTGTCAGCTCCGCCAGCTACCCGGAGGCGGCGCGCGCGCTGCCTGCCGTTGGCACGTCATACCAGCCCAGCATCGAGCAGATTGCCGCGCTGGCGCCGGACCTGATCCTTGCCGACCAGCAGCTGCAACGTGGTGACCTGCTCAAAGAACTGGAGAAGGTGGCGCCGGTGTACGCCATGCGGCTGCTGACCGTGGACGACGTCACAGAGGGGCTGCGCACCACCGGCCAGATCACCGGCCGGCCGGAGCAGGGCGAGAAGGCGGCCAAGGAGATTGAGGACAAGCTGAAGAATGTCCAGGCGAAGCTACCCGCGCAGCGCCCGGGCACGTTCATCATGATCGGCGTGCCCGATGCCTTCTTCGCTGCCAAGCCGTCCTCCTTTGTCGGTGACGTGGTGGCGAAGCTGGGGGCGAAGAACCTGGTAACCGAGGGGGCGGACGGCGCGGGCTTCCCCGGCTTTACCGCATACTCGATGGAGAAGCTGGTAGCGCTGGACCCAGATGTGATTCTGGTGGCCACCGCCGCTGCCCCCAATGCGCCCAAGACCTCGCAGGCGCTCGCCTCCAATCCCGCCTGGGCGGGGCTGAAGGCGGTGAAGGCCGGGCGGGTGTACGAGATCAACCCGGTGACGCTGGTCCAGGCCGCCGGCCCGCGGGTGAGCCAGGAAATCGATGAACTCGCTGCCTATCTCTACCCCGATCTCTTCCCCAAGAAGCCTTGACCGGCGGCCGTATGTGCTGCTGGGCGCGGCGCTGTTGCTCGTCCTGGCGGTCATCGCGGGGGCGGCGTGGGGAGCGGTGCGTGTGCCGCCCGCCGATGTGTGGGCGGCCTTCTCTGCCTGGCTGACCGGCGACGAGCCGGCCGGTCGGGCGCGCATCTTCTGGAATCTGCGGCTGCCACGCGTGCTGCTGGCCGCCGTCGTCGGCATGAACCTGGCAGTGGCGGGGGCGCTGCTGCAAACCCTGACCCGTAATCCACTGGCCGAGCCGCACCTGCTCGGCGTCTCCGCCGGGGGCGGCCTCGCCGCCGTCATCGCCATCAAGATCAACCCGGCACTGGACTTCACCCGTCTGCCGCTGCTCACCTCCCTGGGCTGCCTGGTGGGGGCGGCGCTGGTCTACGGGCTGGCGTGGAAGGGTGGCGTCTCGCCGCTGCGGCTGGTGCTGGCCGGCGTCGCCGTGGGGGCGCTGCTGACGGCGCTGACCACCGGCGTGCTGCTCACCTCCTCTATCACGATCCAGACGGCGATGTCATGGCTGGCCGGCGGGCTGAACGCACGCAGCTGGCCGCACCTGAGGGCGATGCTGCCATACTCGGTAGTCGGGCTGAGCGGCGCGCTGCTGCTGGCGCGCAAGCTGGACGTGCTGGCGCTGGGGGATGAGCCGGCCACCGGTCTGGGGCTGCGCGTGCACCGGCTGCGGGCCGTGCTGGTGGTGCTGGTGGCGCTGCTTACCGGCGCGGCGGTGGCGGTGGCGGGGCTGGTCGGCTTTGCCGGGCTACTGGTGCCGCACGCTGCCCGGCGGCTGGCGGGCTCCCGCCACGCATACCTGCTGCCCGTCTCGGCCCTGCTCGGCGGCGCGCTGCTGGTGGGCGCCGACGCCATCGCCCGCACCATCATCGAGCCGCGCGAGCTGCCAATTGGCATCGTCACTGCCGTGGCCGGCGCGCCCTTCTTGCTGTGGCTGCTGCGGCGGGCAGTGTAGACGGAGATGCCCGGCGGGGCGTGGTGTGCTCCCTGCCGGGCATCCGTGCCGAGCGCGGCAGTCGCTACCTCCGCCGCGCAAGTGTTCCATCGGCTCGCGCGGGGGGCAGCATGAGCGCCCGCAGGCGCTGGTACGTAAACGCTCTGTAACAACCACACCACCCCCGCACGCCCCTCATGCGCAGTTCATCAGTTACCACCTCTCCGCGACGAGCTAATCACCACGAGCGGCACGCCACCGGTTACGCCTCGGCAGATGCGAACGCCGCGACGGGGCCTTACTTAGGGGGATCACGGGGAGGTTGCCGCCGGTTTCCCCGTTGCCTCAGCCCCTGCTTCGGCGCTACGCTCCCATCGGTATTGGGGCTGCGCTGCTCGCGCTGGATGCCGCTCGATGGCTGCCACCACCTTTCGCTTCGTGCAGACCTCCGACCTGCACCTGGGCTCGCCCATGACAGCCACGGCGCTACGGCTGCCTGCCGCCAAAGCGCAGGAGCGGCGGCGCGAGCTGCGCGAGGTGCTGCGCGATGCCTGCACCCTGGCCAAAGACGAAGACGCCGGCGCCCTCCTCATCCCGGGCGACCTCTTCGACGATGAAGCGGTGGACTTCGAGGAGATCGGCTACGCCGCCGAGCAGTTCGGCGCGCTGGCCCGGCCCGTGATCATTGCACCGGGGAACCATGATTGGGTCTCGCCCGCCTCGTTCTACGACCCGGTGCTGCTGCGCCGCCGCCATCGCATCGCATGGCCGGGCAACGTCCACGTCTTTCGCCGCCAGACGTGGGAAACGTTGACGGTGCCGGAGCTGCCCGACGTCACCTTCACCGGCCTCGGCTTCGAGACCCACGTGCCGCTTACCGAACGGCTGCTCGGCGCACCGCTGCCCGCCGCAGCCAAGGGAACACGCGTGCTCCTGTTCCATGGCTCGCGCCACGGCAGCGCCCCGCCCGGTAAGCTCCAGACGCTCCCCTTCACCGACGCTGAGCTGGCCGCTGCCGGTTGCGCCTATGCCGCCATCGGCCATTACCACGACACGGCACGCATCGAGCATCACGGCCGCCTGCTGGGCGCCTATGCCGGCTGCCCCGCCGGACGCGGCCTGGATGAGTGCGGCCCCAAACACGTGCTGGCCGGCGAGATCGACGCCACCGGCCGCGCCAGTATCCGCCCCGTGCGCATCGACCGGCGCACCATCCACCGCCTGAGTGTGAACTGCACCGGCGCGCTCTCGGGCGAGGGGATCGTCAACCGCATCGATGAGCGCCTGGCCGGGTGCGGCGCAACCGCCGAGGACCTCGTTTACATCGAAGCGACGGGCGCCATTCCGCCAGGCCTGCAACCGCGCCTGCCGGATGGCTACCTGTCTGCCCTGCGCGGCCGGTTCTTCCACGTGCAGGCGGACCTCTCGGCGCTGCGGCCAGATTATGACCTGGACCGCTATGCGACAGGCGCAGCCGAGGCGCACACCACTGAGGGCCGGTTCGTGCGCCGGCTCCAGGCGCGGCTGGCGGAGTTGCTGGAGGCGGGCGACGAGGGTGGCGCGGCCATCGTCCAGCAGGCCATCGAGTACGGGTTAGACGCCATCCGCGGCGACCGCATCCAAATGCGTGGTGGCTGAGCGGGGGAGGGAGCGGCACGGTGCACATCCATGCCATCCGCTGCCGGTTTGGCCGCCTCGACGGGGAGTTCACGCTCGACCCCGAGCGACTCACCCTGGTGATTGAGGACAACGAACGCGGCAAGACCACGCTCACGGAGGCGGTGCTCGCCGCGCTGTATGGCTTTCCGCCGCGCCAGCGCGAGGGGGACAGCCTGCGTGAGCGCGACCGCTTCCTGCCGCTGACCGGCGGCCCCTGCTTTGTCGAGCTGGAGCTAACGGCCCTCGGCCGCCGCCTGCGCCTGCGCCGCGATATCAACGGCGGTGGCCAGGATGTCGTATCCATCACCGACCGCGACCAGGGCGCCGATGTCACCGCCGAGCTGGCCCCCAGCAAGTCCGAGCGCACCCCTGGCGAGGCGTTTACCGGCCTCAACCGCGAGCAGTTTCTCCGCGTGTGCCTGGTGCGGCAGGGGCAGGTTGGTGACGTGCGCGACGGCGCCACCCTCACCCAACGCATCGAAGCACTGGTGGACACCTCGGGGGGCGAACGCACCGCCCGCGCCGCCGTCGACGCCCTCACCCTCGGCCTGACCAAGTTCCAGGGCGAGATGGTCCAGACCGGCAAGGTGGATACCGAGATCGACCGCCTGGCCAAAGCGGCGGAGACCGCCCGCGCGGAACGCCACCGCTACGAAGCGGAACGCGACCGCGTCGACACCGGCGCCCGCCGCCTGGGCGAGCTGGAGGCGGAGGAGGCCGGAGAGACGGTCGCTGCGCAGCGGCTGGCGTACCTGGCGGCTGCCGCCGAGCTTGCCGCCCTGGAGACGGAACGCGCCGGCCGGTCAGCGCGCGAGCAGCGGGCCGCCACCCTCCAGGAGCAGATCGCGGCGCTGAGCGCGGACCGCGGCGCCCCCATCGATGGCGCGGCCCGGCTGGAAGCGGCGCTGGCCGCGTTGACCGATGCCCAAACGGCGCTGCGTGCCCGCCAGGATGCGATGCGCGCCGCCGAGCAGGAAACCGCGGCAGCACAGACCCACCTGGCGGAGCTGGGCCCCGCCGCTAGCTGGAGCGCGCAGGACCGCGACGCCATCCTCGCGGCCGAGCAACGTCTGACCCATGCCGAACACGCCACCGCCACCACCGCCGCCAGCTGGGAGCGCATCTATCACAACGCCTCCGAGGAGACCCGCCTGCGCGCCCAGCAGGACGCATCCCCGTTCGCCCGGCTGACCGAGACCGACCGTCGTGCCCTGCTGGGCTACCCCTCGGCGCTGGCCGCCGCCCACCAGCAGGCCGCGCGCCGCCGCTCTGGCCCGGCCGCGATGCTAGGGGGGAAGCGCGTGCCGCTCCTGATCGCGGGCGCCGCCTTCCTGCTCGCGGGAGCGGGCGCGGCGTTCGTCATGCTGTCCCTGGGTATCGCCCTGGCGGTGATCGGCGTGCTGTTGCTGGCGGCGGGCTGGTTCCTCGCTGCCCCCGCGCACTCAGAGCCGGCTACCCCCTCCCCGGTCGCAGAGGTAGAGCGCGAGGGGATGCGCTTGGCGGCGATGGTGGAGATGGCGACACCCACCGCCGCCGCCGAGGCGTTGGGCCAGTACCTCGTCACCCACGGCGCCGCTATCGAGCTACGCAATGCTCAGCAAGCGCACGACAGCGCCCAACAGGCCGCCGCCGAGGCGCGGGCGGCACTGGCAGGCTGGTGGGCGGCGGGTGGCCGGCCGCTCGCGCCGGAGCAGATAGACGCCATCGCCACCGATGAGCTGCTGCGTCTGGCAGACGGCGTGCGCGCTTGCGCCGAGGAGGTTGAGCGCCGCGCCGCCCGCCACGCCGCCGCCGAAGAGGAAGCGGAGCGCGCCGCCGCGACCCTGCGCGACGCGCGGGCCGGCTGGCGTTCCCTTTGCCGGTCGTTGGAGGTCAACCGCGACGACCCGCCGGCCGCCATTGCCACCGCCCGTGCCCGGGCCGAACGCCGGCAAGAGCATGACCGGCTGGAGCAGGAGCTCCGCGCACTGGCGCCGCTCGCCGCGCGCACGATGCGCATTGACCTGAGCAGCGGGCCGGACGACCAGGCACGTATCACGGCCCTCACCGAGACAGTCGCAGCCCTGCGCGCTGCGTACCCGGAACTGGCGGACCTGGCGCCGGAGCGCGACGCGCTCAGCTACCAGCACGAGCTGCGCGCCCTGGAAGCGCGGCGCGAGCAGCGCCAGGCCGAGCGCCAGCAACTGCTGCTGGATCTCGCGCACGTGCTGGACGAGGTCCGCCACCACCTTCCCCAAGCGCTGCAAGCCGAGCAGGAGCGCGAGCAGCGCTTGAGCGCGGTCCGCCGCTACAAGGATGCCGTCACCCTGGCGCAGCAGACGATGGAGCAGGTAGCAAGTGAGGCACACGAGGCGTGGGCGGAGGAACTGAACGCCGGCGCCACCGCCGCTCTCGGCCCGCTCGCCCCTGGCTATCCTGAGGCCCGCTTCTCCAAGCGGCTGGAACTCCAGCTCATCGATGCCGGCGGCCGCGCCTGGAGCGCCGCAGAGGTGCAGGGACGGCTATCCAACGGCGTACGTGACCGGATCTACCTGGCCGTGCGCCTGGCACTGGCCGGCTACTGCTCGCCGGAAGGCGACCCGCTGCCGCTGATCCTGGATGACCCGTTTGCCACCAGCGATGATGAGCGCAGCGCAGACGGCCTGCGCTTCCTGCTGGATGAGATCGTTCCGCGTCACCAGGTCGTGCTGCTGAGCTGTCACCGCGCCCGCCACGACGCGCTGCGAGCCGCCAACCCGGCCCTGTGGGCGGAGCGCGTCCACCTGCTGACCCTGGCAGAGACGCCGGCTACCGGCTAGTACAGGGGTTGTCCTGCAATACCTCTCACCATTTGGCGCAGGCTGCCTGACAGCCACCCGCCCTCCTGGCTGCGGATACTACAGGCACCACCGCCCCTGCCCGGTTCCGGCACAGGGAGGACGTCATGGTCGCACAACCGCTCGCCGTACGACCGGAGGATGGCACTGAGCAAGCCCGTCGGTGGTCCGCATACATCGCCGGGATGGAGGCCATCTACGAGGAGGTAGCGCTCACCCAGGGCGCCCCGTACATCCGCCACGCCCCCGATGAGCTAGAGGAGATCGCCGCGCTCGTCGCTGACTACGGCATTGACCCCGAGACGAGCATCCCGATGGAACCGGTCGACGAGCGAGAGTTCGTGCTCGCCGGCGCCGGCTAGCGCTCCGCACAGACTCACCGTACCGGAAACGCGGCCCCGTCCGGTCCCCCTCTCGGACGCGCGGGCCGCGTTTCCGTTAACCGGTCAGCGGGGAACCAACCAGCCCCCGCGCACCCCATTCGCAACTCATCACCGATCTCCTGGTCCCCTGTGCAGGAGCGATTTCCGTTGGGCAAGGGGGCCGGCGGTCCTGCGCTGTCCGGAGCCTGATCCCTTCGCTCGCGCCCTCTACGTGGCGCGGGGGTCTCTGACCTGGCGCCGGCATCGGTCAGGGCCGGAGCGGAGGGGATGACGCAACCGTGGCCGGCGTGGGGGCGCCGTCAGGCGGGCAGGACGGGACCACGGCCGTTGCTGGGGTGGGCTTCGCCGTTGAGGACGACCGCGCGCAGCCGCCACAGCTGCAACGCATGCTCGATGGCGTGCTCGACGTAGTGCTCCACACCGAGACGGCGCGCCTCATCGTAGACGCGGTCATGCTCACCGACATGGTCCAAGATCTCGGCCATGGACCACTCATCGGGGGAGGGGGTGGCGAGCAGGTCATCGTCGTTGAGACCAACCACGCCTGCGGCAAGTGCGTCATACACCGCCGCCAGGCCACTGCGTACGGCCTCTGGAGCACTGGTATGCGCCAGCAGCGCCGCATGCGCCCCCGAAATGGCCGTCAGCAACCGCCCGGCGAGCGGGGAGGTTTCGGTCACCATACCCTGCTATGGTAGCGCAGCGTAGGATGGGACGCACCCGCGGCAGGCGGCGGCCGCCACGCGGTGGCCGGTGAGGAGCGGCGACGATGAAGCTGGCCGGGGTGCTGCTGATCGCGGTGCTGGGGCTGGGCGGCGCGCTGGGCTGGCTGCGGGCGCGCCATTCGCCGGCATCCGGCCCATGCACCATGACCGTCCCGCCCGGCGGTGATATCGGCCGGGCGCTGCTCGACGCCCCGGCAGATGCCACCGTCTGCCTGACCGCCGGTACCTATCCTGGCTTCTCCGTGGCCACGTTGCGCCCCGGGGTGACACTGGCCGGGGATGGGGCAGGCCAGACTGTGATCGAGTCTGTCCGCCGCAACACCGTGGACCTGATGACCAGCGAGCGCATCACCCTCCGAGACTTGACGCTACGCGGCGGCAACCCCGCCGGGCTGTACGCCTCCCGCGTGCGCGGGCTGCGCCTGGAGAAGGTGGAGGTGGAGCAGTCCGCCATCGGTGTGCACCTGGAGGGTGGCGCCACCGCCGAGCTGGTGGAGGTCAACTTCCGCGAGACGGCCGAGTTCGGCCTGCTGGTGCGACGAGCGGCTTCGGTCGCTGCGGATCGGCTGACGGTGGAGGAGCATCGCGGTATCGGCGTGGCCGCCGTCGACCAGCCGGGAGGACTGACACTGCGGCGGGCCGCCATCAGCGGGGCGCTGCCGGGCACGAAGGGGGAGGCGTTGGTGCTCAACGGCAACGCGGCCTTCACCCTCATCGATGTCACCGTCCACGGTGGCACGCCTGCCGGAATCTATGTCGCCAACGCCCGCGCGCTCACGATGCAGCGCGTCCGCATCGACACCGCCGTCTTCGGTCTGCACCTGGACCACAACACCCCGGCCACACTGACCGATGTCGGCATCCTCAACAGCACGGGGGTGGGGCTGCTGGTGCAGCGCGGCGCAACGGTGAATGGCAGTGGTATGTACGTGCTGGACGCGAAGGGGACAGGCGTGTCGCTGATCAACGGCCCGGGACCGTTCACCTTGCGTGACAGCCGCATCGAACGGGTGGTGGCTGCGGGGCTATTCGCCGGTGTGGCAGGCTGCGCCGACCTCCCTCCCGCCTCGCTGGAGATCCCGCCGTGCTTCTATGACGACCTACCAGGACAGATCAGCACCGCCCGCGTCACGCTAGAGCGGCTGCACATGGCGGACACACAGGGTCCCTGCCTGGTGTTCTTTCCTGGCAGCCGGGCGGAGATTCGCGAGAGCCGTTTCACCCGCTGCGAGCTGACGGGGATGTTTGCCTGGGGTGCGACGGTGGACATCGCTGGCGCCACCTTCGAGGACAACGCCGAGCACGCCATCGAGTACCGCGCCTTCCCGGACCCCCGTCGCGAGGTCATCCGCGCCGCCGAGGGGACCGTGCAAGACACGGTCATCCGCGGTACACGGCCGCTGCAAGGCGCGGTGCTGGGCAGCGCAGATGCGGCGCCGGTGCTGGGCGGCGGCCTGCTGGCGCAGGGCTCACGCATGTCGCTGCTGCGCGTGACGGTGGAGGCCAACCGCGATATCGGCGTCGCCTACGTCAACCGCTCCACCGGCCAGGTCCACGACAGCCGCATCCTGGACAACGGCAACTGGGGGCTGTGCGTGTTTGCCGGATCGGCGGTGGAGGCCGGCGGCAACGACCTGCGCGGTAACCGCAGCGACAGTCCGGCGGTCTGCGGCGGCAGCGTGCAGCTGCCAGCCGGCGGCTGACCGCGCTCGCGGCAACGGGGAAAGCAGGGTACGCTCACACGCAACGCAGGAGCCGCCGCCATGACACATGCCGCCCCCGATCCACTCGCCCGGGACAACAAGGGCTTCCATCCGCTGCTCGATGCGCCCATCCCGTATCTGTTTGTCGATGCCTGTATGCAGGCGTGGCGCGACGCGGACTACGCCAACGCCCACCGGCACGGCGTCACTGCCTACGGTGTCACCGCCATCCTGCCCCGTACTTCGGAGGTCGATACCGGCCGCACGGCGGATAGCACCTTTGAACGGGCAGTGGATGACGTGATGTTCTTCCACCTGATGGCGCGCCTGCACCCAAACGTGTTGGTGGCGGTGACCGCGGATGACATCCGCCGCGCCCGCATGGAGGGACGGGCCGCGTTCTTCCTGTGCGCGCAGGATGGTGATTGGATCGGGCGGCAGCTGCACCGCATCGAGGCGCTGTACCGGCTGGGGCTGCGGGTGATGCTGCCCGTGTACAACGCCACCAACCACATCGGCGCCGGCTGCCTGGACCGCGAGGACAGCGGCCTTACCCGCTTCGGTGAACGGGTGGTGGATGAGTGCAACCGCCTCGGCCTGCTGCTGGATGGCGCGCACGTTGGCCGCCGCACCACGCTGGACATGATGGAGCGCAGCAGCCGGCCCGTGGTGTTTACCCACGCCAATGTTGACCAGCTCTGCCCCGGCCCGCGCAACGTCACCAACGAGCAGATCCGCGCCTGCGTGGCGACCGGCGGCGTGATCGGCGTCTCCAACTTTGGACCGTTTCTTCTGACCGACGACCGCGACGAGCAACCGTCGGTCGATGACCTGGTGACCCATATCGACTACCTGGCGCAGATGACAAGCTCCACCCGCCACATCGGCATTGGCACGGATATGAGCCTCGGCACCTATCCGCTGCATGCGCCGGAGCCCTGGGGCGCCCCCGCCTATGCACCGGCGGGCGCACGCTACGCGCGGCTGATCACCGCCGATGTCCGCTCGCCCCGCCGCGCCCTGCGCGACTTCAACTGCTATTCCCAGGTGCTGAATCTAGCCGAGCGGCTGCTTGCGCGTGGCTACCGTGACGAGGATGTGCACGGCATCCTCGGCGGGAACTTCCTGCGCGTCTTTGAGCAGGTGTGGACGTAGCGGTTAGCCGGCCACGGCGTACGCGAAAGATGCGCGTGCCGTACGCTGAAAGCTGACCGCTACATGCTGAGAGCCATCATGTCCGTCTGGGTGCAGTGGGTGGAAGAAGGGGTACTGGCGCGAGCGGCGCGCCCCGGTTTTGCTTCGGGGATGGAGTTCTCGGTGCCGCGCGCGCGGGTCGATGCCTGGGTAGCACGGGTGCAGGGGATGGGCGTCGCCTCGATCCTCTGCCTGCTGGACGAAGACCAGCTGTTCCTGTATCAGCGCACGCTGCCGGACGGACTGCTTGGTCATTACGCCGCCGCCGGGTTTGCCGTGGCGCATATCCCCACGCCCGACGGCCAAACCCATCCCTATACCCCGGCGCAGCTGGAGGCCGCCTGGCAGGCGTTCGAGCGCTTGCCCAAGCCGGTGCTGATTCACTGTAGCGCCGGCATGGACCGCACCGGCCGCATCCTGGACCACATCCAGCGCCGCCGCTTCGGCACGATCAACGCCGAGCGATGAACGTGCAACAGCTGGTCATGCGGTCGTGCCTGGCAGCGCTGCTGTGGGTATCAGGGCACGCCGCCGGCGCTAGGCTTCACCAGGCGCACCGATCCCCCCAGATACCGGCCACAGGAGGAACAGGCATGGCGATGATGCGGGCAGACGCTCTGCTGGAAGCGACCATCCCCGAGATGCAAGCGGCGCTCACCGCCGGACACGTCACCTCACGGGTGCTAGTCGAAATGTACCTGGCGCGTATCGCCGCATACGACCAGCAGGGGCCGGCGCTCAACGCGGTCAGCGCCCTCAGCCCCGACGCCCTCGCCCAGGCCGATGCCCTCGATGCCGAGCGGCAGCAGCGCGGTCCGCGTGGCCCGCTGCACGGCATCCCCATCATCGTCAAGGACAACTACGAAACCGCTGATATGCAGACCGCCGCCGGCTCGATCCTGCTCAAGGGCTGGATTCCGCCCAACGACGCTACCCTCGTCGCCCGGCTGCGGGCGGCGGGCGCCATCATCCTCGCCAAGGCGACGATGCACGAGTGGGCGTGGAGCTGGGAGACGTACGGCTCACTGTTCGGTCAGACGCGCAATCCGTACGCGCTAGACCGTGTGCCGGGTGGCTCCAGCGGCGGCACCGGCGCGGCCGTGGCGGCAGGTTTCGCCGCGGCGGGGATGGGCAGCGACACCTGTGGCTCCGTACGCGTGCCCTCCGCCCACAACAACTTGGCAGGGCTGCGGCCCACCCAAGGGCTGCTCTCCCGCGCCGGCATCATCCCGCTGTCCCACACCCAGGACACCGGCGGCCCGATGGCGCGCACCGTCACCGATATTGCGGTGCTGTTGGATGTGCTGGCCGGATTCGACCCGGCCGACCCAACCACGGCCGCCGCCGGCGGCCATGTCACGCCGTACGCCGCTGCGCTGCGGGAGGACGGACTGCAAGGCGCCCGCATTGGCCTGTTCACCGAGCTGGTGGGGAGCGGTCCGGAGGAGGAGCCGGTCACCGCTGTCATCCGCCGCGCCGCTGCCGGCCTGCGTGCCGCCGGCGCCGAGGTCGTCGAGATCAGCCTGCCGTCCTTGCCGGATCTAACCGCGGGCAGCTACTCCAGCGTGATCCGCGATGAGTTCAAGGCGGATCTCAACGCCTACCTGGCCTCGCGCCCGACGGCTCCCGTCCGCAACCTGGACGAGATCATCAGCTCCGGCCGGTACCACCCCGGCATCGAAGGGGTGCTGCTGCTGACCCAGGCAACGGACATAGACACGCCGGAATACACAGAGAAGCTGGCGCGCCGTACTGAGGTGCGGTCGGCCGCGCTGGCGCTCTTGGCTGATCACCAGCTCGATGCGCTCGCCTACCCCAGCGTGCAGCGTGAGGCGGTGGCCATCGGCGCCGGGCCGCAGCCGGGCGTTAACTGCCGGCTGAGCGCGCACAGCGGCCTGCCGGCGCTCACCGTCCCGGCCGGCTTCACGGATGGCGGCCTGCCGGTGGGCCTGGAGCTGCTCGGACCGGAGTGGAGCGAGGCGGCGCTGCTGCGCCTGGCCTACGCCTACGAACGGGCCACCCAGCACCGCCGGCCGCCGGTGCTGGAGTAGCGCCGCACCTTACCCTCCGGTCCCCTCGCTTGTTGACGGACCAGCGAGGAAGAACGGCACGTGCCACCTGCGCGTGCCGGTCAATGGCTAGGTGAACAGGGGCAACGGTGACCGGGCTTTGGACCGCAACTCGCGCGTTGACAGATCCACGCCGCGGAGGGCAGCGGGCCGCCAGAGGAGGCTGTCCTCGGGGTCATGCTCGCGGTGGCGGCGCTCGGCAGCGGCGCGGCTGTTGGTGGCGTAGCAGTAGGCGCAGCCGAACAGGCACAGGTCGTACGCGCCGATGTCCACCGCCTCAACACAGCCACAGGCTGCCCGGGTAGGCGCACGCTTGAGCGTGAGGTCACGCCCACGGCGCAACAGCTTCACCGTATCCAGGTCGATGCACCTGGACTCTTTGATGCCGTCTCCCACCAGTCCGCTCTCGCAGCAGGCGTACAGGGTGATACCGCGCCGGGCAGCGATGTCGCGCAGCCGGTGGACCAGCGCCCGCTGCTCGTCGCGAGTGGGATCCACCAGTCCCAACCCGTGCTCGCGCTCCACCCGCGCGAGGCCACGCTCCGTCTTGCCGTAGCGGTCTACAAACGAGAAATAGCAGCGGCTGGTGGACCCAGCTAGCCGCTCGCTGATGCGATCGAACTGCTCGATGTGGTAGGCGGCGGGCGTGCGCGCGCTGATGACAATCGGGTCATAGCGCCAATGTACGAACTGCGACCCGATGGCGGCGGCTGTCTCGCGGAAGGAGGCGACGGCGGCATCGAGCGGCGGGTTGTGCGTCTCCAGCTCACGCGGGTAGCCGGTGAGCGAGGTATGGACGTAGCAGGGCAGCCCGCGCTCCCGCAGCTCGGGCACGTGCGGCAGCAGCGGCCGGAAGCTGCGTGTCCAAAACACGACGGCCAGCACGTCATTCGGCGCTAGCGAGACACGCTGGACCTGTCCGCCGAAGGGGTTGAGCCAGTGGCAGTAACCCGCCCGCACCCGGTTCATGAACCAGCGGCTGTAGAAGGCGGGGATGTCTGTCCGGCGGCTGGCGCTGATAACACGCATGGGCGGCACCTCGGCCGGCGCGCGGTCTGCCATCAGCATAGCTCCGGCCGTCAGTTCCCAGTACGATCGCTGTTGCAGGCGCTGCAACCGAGCCTTACCAGCGCATGCCCGCGTCTGCGCGGAAGCCGGACCGCGCAGCAAGTCCAGACGCCCCGGGCAACGTTAACCCGCCGGAAACGTTGTTGAAACACAAGCGGTGTAGCTTCTGAGTGTGAGCCGCGCCAACGTCTCACCGCGGTAGCCGCCTCCTCCGCGGTGGTGATTCCGGCTCCGCCTTCCCCCTCTGGCCGCCGCCCCTGTCCTGCAGCGGGGGCGGCGGCCCTCGTTTTGGCGGCGAGCAGCGACGAGCGCCGGCGCGTGCCGCACCGTACGCGCTACAGCGGTGCACGGTATGCTAACCGCTGAAAGCCGCTGAGAGCCGCGCCATGTCCCTCGCCCGCTTTATCGCCGCCGCGCCCAAGGCCGAGCTACATGTGCACCTGGAGGGCGCCATCCGGCCGGAGACGCTGCTCGTACTGGCACGGCGCAATCACGTCAGCCTGCCAGCCGATGACGCCGCCGGGCTGCGCCGCTGGTTCACCTTCACCAGTTTTGCCCGGTTTGTCGAAGTGTATGTCACGATCGCCCGCTGCCTGCGCACCGCCGCCGACTATGAGCTCATCGTGACAGCTTTCGCCGCTGAGCAGGCTCGCCAGAACGTGCGCTACGTCGAGGCTACCTTCTCTCCCTCCATGCATCACACGCTGGGCGTGCCGCGGGCAGAGTGGACAGCGGGGCTGCGCCGGGGACGCGAGCGGGCGCTGTCAGAATACGGCGTGCGCATCAACTGGATCTTTGACATCGTGCGCGACCGCACAGCAGTGGCTCGCGGCGACAGCGACGTGACACTGGCGGCGGCGCTGGACGGTATGGCCGATGGTGTCGTGGCGTTGGGGTTGGGTGGTACCGAGCCCGGTAACCCGCCGGAGGTGTTCGCCCCGTACTTCGAGCGGGCGCGCACCGCCGGGATGCACAGCGTCCCCCATGCCGGCGAACTGGCCGGGCCGGAAAGCGTCTGGGGAGCGCTGCGGGTGCTGGGTGCGGAGCGCATCGAGCACGGCGTCCGCGCCATCGATGATCCCGTGCTCGTGGCGCACCTGGCGCGGACGGGCATCGCGCTCGACATCTGCCCGACCAGCAACCTGCGGCTGGGGGTCGTACCGTCGCTGGCGCAGCACCCGTTACCGGCGCTGCTGGCAGCGGGCGTGCCGGTCACAATCAACAGCGACGACCCACCACTGTTCAACACCACGCTGCTCGACGAGGCCGCACTGCTGGCGGAGCCGTTCGGTTTGGCGCTGTCCGCCGTCCGCGACATCCTGCTCAACGGGGTGCGTCACAGCTTCCTACCTGCAGCGGAGAAGCAATCGCTCCTGGCCACGCATGCGGCGGAGATGGACACGCTGGCACGCGGAGTCAATGGCGAAGCGTAAGCGCTGGGTTGGGCGCGGCGCACACGAAAGAACACCGCCCGTGGGGGCGGTGTCCATCGATGCTGCGTAACGCGGCCGGCTTAGAAGCGCGGGTAGCCGTAGCCGCCGTAGACCACCACTGGCGTGTAGACCACTGGCACGAACACCTGCACCAGCTGGAGCTGATAGACGCCGAAGTACGGATTGAACACCCACCGATATTGCCACTGCCACATGGTCGTGCTCCTCTATGTCTCCGCGGCGCGGGTGACGCCACCTGGGTTGTTGTGTTGGGTGACCGGCTGCGGCGCTAGAAGCCGCGATAGCCGTAGGGGTAGCCGTAGACGACCGGGGTGAACACCACCGGCACGAACACCTGCACCAACTGCAGCTGGTAGACGCCGAAGTAGGGGTTGAA
>CAUJGQ010000074.1 GCA_963170165.1 Chloroflexota bacterium | reverse complement strand
TCTTCCGTCATCTACCTCGCTCATGCTGCAACGTGCTGCTTGCAGCGCCCGAATCCGGCTCCGTACAATCGCAGACGGCGCTTGGGGTGGGGCCGGGGGCCGGGGCCATGTTTGATGATAAGCGGTTGGTGTGCCGCGACTGCGGGCTGACGTTCCTCTTCACGGTCGGTGAACAGGGGTACTACCTGGATAAGGGGCTGCTCAACGAGCCGCAGCGCTGCCCGGATTGTCGCGCCGCCCGCCGGCGCAGCCGCTCTGCCCATTCGCTGCTGCGCGAGTTGACGCCGGTGACGTGCGCCGGCTGCGGCGCGGCGACGGCGGTGCCGTTTGTTCCCCGGCAAAACCGCCCGGTGTACTGCACCGATTGCTTCGACCGGGTGCGGGTCGCCGGATAGGGCTGGCAGGTCAGGGTGTGGCGCTGGGGAACTTGTCCGCCATGGCCTGGGCAGACTCAGGGTCGATGGCGGTGCCCTCCAGCCACTCTTCACCGCCCGCGAACACTTCTTTTTTCCACACGGGGACAATCGCCTTCAGCCGGTCGATGGCGTAATGGCAGGCCTCGATGGCGTCGGCGCGGTGGGGGCTGGCGACGGCGATAATCACGCTCGGTTCGCCGATCTCCAGCCGGCCCACCCGGTGGCGCATGGCGATGCCCGTTACCGGCCAGCGGGTGCGGACCTCCGCCGCGATCTCTCGCATCTTGCGCTCGGCCATCGGTGGGTAGGCGTCGTATTCCAGGTACAGCACCCGCCGGCCCAGGTTATGATTGCGCACCACCCCATGGAACACCGACACCGCGCCCGCCTCATCGGTCTGCGCAGCCGCCACCAGCGCCGCCGCGTCAATCGGGTCGCTCGTTATCTCATAGATCATGCTGGCCTCCGCTGACGGGGGGAATCAGGGCGACGGTGTCACCGTCGTGGATGGAGCGATCGCCGGGCACGTACTCCTCATTGAGCGCCACCGCGGCGTTGACCAGCAGCCGGGCCAGCACCGGATGCGCAGCCGCCACCTCATCCTTCAACCGCTGCACAGAGGCGCCGGCTGGTAGCTCGAGCTGCAGTTCACGCGTGCCCGCCGCCTCGCGCAGCGCCGCAAACAGTAACACCCGCGTCCGCATGGACGTGAACCTCCCGGGACAGGGATCGCTGTCTCACGGGCATGGTATCACGCGCTGGGCGGCTGCCCGCCGGCGCATCCTCCGCCCGGATGTTGTTCGTTTCCCCGGCGGACCGGGAAGATGCAAAGAGCGGCCACCGCGCGGACGGTGGCTCGGACGGTGATTCATGCGAATGCTAGCTTCATTGGTAGCCGCGCTGGCTGCCCTCATCACCCTGGTGGCGGCGGCGCAGACCCCGCCGATGCGCGCCTTCGGCACCGTGACGGTCGATGGTCGCGCCGCCCCGGCCGGGACCGTGGTCGAGGCGTATGTCAACGGCACGCTGTGCGGCGAGGGCCAGGTGCGCCGGGTGAGCGACGAGATCCCGCTTGGCTTCGTTGTCGATGTGCGCAGTGCCGGGCAGACCCCCGGATGCGGCATCGATGGAGACAACGTCATCTTCAAGGTCGGCGGTGTGCAGGCAGCGGAGAGCGCCGCATACGCCACCGGCACCTTCTTGCGCCTAAACCTGACGGCCACGGGCCAGACCGCCACCCCACCGCCGGGCCCGACACCGCCACCGTTTACGACCGCCACGGCCTCTCCCGCCGCCACCCCAACGCCGGCCGCGGGCAGCCCCACGGCAGCCGTGTCTCCCACCGCCACGGCCACGGCCTCACCGGCCGCCTCACCGGCAGCGTCGCCGGCCGCGACCCCCTCACCCGGCGCGTCACCGGCGCCCACCGCCACACCGCCGGCGTTTACCGCCTCACCGGCCCCGCCCACCAGTGGCGAGGGCGACGGCGGAGATGGTGGCGGCTCCGGCGCGGCAATCGCGGCCGTGGTGGCCGTCGTGCTGCTCGCGGGCGCCGGCGCCGGTGGCTACCTGTTCTACCGCCGCCGCGCGGGTGGATGACCGCGGGCCCTTACCCATCGTGCCGGTGCGGCCCCTACGGGTCTTGCAGCTTGACATCCTCGGGCTTGGTATTAGCCGGGAAGGTCCTGAGGTGGGCGGCCTGCTTGGCGGCCAGCTGTTTGGTCTCCTCAAACAGCTGGGGCTGCTCGGTGGCGCTGCTCACCTGGGCAAAGGTCTGGAGAGTGGCGCGCACGTTGCGGACGCGCAGGTACACCCAATAGGTGGTGTAGGTCTCGTGGCCGCGGATGTACTCGGCCCGCCAGGCGGCCTGCTGGTCCACACCCATTGGCCCGATATCAACCGGCGTGATGCACATCCCCTCCGGCGTCGCGCCGCGCACCCTCAGCGCCCCTTCGATAGCAGTACGGCCACCATCGCCGGCGGCGGTGGAATCGAACGCCTGCTTGGCCTCATCCATGGTGAGGAACAGCATCACGTTGTTGGTGATGCGTGTGGCCGCGCCGTTTCCGGTGGAGGGGCGGTCCCAGGTGCGGTTCCATTGGGCGGTGATCGTGGAGCCGTCCGAGACCTCTTTGGCCTCGGCGACCGCTCGTTCGTCGAGCAGCAGATCGCGCGGGAACACCGACACCAGCAACGCATCGGCGGGGTACTCGACCGTCTTTGGCGCCTGCGGGGCCGGCTGCGCCTTGCGCGCCGCACATGCCTTCGCGAAGGCTTCCGCCACGTTGGGCCCGCTGGCCTCCGGGATGGCCGTGGCGGAGGGGACGGGCGTCGGTTCGACCGTGACGTAGATGGACCGGACCGGCCGGTCACCATCGGAGCCGCAGGCGCTGGCCAGCAGCGCCGCGCCCGCGATGGCGGGAAGCAGAATGCGCATGGGGACTCCGGTATGCCCTGGAACGAGAGGGCGAGGCTTTGCCACAAGTATAGCGGACCCCCGCCCGCGGTCGACCGGCCGGTCTGGGGGCAACCGGCCGCAGCCGGCCGGAAACCGTTAACTTTGCCCGCCGGCCTGCGTTGTCTAGATTAGCGGGGTCAATTCCCGGTTTGCTACGGTGGAGCTACGGCCGTCAGAGGCACAAGCGTGTCTGACAGCCGTGAAGGTGTGTGGCGTGGGTGTGCGGTGGCGCCGCCGGAAGGCGGAGCGGTTCGACGAGGTGCTGGCACGATGCCTCGCCCTTCTCGATGAAGGGGCGAGTGTTCAGTCGTGCCTTGCCGCGCATCCGGCGCACACGGTACAGCTTGAGCCGGCGCTGCAGACGGCGCTGGCGTTGCGTGCCCGGCTCGCCGCGGCCGAGCCTGACCCGGCGTTCGCCCGGCGCGCCCGCGAGCGGATGCTGGCCGCCGCTGCCCGCCATCAGGCGCCCGCTGCGCCGCCGGAGTTGCCGCGGCACGGCTGGCTGCAGCTGCCTTCCATTCGCCCGCTGGCCACGGCCGGGGCAGCGCTCACCCTGGTGGCCGTTGCCGCCGTGCCGGTCGCCGCGACGACCAGCGCGGACGCCCTGCCCGGGGACTGGAACTACACCATCAAGCGTGGCACCGAGCGTGTGCTGCTGGCACTCAGCTTCACCGACCATCTGGCTCTGGCCGATGAGCGGGCGGAAGAGGTGCGCGAGCTGGCGGAGCGGGGCAAGTTTGCCGAGGTGGTGACCGCCACCCGTGCCTACGAGGCCGAGCTTCGTCAGGCGCGGCGCGAGGTGGACCCGAACGCCGTCACCGCCGCCGAGGCACAGAAGGTGGAGCAGCGCGTCAGCCAGCAGCAGGCGCAGATCGCCGCCGCCGGCGAGGCCGTGCAAGAGCAGCAGGCGCAGATCGCCGCCGCCCAGCCCGGCAGCCCGCCGCCGCCTGCGGTTGTCGAGGCTCGCCAGGCCACCCAGTCTGCCCTGAACAGCGCGACGGAAACGCGGCAGGATATCCAGCAGGTGGCGGTCGCAGCCCAGGCGCGCGCCACCGCTTCGCCTGCTGCGTCGCCGTCTCCGGCGCGCACGCCCGCGCCTACCACCGTGATTGTTACGGCCCCGGCCTCTCCAGCGGCCGGCGGCGCCTCGCCGGGACCGGCGACACCCGTTCCTACGGTCACCGTGGCGCCCAGCGTCACCCCCACCACCACCGTCATCGCGGCCTCCGCCACGCCGGAGCCGTCCGCCACGGCGACACCGCCCTCGACCGCCACGCGGCCCCCGGAGCCGAGCGCCACGCCGGAGCCGGCGGTCACGGCCACGCGCCCGCCGCAGCCATCCGCTACCGCCTCGCCGGTCCCGACGCAGCCGGCCACGCGCCCGCCGCAGCCGTCTGCCACCGCCTCGCCGGTCCCGACGCAGCCGGCCACGGCCACGCGCCCGCCGCAGCCGTCCGCCACCGCCTCGCCGGTAGTGGCGCCGAATGCGCGGGTGGCCATGCTGGATCTGGCGGCGGGGCAGCACACGCTGGTATACCACGGTCCCACCGCGCCGGTGGACCAGGCATTCGCAGCACTCGGGGGCAAGCTGGGCTGGATCGAGTGGACGCCACCGGGATCGCGCGTCACGATCCGCTATGCGCCGGGTGAGGGCAGCCGCTTCGTCATCCTCTCCGGATCGAGCGTGACCATCTTCCTGACCGATGGCGTCCTCATCCCAATGGGCACGCTCACCCTGCCGTAGCGGCGCCGGCTAGCGCTGGCCGAGCAGCTTCTGCAACTTCGCGATGGCCTTGTGCTGGAGCACCTTCACGGTGTTCTCCGTGCGCCCCAACGTGTCCGCCGTCTCGCGCACGGACAGCCCCGCCGCGAAGCGCAGCGACACGATCTGCCGCTGCAACTCCGGCAACTGCTCACAGGCGGCGTAGACATCGCGCAACAGTAATTGCTGCTCGACGAGGTGGTCAGGTCCGGGGGTGTGGTCTTCCAGTTCGAGGCTATCGGCCGAGACACCGGCGGTCTTGCCGCCGTGCTTGCGGTGGTGGCTGATCACCTGATTGCGGGCGATGCGGAAGATCCAGGCCGAGAAGGGGACGTCCTGCCACTCAAACCGACCGATGTGT
The DNA here is from genome assembly GCA_963170165.1 of Chloroflexota bacterium. Lineage (GTDB taxonomy): Bacteria > Chloroflexota > Dehalococcoidia > CAUJGQ01 > CAUJGQ01 > CAUJGQ01. The sequence goes on along the minus strand of CAUJGQ010000074.1, from coordinate 6,914 downwards.
TCAATGACCTTCAGGAACACCTCTTCGGTGAGATCTTCGGCCTCGCCGGTACTACCGACGCGGGCCAGCACATACCGATAAATTGGCGTGAGGTACAGGTCATACAACTCACCGAGGGCAGCACGGTCACCGGAGCGGGCGCGGTCCACGATGGCGCGTTCGTCCGTCGCCTGGCTGCCGGCTGCGGTGTCAACCTGCATCCCGTGCTGGTCTCCGGTCACGGCGCCTTCCGGCCGGGCGGCGCCGGTCGTGTGGCCCGCCGGCTGTTCCCTTCGCTGCTCGCGCGCGGGGGCCAACCTCCCGCCCGCGGTTAACGGCCGCCCGCGGTCAGGCACAAGCCGGGAGGAGCGGAGCGGGGCCGCGCAGTGGGGAGGGATACTCGATGACTGCCACAGCCCGGATGGGAGAGGTATCCGGCCGGCGGGTGGCCACGGCCCGACGGTCCGCTGCCACATGGTGTGCTAGGTTTCTATCCACGCCCACGGGGTGTGGCGCGGACTGTCATACATGCGACAGATGTCACACTCTCTCGGACGGTATCACGGAGCCTGACAGGGACGCAACGCCGCGCAGGCGGCAGCCGCCGCGTCCCTGTCCCCCGCTGCTACACCGCGCCCGCGCAAGGAGGTGGGGTCCCCTGCACACAACGGCGCACCAATGCTCTACGATGTGTCTCAGTAGGTATCCCCGGAGGATGGCATGACCCGTCATTTTCGTCGCTCCGGCCTGGCCCGCGGCTGGTTGTGGCGCATCGGCGCCCTGACGGCCGTGATCGCGGTGGCGCTGCTTGCGCTGCCACGCCAGGCCACACCCGCCCTGGGTAGCGCCCAGGGCGCCACACCGCCCGCGCCCGTGTTTACCCAGGGCTGGGAAACCGACCGGCTGATCGTCCAGTACCGCCCGGGCGCCGCCCGTGCGCTGGTCGCCGCGGCCGCCGGCGGTGAGGACCTGCGCTACGTACCGGAGATCGACGCCAGTATTGTACGTGTCCGCCCCGGCGAAACGCTGGCCGGCGTGCTCAGCGCGCTGCGCGCCAGCCCGCATGTGGCGTTTGTCCAGCCGGACTTCCGCCGCCGTATCTCCATCACCCCTAATGATCCGGGCTACGGCGCCCAGCAATGGGGCCCGCAGAAAATCAACGCGCCGGCGGCCTGGGATGTTACGACCGGCTCGTCCTCGGTCATCATCGCCGTCATCGACACCGGCGTGGCGGCGCACGGCGAGCTGAACGGCCGCATTGCCCCCGGCTGGGACTTTGTCAATAGCGACGACAACCCCACGGACGACCAGGGCCACGGCACCCACGTCGCCGGGATTGCCGCCGCCCGCGGCAACAACAACGAAGGTATGGCCGGCCTGGCCTGGGGCTCGCGCGTTGCGCCGTACAAGGTGCTGGACAGCAACGGCAGTGGCTACGACAGTGACGTCGCCGCCGCGCTGGTCCGTGCCCTGCAGGATGGCGCCAAGATCATGAATCTCAGCCTCGGCGGCCCCGACGCCTCACCGATGCTCACCTCCGCCGTCAACCAGGTGCTGCAAGGGGGCGGGGTCGTGATCGCGGCCGCGGGCAACGAATCTGGCCCCGTCGGCTATCCCGCTGCCATTCCCGGCGTGATCGCCGTGTCGGCCACCACCTCGTCGGATGGCTTCGCCTCTTACTCGAACTTCGGCCCGGAGGTGATCGTCGCGGCGCCGGGCTCCAGCATCTACAGCACCGTGCCCTTCGGCACGTGTGAGCTGTGTGACCCCAGCGGCTACCTGCGCCTATCGGGCACCTCGATGGCGACGCCGCATGTCGCGGGGCTGGCTGCCCTGATCTGGTCTGCCAACGGCGGGCTGAGCAACACGCAAGTGCGCCAGCTTATCCAAACCCACGTGGTAGACCTGGGGGCAAATGGCCGCGACAACCAGTTTGGCTACGGCCGGATCAACGCCGGCGCCGCCGTCCAGGCCGCGGCCGGTGGCGGCAGCCCCACCGCCACCGCGACGGCAACCGGCACGCCGTGCAACAGTCGATACTGTGCCACCGCTTCGCCCACGGCGACACCGCCGCCAACCTGCCCGCGCGGCAGCTGTCCGCCGCCGCCCCCGCCACCGCCCCCGCCAACCAGCACGGCCACCGCAACGGCAACGGCTACCGCTTCGCCCACGACTACGCCGCCGCCAACCTGCCCGCGCGGCAGCTGTCCGCCACCTCCGCCCCCGCCGCCTCCGCCCCCGCCGCCGCGGTAGCTGTCTGGAGCGCCGGCGGGCGCGCCGGCGTCCTCGCCCTGCATCCGCTGTAAGCAGCATGCCTGTACCAGCGCCCCTTCCTTCCACGAGAAGGAGGGGGCGTTCGGCTGCCTGCGGGCAGATACGGATTCCCGATGAGGGGGCGCCCCGCCCCAGGTGGCGCGTAGGAAGCACCGGCCGGAGTATCGAGCTGCCAGGTCGCCGGCCGGGACGGTGCTCGATGGCCGCGTCTGCCACACTCCCGTTCGCCGCTCTGGCCCGGGCGGGGCGCCACGCCGGGCCGTCGCCATCCTTCTACGCTGCCGCCCCGCGCCGCCCGCCGCAGCCGTCCACGAGCCAGCGGAGATGGCGCAGGGACGAAATTGCAGCAAGAAACGGAAGTACCACCAATAGGGACGCGGCGGTAGATCCGCTGCCAGGTACGATCACTGACGGTGAGCGACGGGGAGCGGCGCGTGCAGGCGGCAGTATTACACAAAGGTTGCGCTTCTGGGCGGCGATCCCGTACGATGCCGCGGGTGCACCTGCCCGAAAGGCGGGCAGACAGGCGCTCGTGCCGCCGGCGCCCGCCTGGCGAGGGAAGATCCCAGAAATCGCGCGGCGGGTGGTTAACCTTTCCCGTGGCGGTACGTTCCTACAGGTGGACCGGGCAGACGCTCCGCATGCGGAGCGCCGGCCACACTGCCCTGCGCGTTCAGGGCGCGAGCATTGGCTGATAAGGAGGCACGCGCATGAAGCAGCGTCCCTGGCGCTCTTCCGAGAACGCCGGGGCGAAACCGTCGAAAGACAGGCGCACCTACGTATCGGCATCACAGGAGGAAACTTTGAAGGCATCTATGCGACTCGGCCTGCTGGGGCTGTTCGCGGTGCTGGCTGCGGCGTTTGGCGTCTCGCAGATCGGTACTGTGTCAGCACAGCCGCCCGGCGTCACCAAGAACTGCGCGCTCACGGGCGGCGGCGCCATCACCGGCCCGGTGCCGACGACGTCGACCGTGACCTGCACCATCATCCTCGACGCCACCGTCGTTGCGGTTGCTGAGCCCGTCACCATCTCGGTCACCGGCGCCACCGTCGTCGCCGCCACGGCGACCGGCGTGCTCGTTGACGCCGTCGCCGTCGTCCCCGGCGGTGTCGTGGTAGGGTGCATCGGCGCAACCTGCTCCGGCGTGATCACGATCGTGGAAGTCCTCCAGGGCATCGCTGGCATGCCGCTGGATGAGACCATCCGCTATGGCGCCAACCCGGCCGTCGCCCTGCCTGAGGTACCGACGGTTGTGTTCGTGGTGCCGAATGCCCCGGTTGGCCTCGGCTTCATCTGCGAGAGCCCGGCCGGCATCCCGGCGCTGCCGACCCCCGGCCCGATCGGCACGTTCCCGATCGCCATCGGCGTGCTGCCACAGGCGCTCGTGTGCCAGGTCATCCCGGTGGTCAATCCGGCGCTGGCGCTGACCGCGCAGCCGCTGGCTGCCCCGGGCACGATCGAGGTCTCCTCGATCAACGGCGCCCTGATTGATGCCTCTGGCGCCCTGCGCACCAACCTGCGCATCGCCTGCGGCAACTTCGCCTCTGCGGCTCCGTCCTGCCGTGGCGTGGCCTTCGCCGTCGCCGGCCTGCAGGTTGGCTTCGTCGAGATCCGCGCGCGCTACGAGCCCGCCCCGATCTCCGCGGGTGCGGTCGAGGTCGAGGCTGACTGGTCCGTCGCGTTCATCGCGCCGCTGGTTGGCGTCAACCTGCTGCTGAACCCGAACCCGATCGTTGTCGGCGCCACCGGCACCGCCACCGCGCGGTTCAACCGCGGCGTCGTCCTCTGCGGCGCCGGCCTGTTCTGCGTTGACCCGACCACGGGTCTGCCGATCTTCGCCAATGCCGGCTCCGTGCTGAACGGCAGCACGATCTTCACCATCGACAACTCGCTGGTCGCCTCCTGGACGGGCGCCGCTGGCACGAACCCGGGCTCGCTCCCGTCGACTGCTGGCTTCACCGTCACGGCGAACCAGGTTGTCGCTCGCTGCGGCTTCTTCCCGACCACCGGTCTGCCGGCCGCTGGCTTCCCGGGCACCGGCCCGAACCTCGGCTCGTTCTTCGGCGGTTGCGAGAGCAACAGCGCGACCTATCGCGGCAACAACCCGGGCGTGACGAACATCTCCGCGACGTTCGTTCCGGACCTCCCGGGCGCCTACGGCGTGGCCGGCGTGCTTGGCACGACCATCGCCCCGTCGCCGGTTCTGCCCGCGAACTTCACGGCACTGCTCGGCGGCCTGGGCCTGGCCCAGAACCCGACCGCGGTGCGCGCGCTTGAGGTCACTGGTGCGGTGCCGTCCGGCGCCGTCGCCCTGGCCCGCGGCTGCAACAACGTTTCCCCGACCGTGACCGAGGCTGCGGCAGCGTACGCGGCCCGCGTGACGCCGCAGAGCGCCCTCGTGGCAATCTGGGAGCATCAGGCGGCCACGAACACCTTCCGTGGCTTCAGCCCGCAGCCGGGCGCCCCGAACGACCTGGCCGGCGTGACCCGCCTGCGCCCGGTGTTCGTCTGCGTCAACGCTGCTGCCAACCTCGACCAGCCGGCGGCCTAATCCGCCCCCTCTGGTCTTGGACCTGGTAGGTCAGTAACGACCCTCAAAGCCCGGCCGGACCCGCCACTCCGGTGGTAGGTCCGGCCGGGCGGCAGCTACACCACTCGCTTTGGACCTCGTTCAGCCCATACGAGAGGACCGACAACCATGAAGCTCTCCTGGAAGGGGATGGTCGCCGGCGCTACCACCCTGGCGCTCGTCGCCTCCTCCACAGTGCTCGGCGCTGGGTCGGCCTCCGCGCAGCCCACGCCGCCCACGCGGTTCTTCGGCACGGTGACCCTCAACGGTCAACCCGCCCCGAACGGCGCGACGGTGCAGGCGCGCGTCGGCACCAACAACTGCGGCACCGGGACCGTCACCGCCGCTGGCAGCTCCTCCAGCTACGTCGTTGACGTTCTGTCGGCCACGACCCAACCCGGCTGCGGCACCGACGGCGCGACCGTGTCCTTCACGGTCAACGGCGCCCCCGCCTCCCAGACCGGCACATTCCAGACCGGTGCGTTCGTCTCCCTGAACCTGACGGCTCAGGCCGCGACGCCCACCCCGTCCCCGACGCCGGCGCGCACGGCGACCCCGTCGCCCACGCCCGTCCGGACGGCTTCGCCGTCGCCCACGCCGGTCCGCACGCCGACCGCCATCCCGGCGACGGCCACCCCGCAGCGCCCGGCTGGCACCCCGGCCGCACAGCGCCCGGCGGCGGCCCCGGCGGCCCCGGCGGCTCTGCCGCGCACCGGCGCCGGCACGGCTGATAACGGCGCCGCCTTCGCCCTGTTCGGCCTTGCCCTGGCGGCGGCCGCCTTCGGCGCTGGTAGCCTCGTCATCTCCCGCCGCTCGCGCTAACGCGATAGCGCATCACTCGGGCTATCCTGGGTGATCCGAACGGGGCAGACGGTTTCGGCCGGCTGCCCCGTTCCTTATCAACTGGTTACGCGGACCGGCCCGGCGCTGACCTGCCAGGTGGCTCGCTCCGATATACTAAACGGGCCCCCACCGGCGGCTGTTGTGGGACGTGCTCCTGCCCGCCTGGGTTCACTCCACTGCAGAGGTTCCTGCTCACCATGGCTGATCAACGCGCTCGCCTCTCCGTCCGCCGGCGTTTCGTCCTGGCTTTGTCCGTCGCCGCTCTGGTGCTGGCAGCCGCCTGCGGCGGTGGGGACAAGAAGAACGATGACGGCAAGCAGGCGGGTGCAGCCAGCCCCGCCGCCAGTGCCGCCACCCAGGCGACTGCGGGCAGCGGCGGCACCACCACCCCATCGCCCGAGAGCAGCCCGACGGCCGCCCCCACGCCGCAGTTTCCGGCGCCGAAGGAGGATGCCGGTATCGCTCGCATCCTCATCGGCCGGGCGAAGGTGAACGCGCCGGTGCAGGTGAAGGGGCTCAACGCCCGCAACGAGATGGAGAACCCGGACGGCAAGGATAACGTCGCCTGGTACGACTTCACCGGCCGCCCCGGTTTCGGCTCCAACGCCGTCTTCTCCGGTCACGTGGACTGGTACACCGGCGAGCAAGGAGTGTTCTGGTTCCTGCGCGATCTGAAGGACGGCGACGAGATCGTGATCAAGATGTCGGATGGGATGGAGCTGAAGTACCGCGTCAAGGAGAACATCACCTACAAGGCGGACGCGGCCCCCGTTGCCGAGATCGTCGGCCCGAGCACCAATGAGATGATCACGCTGATCACCTGTGATGGCTCCTTTGACGCCAAGACGCAGGATTACAACAACCGGCGCGTGATTCGAGCCGAGCGCTTCGCCTAGGGCGTCACCGCCCGCTGTCGCAACGCGATAGCGCGCCTCAGAGGGTGAGCTGAGGCGCGCTGCGACGGGCGGGCTGACGGGACCGGGAGGTCAGGCGACCACGCGCGGGGCGTCGTAAAGCGCCGCGTTGAGCTGCTCGCGCAGCATCTTGAGGGCGCGAGCGTGCAGCTGGGAGACGCGCGACTCGGAGACGCCGAGCCGGTCGGCGATAGCGCGCATGCTCTGGCCCTGCTTGTAGTACATCGTGATCACGAGCCCCTCGCGCTCCGGCAGGGCATCCACGGCCTGCAGCAGGATGGCGTGTGTCTCGCTGGTGTCCAGCGTCGCCTCCGGGTCGCAGGTGGGATCTTCG
>CAUJGQ010000073.1 GCA_963170165.1 Chloroflexota bacterium | reverse complement strand
TCCCCTCCTCGCGCCACGCGGGGGAGGCGCAGCACAAGGCTGCTTTCCTCTCGTACCTGCTGGGGCGCAAGGGGGAAGCGCGCGAGCTGTGGGGGGCGGCGATGGCCGGGCGCGAGGCGGCGGCCGCCGCGCAGGCGGCGCTGTGGACCGGGCGCATCTCCGCCGAGATGGGCGACAGCGTCAACGCCCGGCTGGCCTGGGGCGAGGCGGTGCGGCGGGAGCCGGCCGGGCTGTTCGGCCTGCGCGCCGGCGCCTGGCTGGCGGGGGAGCCGCGCGCACCGCTGGGGGCCACCCGGCCGGCGGCCGTCACCGTCCCGGCTGCTGACTGGGCCGCGGCAGAAAGCTGGCTGGCCGGCTGGGCCGGCCCCGAGAACACCGTCACGGTAAGCGCCGTGCTGCTGTCCGCCGATGTCCGTGCCGGGCTGGAGCTGCTGGAACTGGAGCAGCACACCACCGGCACGGACGCGCTGGAGGAGGTGATGGACCGGCGGGCGCGCGAGCCGTGGCCGCTGTACCGGCTCGCGCGGGTGCTGGCCGAGAGCGCGCCGCACCTGGCGTATTACGCCGCCACGCGCATCCTGGCCGCCGCAGCCGGGGGCATCGCTGCCGCCGCCATGCAGCCGCAGGCGGCCGCCATTGCCCGGCTGGCCTACCCCGCGCCCTGGCCGGAGCTGGTGCAGTACTACGCCGGGCAGTACCAGGTAGACCCGCTGCTGGTGTACGCGATGATGCGCCAGGAGAGCACCTTCGACCCGCGGGCGGGCTCGACGGCGGGGGCCTTTGGCCTGACACAGGTGATCCCGGGCACGGCGGCGGAGATCGCCCGGGCGCTGGGCAAAGATGGCTTTGTCTTCGGTGATCTGGCACGGCCGGCGGTGGCGATTCAGTTCGGCGCGTTCTACCTGGGCGGGCGGCTCAAGACGTTTGACGGCGCGGCCTATCAGGCGCTGGCGGCCTATAACGGCGGCGGCGGCAACGCCCAGCGCTGGCAGCATCCCGGCGGCCCCGGCGACCCCGACCGCTTCTACGAGGCCATCGACTTCGCCGAGACCAGCCTGTACCTGCGCACCGTGGTGCACAACTACGGCATGTACCGCTACCTGTACGGCGCCGTGCCCAAGCCGTCGCTCACCACCGGCGGGCAGTAACCGTTTCAGTTTTTGAACGCGCCGCTTGCACGATTTCAGTCTTGGGGCCTAGACTGAAATCGCTATGCATCCTGCACAATTCGTCGCAGACGCGCCCGGGATGGTGGTCCGCATCCCTAGCGGCTGGGCCTTTCTCCCTCATCCCCTTCCACCGTCGGTGAACCTCACGCGGGAATTGCTGCTTGCGGCAGAGGCGGCACGCGGTGCGCTGGGGGAGTTTGTCGGTCAGACGCGGCTGCTGACGAACCCTAACCTGATTCTGGGACCAATGGCGCAGCGGGAGGCGGTGCTGAGCAGCCGGATTGAGGGCACGAACACCGAAGTGCGCGAGGTGCTGATGTCCCAGGCAACCGCGGAGCCGGAGCGCGACCCGAACAGCGACCTGGCGGAAGTGCTCAACTACCTGCGTGCCCTGCGTTTCGGGCAGGAGTGGGTTGAAGAGCACCGGCCGCTAAATCTATCCCTCATCTGGGGATTGCACGCCGAGCTGATGCGCGGCGCGCGGGGCCAGGACAAGCACCCTGGGCAGTTCCGGCAGACCCAGGTCTTCATCGGCGATCACGTGCGCGGCATCGAAGCGGCCCGGTTTGTGCCACCGCCGCCGGAGCACGTCCCGGCGCTGATGGATAACCTGGTGACGTTTATGGGCGGCGAGCCCAGCTACGGGCCGCTCACGGACTGCGCCATCAGCCACTATCAGTTCGAGGCAATCCACCCCTTCGAAGACGGCAACGGCCGGCTGGGACGGCTGCTCATTCCCCTCCAGTTGCTCGGCGCCGGCGTGCTGGACCGGCCAATCCTGTATCTCAGCTCCTACTTTGAGCAGCATCGAGACCAGTATATGGAGCGGCTTCAGCGGGTCAGCATGGCGGGGGACTGGCTGGGGTGGGTGCTGTTCTTCCTGGAGGCGGTGCGCTGGCAGGCGCAGGACGCCCGGCAGCGCACCGCGCGCGTGCTGGCGCTGCACGCCCGCTACCGCGAGCTGGCCCGCGCGCTGCCCAAGGCCGCGCTGCTGGCGGTGGACTTAGCGATGGAGCGGGTATACCTCACCGTGTCGCAGGTTGCAGAACATGCACAGGTGAGCTACAACACGGCGCGCGCTGCCGTGGCCGCGCTGGAGCAGGCCGGCATCCTGCGCCCTTACGGCCGCGTCCGCGGGGTACAGCTCTGGGAGGCGGCCGAGCTGCTGCACGAAGTATACGAGCGGTAGCGGCTCACCTGGGCGAGTGGATCACCTCGCGCGCCCACTTGAGGGCGGCGACCATGGCGGGGAAGCCGGCGGTGGTGAGGCTGAGCAGTACGGCCTGCTCCACCTCGGCGGGGGTGATGCCCTCGGCCAGCGCCTTGCGCACATGCGAGCGGACGCCGCCCTCGGCCTCGGCGCCGACGGCGATACCCAGCTTGATCAGCCGCCGAGTCTTGGCATCCAGCGGCCCGGCATCGTGCAGGCTCCCTGACAGTGCGTCATATGCCTGGGCAATCTGCGGGTAATCGCTGCGAAACTGCTCGTAGATCTCGGGCAGGTAGGTCATGGTCATCTCCCTGGCGTGCTGCTACCGCAGAGCGTACACCGTGCCAGGGACTATACTCATCTCACGATTGGGGTGACCGTCGCGCCCGCCGTCATCACTGTGGAGCAGACCGCGGCGTATCCGCCAATCCAGCCGCGCACACCGGCATGAGCGCTGCGCCTGCCCCGCTCGTCTTCTTCGACGCCTCGTGTCTCGTCGCGGCAAGCACCTCCGCTCATAGCGGCTCCACGATCGTGCTGCGGTGTGAGCGAGGCCGCCACCCCTGCACGGCGTTGCACGTGTTGGCTCCAGCGCTGCTCCGGCGGACGCGGTATACTCCCCGCACCTGCAGCCCCGCCTCCGTTTGTGTACGTGTGTGGAGGCCACCCGCTGCGATACTCACCGCGTCCTGCACCGTCCCCGTTTGTCGGCCGCGGCGCCGAACTCGCTCTGCTGCGCGTGCATCTCGACGCCGCGCGACAGGGCGCCGGTGGCGTTGTGCTTATCAGTGGGGAGGCCGGTGCCGGCAAGACCCGGCTCCTGGCGGAACTTGCCCTGCGGGCCCGCGCGGACGGCTGGCAGGTGCTCAGCGGCCGCGCCGGCGAAGGGGCCGGCATGCCGCCGTATGCTCCGTGGACCGACGCGCTCCGAGCTCACCTGCGCGACGTCTCACCGTCGCATCTCCAGGCGCAGCTTGGCATCAGCTCTGCGGCGCTGACCGTGCTCTTACCCGAACTTGCCGGCCACCTCCCCGACCTTCCCCACCCCGCGCGCTCCTCTGAGTACGAGCGGTACCACCTCTTTGCGAGTGTCGTGCATCTGCTCGCCGGACTCAGTCGCACGTCGGGGCCTGCGGCTGGGCTGCTCCTCTTGCTGGACGATCTCCACTGGGCAGACGCACCCACCCTGCAGCTCCTCCTGCACCTCGCCGCCCGGCTGGGCGATGCCCCCATCCTCGTGGCCGGCGCCTACCGCGAGGAGGGCCTGACGCCGGCCGCTCCCCTGGCCGGTGTCCTGGCGGATTTGTACCGTGAACGTCTCTCCCAGCAGTTGCCGCTGAGCCCGTTCTCGGTAGACGAGGTCGCTGCCTTGATTGACGGCGTCACCGGCCACGCCACGCCCGCGCTGGCCGCGGCGCTGCATCGCGAGACCGAGGGCAACCCCTTCTTTGTCGAGGAGATCCTCCGCCATCTGATGGCCACGGACATCGATCTCGATGACCCGCGCACGGGGCTCGATGGGTGGGGGGTGCCGCAAGGGCTGCGCCAGGTGGTTCAGCAGCGCCTCGCCCGCCTCAGTCAACCCGCACACCGGTTGCTGCAGGCCGGCGCTGTGCTTGGTGACCGCTGGCCGCTGACACTGCTCATGACTACCAGCGCCTTCGCGTTTGACGCACTCGTGGCCGCGCTCGCGGAGTTGGTGCAGGCGCAGGTGCTGCGGGAGGAGGGTGATGGCTACCAGTTCACGCACGCGCTGGTCCGGCGGATCGTCTACGACCGCCTGTCTCTGCCGTTGCGGGAGTATCTGCATCTGCATGCGGCCCAAGCGATTGCGGCGTCCGCAGCCGGCGATCTCACATTGAAGGTGACCCAGCTTGCGGCCCACTACCGGCAGGCGGGCCCGGCGTACGCCGCCGAAGCATTGGACTATGTCCAACAGGCCGCCATGGCGGCGCGGGCCGCCTATGCCTGGGAGACCGAAGCGGCCCACTGGCAGGCGGCACTCGAGTTGGTGAGGCAGTCCGAGAAGGTGGACCCTGCACAGCACTGCACGCTGCTGCTCGCGCTCGGCACTGCCCGTCTGCGGGCCGGCGACCCCCAGCACGCTCATGCGGCCCTCTCCACAGCCGCGGCCCACGCGCGGACCCACAGCCTCGCTGGCCCGTTGGTGCACGCATTGCTCGGACAGGTCGAGTGCGTCTCGCGTGCCGGGCTGGCCATAGCCGCCGGCCTTGATGCTGCCGGTCCTGTGGCACTCCTGGAGGAAGCCCTGACGGTGGTCGAGGTCCGGGACAGCGCGCTACGGGCGCAGGTGCTCGCGCGGCTCGCGCTCGAACAGTACATGGCCGGTGGGGACGATCAGCAGGGCGGCCGGTCCCTTGGCCGGGCCGCGCTGGCCATGGCCCGCCGCGTCGGTGATCCTCTCACCCTGGCCACCGTGCTGCATGCCGTGCACAAGACCTTGTGGGAACCGGAGGACCTTGCCGTGCGCCTGCAACTGACGAGGGAGATCGTGCAGGTCGCCGAGGCCACCGGCGATCGCTACTTGGCGCTCAGTGGATACAACGCGCAGATATCCGATGTGCTCATCGCCGGTGATGTTCCCGCCGTCGACGCCAGCATGCAGACATACGCGCAGCTTGTCGAGGCCTGCCACCAGCCACCGCTCCATCAACACGCGGTGGCCGTGCAGCGCGCAATGCGGCTGCTGCTGGCCGGCACGCTGGTCGAGGCGGAGCAGGCGGTGCATCAGGCGCGGGCCATCGGCGAGCGCGTGCACTGTCCTGATACGCCGGGGGTATTCGCGGGCCAGCTCTTTCAACTGCGGCGGCTGCAGGGGCGGCTGCGGGAGATCGACGATGCCGCACAGCGGGCACGGGAAGTGACGCCTCACCCATGGTCATTCTGTGCGACCCGTGCCCTATTGCACAGCGAGCTGGGACGCCGTGCCGATGCGCGACGTGAATTTGCCCATTTGGCCGCCGGCGACTTCGCGGCTGTGCCACGCCGGGTGACGTGGGTGCTCGGCATCAACCCGCTGGCACAGGCCGCCGATGCCTGTGTGTTCCTCCGTGATGTGCCGCGGGCGCGGGTGCTGTATGACCGGCTGCTGCCCTATGCCGGGCACGCGGTCGTGGGTGGGGCGGCGGTCACCTGCTCGGGGTCGGCCGCTCGATCGCTGGGCGGTCTCGCCACGGTCATGGGCGAATGGGACGCGGCGGCCGGGCACTTCGAGGCGGCGATGGCGATGAATACCCGCATGGGTGCGCAGCCGTGGCTGGCCCACACCCAGCGCCAATACGCGGGCATGCTCCTGTTGCGTGGCCGCCGCGGCGATCGACGGCGGGCCCGCCAGGTACTGGAGGCGGCGCAGGCGATCTATACCGATTTGGGCATGGGCACGTTCGCTACGCAGACACAGGGACTGTTGAGCAGTCCGCGGCTGGTGCGGATGCCGGCGATGACCTCACGCTTCCCCGATAGTCTGACGGCGCGCGAGGTAGAGGTGTTGCGGCTGGTGGCAGCCGGTAAGAGCAATCGGGAGATCAGTGCGGAGTTGGTGCTCAGTGTGCGCACAACCGGCCGCCACATCGCGAATATCTACGGCAAGATCGGGGCGCACAATCGGGCCGGCGCCACCGCCTATGCTCTGCGCCACGGCCTCACACCGCTGATGGCGCCGGTCTAGTGGTGCGGCGCCATCAGCGGTGGAGGAATGCTCGGTCACGTTATCCCATACACATCGTCGCCCTTCGGCCTGCAGCATTTCGGCCATATAGGCACGGCGGTTGACCTGTCCGCCTGCGGGCGCGTCAGCAACCTACAGGGAATGGCCGATGCCGCGCGCCCGGTTGCGCATTATCGTCGTGCCTGCCCGGGCTCGCCGGACGTCCGCGGGCACACTCACTGACGCCTGGCGGGCCCGCGGCAGACCGAACGTGGCAGATGCAGACAGGGAGACGATGATGGCGAAGACGGGCAAAGGGACGCGGGTCTCACGACGGGTGGCGTTGCGAACCGCGGTGCTGGGAGCCACCGGCGTGAGTCTGGGTGTGGCCGCCGGGCAGGGGCGGGCGGCTACGGCCGCGCAGCAGCCCAGGGGGCTGGAGGGCGCCTGGTCGGTGAGGGTACGGGATGAAGAAAGCGGAAGGCAGACCGCATCGATTCTGCGTACTGTGGCAGCGGGTGGGGGCTTCGTGGATGTCTACTCGCAACTGCCGCCGTTGGGGGTGATTTCGCAGGGCAGTTGGGAGGCGGTGGCTGAACGGGAGTATGTGCTGATGTCCATTGGCTACCGATTCGACGCGAATGGCCAGTTCAGCCACCTGCTGCGCGCGCATGGACGGATCACGCTCGACGAGAGCGGCGACGGTTTCAGCGGGACCGCGCAGGCCGCACGGCTGGACGGAAGCCTCACCGTGCTGGACACGTTCCCCCCGCTGCTGGTGACGGGCCGGCGTATTCCAACCCAGCCCCAGCCCTAGCGACGGCTCAGGCAGCACACCACCCGTGGGACTGTTCCGCTCGCCCCCATCACGCGCGGGCGGGGACGAGCAGGCGACAGCCCCGCGGCTTCGGCGGCTCATCTGACGGGAACGGCCGGCTGAGGTCCACAGGTGATCGGGAGGGAGAGGTACGCCCATATTCCCAGCGGACCAGGGCCGGTTCTGAAGCGCGCTCCGGGAGGGCCGTTCACCGTCCGCGTGCTGTCGCCGACGGCCCAAGGTCGCGTTGGACGAGTCAGCGCCAGACCGCCTTGAGCACGCGGCGGAAGTTGCCGTTGCAGACGCGCTCTATCCGGTCGTCGCTCCAGCCGCGGCGCTTGAATTCGCGCAGCAGCACCGGCAGGTGCGCCGCGTCTTTGAGTTCGCGCGGCACCGACGTGCCGTCGTAGTCCGAGCCGAAGGAGACATGGCGGTCGCCCACCAGGTTGATGACGTGCTCAAAGTGCGACACCACTAGGTCGAGCGGCACATCGTCGTTCTGGCGGTCCATATCCGGGCGCAGGAAGGACAGGGCGAAGTTGATGCCGATGGTGCCGTCCTTCTCGGCGATGGCGCGGATCTGGCCGTCGTCCAGGTTGCGGACGTGGGGGGAAATGGCCTTGACGCTGCTGTGCGTGGCGACAAACGGCCGGTCCATCACCCGGTGCAGGTCCCAGAAGCCGGCGGGGTTGAGATGGGAGACGTCGAGCAGGATGCCCAGCCGCTTGCACTCCTCCACCAGGGCAAAGCCGGCGTCGGTCAGGCCGCCCTTTGGCTGCGGGTCGCGGAACATCACGCCGTAGCCGAAGATCGTCGGCCGGCTCCAGGTGATGCCGAGCGAGCGCAGCCCCGCCTCGTAGAAGACGCGTAGCTCCTTGAGCGAGTAGGAGAACGGGTCGGCCCCTTCGAAGTGGATGATGCCGGCGAAGGCGCCTTCGTCCAGCGCCGCGTCTAGCTCGGCGGTGGTGCGGACGGCGCGCACCTGCCCCGCGGAGCGGTCGCAGATGCGCAGGTAGTCGTTCATCTCCAGCAGGCTGTAGCCAACGGCATTGTGCTCTGCCCGCTGGTCTGACAGCCAGATGGAGACGAACGTGCCGCCCAGGCCGCCACGCTCGGCGCGGGGCAGGTCCACATGCCCGCGCTCGCTCTCGGTGAGGAAGTCGCGGTCCTGGTTGGGGATGGCGGTGATGAAGTCCTGGTGGCCGTCCAGGATGGGCGGAAATTCACGGCTGATCATCGGTCATTCCTTGCTCACGTTCCATTTGCGGAACCGCCATGCCGTCAATGTCGGCCTCGGATATGACACCGTCGCGCAGACCACGAAGCAGCACGTACGGCTTCATCAGTGGCTTGACGAAACGGAAACGTTGCCGGCGCTTCTCCCCGGTTGACTGGAGTACCTGCCCGCGCTCAGCGGTACACAGACCCTGGAGCGGGCGCGCAAATAGCGGGATGTCGTACGGACGGCCCATAATTCGGCTCAGGGGCACTCGGACATCGACAGGGGCGAAGTACCCCAAGTCGTCGACAGGGGCGAGCGCGCAGGCAAGCAGCACACGACCGAACAGATTATCGCGCCGCCGGGCTGAACACTGTCGGTAGTTGGTAGCGTATCCGCACCAACTCCGCCTCTTCATGCACCATGACGCCCGTTCTCTTGCGCTACTGCTGGCTCCGATTGTGCAGCGAAGTGTACCGACCTGGTCTAAGTTGAACAAGTGACTGCAAGCACCGGCCGGTGGCTTCGGCGGCAACTCGGACGGCATCGCCACAATCCACATCACTCCTCTCGCATCTGCCAGACGCGCTGGGGAGCGGCGATCGCGCTGGGCCTCAGAAATGGTCGGCGCAGAAGGGCCGGTGGCGGGTGGCCATCACCCGGTCCCAGGTACGCAGGGCAGCCGTGTCGTGCGCGTCCAGCCGGCCCATGCGTGCTGCCTCCGTGGCGCTGATCTGCCCGAACAGCAACATCGCCAGCGTGTGTACGGGCATGGTGACCTGCGGTGCGGCCGCCGTGCGCTCGACCTTCGTCTCCGGCCCGGTGGTTTCCAGCCGCCAGCGGCCGGCGTTCCAGGGCGCCATCTCGTCCTGCAGCTCGAAGGTCAGGATGCCGGTGTCCTCGTATGGCCGGCTGGGCAGCGCCCGCGCAACATCCACCACCCGGCCGAGGATGCCATCGCGCGCGGTGGCGTGCAGCATGCGCGGCTCCAGCAGCAGATGCGGCAGCGGGTCATCCACCGGAACGACCCCCCAGCTCACCTCGCGCACCAGGTCGAAGCGGGAGAGATGCTCCCACAGCGCCCTGTAGGCGGATGGCGTCAGCCACACCAGGTCGCGCACGGTGATGGCGTGGGAGGGGCCAGGGCTGTCGTAGCCGCCGCGGCCGCTGGTGTAGATCATGTAGCCCTGGGGCTCACCGTCTTCCTCGTAGACGATGATGTTCAGCGTGTGCCCGGCGGGCGGCTCCGCCAGCGCCCCCATCTGCCAGACGGCGCGGGAGCGGTGCAGGTCGCCGGTGCGCGGCTCGCGGAAGCGGCGCAGCAGGTCATTGAGCATCGCGTCATCGGCGCGGGTCGCCTCGCGCAGCAGGCCGCGCACCGGCTGAGGATGGGCGAAGGCGAGATAGCGCGGCTCCACCCGGTAGCTCTGGTGGGTGCTGACGACGCCGTAGCCAAAGCGCTGGTAGATAGCAGCCAGCGAGGCGTACAGGATGGCAATCGCCGGCCCTTCTTGCTCGTGCAGCGTGCGGAAGTCCGTCTCCATGATGGCGCGCAGATGGCCGCGGCGGCGGGCGATGGGCACCGTGCTGACGGTGGTGACGGCGGCCACCGGCACGGCCACGCCGCCCAGGCGCATCCGGAACGGCCAGCGCCCGTAGCAGGTCTGCAGCCGGCCGTCCTCAAAGGCGCACTGCGTGAACTCCGGCTGCATGCCTTCGAAATCCGACACCGGCTGCGCCAGCGACAGCGCGCAGATGCGCACAAACTCCGCCAGCTCTTCCCGCTCTATCGGACGGATCACCGTTGCCATGGGGGCTCCCTTCGGTCGCGTACGGGCAAGCACGCACCTGGATACACAAGATGGCTCCGTATTGGTGCATGTTGCCCGGATGCCGGCGCACGCCGCTAGACCGGGTGGCGGATGCCGGATGCCGCCATCGCGGCCAGCGTCTCATAGGTGCCGTCGATGCTGCCGCCCTCGGCGGCGAAGATGGCGGCGGCGAAGTCGGTAACACCGGCGTCGGCGAAGGCCCGAATCTGCTCGCGTACCTCGTCCGCGGTGCCGGCGACGGCGACATCACCGGGACCGGCGGCGCCGCCGCGGTCCAGCGTGGCGCGGTAGGACGGCAAGCGGCCGTAGTTGGCGAAGGTGCGGCCGGCCTGGGCGCGGGCGGCGGCGGCGTCGCTGGTGACGCACACCGGCACCATGGCGACGATGCGCGGGTCCGGCCGGCCGGCGGCGCGGGCGGCGCCGGTGATCATCGGCACGGCGATGTCGCGCAGGTAGTTGAGGCCGCCCATCCAGGTGATGGTGCCGTCTGCCTGCCGCCCGCAGAGGCGGAGCATGTCCGGCCCCAGCGCCGCGACGACGACGGAGGGCCTGGCCGCGCCCGGCACGCTCAGGCGGGCGTTGACCTGGTAGTGCTCGCCCTGAAAGCTCACCTGCTCCCCGGCGAGCAGGCCGCTGAGCACGGTCAGGTACTCGCGCGTGTGGGGGATGGGCTTGGAGTAGTCCAGCCCGTACATGTTCTCGATGACGACCTGGTGAGAGAGGCCGATGCCGAGCGTCAGCCGGCCACCGGCCGCCACCTGCGCCGTCAGCGCCTGCTGGGCGAGCACGGCGGGATGGCGCGGATAGGTGGGCACGACGGCGGTACCGAGGCCGATGCGCTGCGTTTCGCGCCCGGCCAGGGCCAGCACCGTGAGGGCATCGAAGGCGAACACCTGCGGCAGCCAGGCGGCGGCCAGGCCCGCCCGCTCGGCCCGCTGCGCCAGCCCCACCAGCCCCCCGAGCGTATCGTCTTGCCCGGGCATGGACAGCATCACGCCGATGCGCATCATCGTCACTCCTGTTGCGGGTGGCCGCGTGGTGGTGCGGGTGAAGGGAGTATAGCGGAAGCGGGAAGCGGGGAGACGAGGCCAGGGGTACGGTTCCCGCGCCCTGGCCGTCCTGCCAGGACCGGCGATAAGCGCGCCGGGGAGCGGACGTGCCCGGGCCGCTCCCCGTTGCCTGCCGCCGCTGATACGCTGGCAGGCGCGCACAAGCACCAGGAGGACCCATGACACAGGTAGCTACGGTAGCGGCGGTGTGGCGCTATCCGGTGAAGTCGATGCGGGGAGAGGCGCTCGATGGGGCGGAGCTGACGTTGCAGGGCCTGCCGCACGACCGCAAGTATGCCTTTGTCCAGGCGCGCTCTCGGAGCCCGTTTCCGTGGCTCACCGGCCGGGAGCTACCAGCGCTGCTCACCTACCGCCCGTTCCTGGATGGCGCCGAACGGCCACGGGTGCTGGTGAAGACCCCGGCCGGAGCAGAGCTGCCCATCGACAGCGACGACCTCCGCGCCGAGCTGGAGTCTGCCTTCGGCGCGCCAGTGTTCTTGCTGCGCGACCACCGCGGCAATCCAGACGTTGCCCAACTGTCGCTGATCTCGCTGGGCACCACCCGGCAACTGGCCGAGGAGAGCGGCACGCCCCCCGAGCCGGGCCGCTTCCGCGCCAACCTCTATCTGGAGACGGATGCTCCCTTCGCCGAGCATGCCTGGGTGGGGCGGGTGCTGCGCATCGGCAGC
>CAUJGQ010000072.1 GCA_963170165.1 Chloroflexota bacterium | reverse complement strand
AGGGTCTGCTCCTGGCTCTGGTAGGAGCTGGAGACCCGCAGCGCGTCGGAGGGCTGCACGGCACCGCTCTGTTTCGGTGGCATGGCCAGCGCCGCCTTGTCCGTCCACAGCAGCTGCTCCGCCTTGATCACCTCGGCGACCAGCGGGTCAGCCGGAATCGCCGCCAGCGACTGGCGAGCCGCCACGGCAAAGACCCAGGGTGAAGGCTCGCGGTCGATGCTTATCCGCACGCCGGCCTGGCCGTTCGGCAGCGTCACCGGCGTGGATGGCAGCGGCGCCCACAACCCCAGCGTGGTGCGCACCAGCACCACGGCCTCGCCGGGCCTATCACCCGCGGGCAGATCGACCGTCGCCCGCTCTGACAGCGTGGCGCTGTCCAGTGACTGAAACTGCATCACCGGCGCGGTGAGCGGTAAATCGGCCAGCGCCGCCGGGGTCTCCACCGGCTCCCACGACAGGTGGAGCGAATCGGCGATCTGGCCGCCCGGGACGTTGATCTGCGCACCTGAGACGTGGGTTAGCGTCTGGGCAGGGCGGTAGCCGGTCGCAACCGGCGCGCCGCCGTTGGGTGTCGATCCGCGGCCACCTCGCCCGGCCAGCTGCCAGGCGCCCAGCCCTACCACTAGCGCGATCACCGCGCCAATCGCGGCGACAACCTGCCAGCGGGGACGGCCGCGGGTCGCACTCGCCGGAGCGCCACATCCGGCGCAGAACCGCACATCGGCACGTAGTTGGTGACCACATGACCGGCAACGACTCGCCGCCGGAACGGTTCTCGCCGCCGGTGGAACCGGCGCACCGGTGTGGACTGCGCCACCGCAGCCTCCGCAAAAGCGCGCATCGGCCCGAAGCGCATGTCCACAAGACGGGCAGCGTCGCGGTGTCACCGGCGCGTTCATCGCCCTGCCCCTCTCTGCCGGTCAGCGTGGCACCTTGGCGACGTTCGGCGCTTCCGAGCGGACCACGGCCAGTGCCGTGCTCTCGCCGATCTCGTCGACTGCCACCAGTTCCATCATCACGGATAGGTTCGCTGCGTCCCGGCGCATCACTTCGCCGTATCCGGGCGCGTACCACTGCAAGAACGTGAAGCCGGCATCGACGTACTCCACACGCAGAGTCATGCAGTTGCTCAGCTTGACCTGCTTGTTTGGGCAGGCGCCGCCCGTCTCCACCACCAGGGCCCGGATTGCACTCGGGCCATTGAACGAACCGGGGGTCTCCCAGCGCCGGCCGGCTGCAAGGTCCCGCGCCAGCCACAGCGTCAGCTCCGTCGGGAAGGGATCATAGGCCAGGTACACGCCGTCACTGCGAACGACGTAGTGCATGGCGATGGTCAGCATCCCGGCATAGGCATCAGGAGTGAGTTCCAGCCGTGTGACCGCCGGGCCACCCGGAATCTGCGCCGTAATCGCCTCAGGCTCATTGCTGCCGGAGCCGTCCGTGTAGGTCTCGACGTAGGAGAAGTGACGGCCCGCGGCCGGCAGATACGTCTCCGGGCGACGAAGGTCCAGCGCTGCGCTGGTCGGGGCCGGTGTGGGGCTCCCACCCGCGACCCGCCGTGCCAGCCCCAGCACCAGCCGGTTCGGTGGGTCGGCCAGCGGATCGGCATCGACAAACGTCAACTCCAGCCGGTTGTTGCCGTCCGGCAACCGCGCGGTGACGATCAGATCGGTGCCGTCATCGCCCTCGCCGGTGCCCTCGTAGCGCCCGGCACTGGTCTGGCGCAGTGCGACTTCCGTCAGTTCAAAGGATTCGGTGTACGGCATCCACATCTCCAGCACCAGCGTGCCGCCGTTGTTGCGCGTGAGGATGCGAATGAACGTGTCCGCCAGATCAGCGGTGGCGTCCTTCGTCTCACCGTCCTCTGTGACCACCGCCGATCGGATGTCCCAGTCACCCAGCAGCGGCCGCAGGTCAGCTGCGCTCGGGGTGCTCGTCCGTCCGGGGGTCGCAGTCCGCGGCGTGGCAGCAGGTGACGGTGTGCTCTGCGGTGTCGCACTCGCCAGCGGCGGAGTAACCGTAGCAGGCACCGGCGAACGAGCGCCGGCGGTAGCGGTGGCAGGTGCGGCTGTGGCTGCCGGCGGTCCGCCGCTCTGTCCCAGTGCGCCATCAGACCCATCCCGGCCAGTCCACCAGATCACGCCCCCCACCACGACAGCCATCACGATCGCCGCTCCGGCGATCACGGGCAGCCGCCCCGGAGCCGCGAATCGGGGCCGGGCAACGTCAATGGGCGGAGATGCGGCTGCACCTGCATCCGCGGGCTTTCCACAAGATTCACAGAAGCGCGTATCCAGCGCGATGGACGCGCCACAGGACCGGCAGAAGCGATCGGTCGTCATGACGCCGCTCCTTTCCGTCTTGCCAGGAGACCAATCAGGACGGTGGTATGTACGGCCAGCAGGGCCAGCGTGCCGGCCGCCGTGCGAGCCAGCCACCACGGTTGATAATGCAGGGCGCGCAAGCCACCACCCCACGGATACGGGATCGCCTGCCACGCCTCACGGCCCAGCAGCATGGCTGCCACGGCCGCCGCGATCAGCCCGCCGAGCGCCAGCGGCGCACGCCACCGCGCGTGCAGCGGCACCAACAGCACCGCCAGCGCTCCGGAGCCAAGGGCCACCGGTGCCAGCGTCCCGTCTGGCCACGTGGCCACGCCGGCCAGCAGCGTCAGGGTGGCGAACACAGCAGCGGTCAGCAGCCAGCGGCTCCACGGCCGGGGGGCATCTTCACCACAGGCGCGGCGCAGGCGTTCAGCAGCGGCCAGCGATGCCTGGCACCGTGCAACCGCCTCGTCAAATGCTTCCGGCGGGCAGAACAGCCTAATCTGCGTGCGCTGGCTGCCCGATAGCGTGATAACACGCGGCCGGCGGTGCACCGTCACACGATGGATGTCGTGCCAGTCCACCACCTTCGCTTCCTGCGACTCGGCGATCATCGCTGCCCCGACCACCTGCGGCTTACCGGCAAGCAGGCCGGCCCAGAACAGCACGCGATTGATCCGCCGCTCGCGGGTTGTCAGCGCCATGGCCACGCCCGCCGGCCCAATGCGAAAGCGTGCGTGATAGTGGTTTTGGAACACCACCAGCACCACGACGACCGCCAGGCAGGCGATCAGCCCGATGACGCCGAGCAGCAGCGGCCAGGGTATGAGCTGGGCCTTGCCGAGGGAAAGACGCGAGACGGCATAGGCCCCAACCTGCGTCACCGCTACCGACGCAATCAGCGCCCGGGCAAGATCCCAGAGGGCGAAACGGCTGGTGAGGATGGGAATCGATACGGTCCAGGACAGCGGA
This sequence comes from Chloroflexota bacterium, assembly GCA_963170165.1. Lineage (GTDB taxonomy): Bacteria > Chloroflexota > Dehalococcoidia > CAUJGQ01 > CAUJGQ01 > CAUJGQ01. The sequence continues at coordinate 41,477 of CAUJGQ010000072.1, read as the reverse complement.
GCAGCAGCGCGATCTGCCGCGGCGCGATGCAGGCCACACCACGCGCACCAGCTCCAGGCGGCAGGCAGCGCGCCGCCGCAGCGGGCGCACAGCGGCTCGGCGCCAGGCTGGATGGCCAGGGGAGCAGCCGGGACCGAAGCAGTCACAGCGACACCTGCCGGGCCGCGGGCTAAGATCCCGCGTATCCAGCATCAGCGTGACCGAGATTCCGGGGGGTGTATGTCAGGCAATGAATGGTGACTGCACGGTGACGAAGCACCGATCTGTCGCGGCAGTACATGACAGGACCGGGAGAACACCGGAGGGCGCAGGCGCGGAGTGGTGGTCATCAGCGCAAGCATGAAAGCAGTGGTCGACTGCGTCCCCCGGTGCTCTCCCGGTCCTGGTGCTCTGGCTAGATACCGAACACGCCCGGCGCCACCACGGCGCGGCCGTTACTGTGGCCGTGTTGACTGGTAGCGGGCGCCAGTTCTAACGCCGCGTGCAGCACCAGGTCTCCGACGCCGCAATGCAGCGGCACGACGAACCGGCGAATGTTGACCGTGGAGATGATGATGCCAGGGCCACCGGCCACCAGCGCCGGTGGCGAGATAACGGCCCCATAACCGGCCTGTTCGAGCCCCTGCGTCGCCAGGCCGGTAATGACGTTGCCCATCTCGGCGATGCCGCTCTGCGCCAGCTCATCAAAGAGCGGGCAGGGCTCGCCCATCATGCGCGAGACGATGCCTTTGGCCGTGCGCTCGGACATGCCCAGCAGCACCATGCCACGCACGTCACCGGTCACGCCGATCATGACGGTGACTTCTTCCGAGGTCTGAGCCGAGCTCAGCACTTTGATCGAGCCGGCGCTTGGCTCTTCGCCCGTCTCGGAGCGCAGCACATCCATCGCGGCCTTGATGAAGACGTTGATCAGTTCGACCTGCACAGCGCACTCTCCTGTTATGCAGCGCCGGCCTGGCGATAGCCACCCTTCTCGTAGAAGGATGTCCATACAGGACCCAGACCAAGGTCGCGGGCCCCCGCGACGATTTCAGTCCCACCCACGAACAAGAAGCCGCCGGGGCGCAGCGCACGATACATGCGTTCGTACAGCCCCTTCTTGGCGTCCTCCGTGAAGTAGATCACGACATTACGGCAGACGATCAGATCCAGGTCCTGTTGCGGCACCTGGGTGAGCAGATCCTGCTTGAGGAAGCGGATCCGGCTCTTGAGCGCCGGCTTGACGGCCCAGCCGTCTGGCTCCTTGGAGAAGAACCGGGCACGGCGCTCGGCGCTGACCTGCCGCAGATCGCTCTCTTGATAGCCGCGGCCGGCCTGGGCCCGTGCCAGGATCGTCTCGTCGATATCGGTGGCCATGATGCTGTGCTGCTGGCCGGGGGCTGACTCTTCCAGCAACATCGCCACCGAGTACGGCTCAGCGCCAATAGAGCAGCCCGCACTCCAGATGCGCAGTCCGCGGCGGTTACCGGACTGCATGAGCCGGGGCAGCACCTTCTGTTGCAGCTCATTCCAGCGGGAGGCGTCCCGCAGGAACTCGGAGACGTTGATAGTGAAGAAGTTCTTGAAAGCGTTCATCGCCTCCACATCCTTCTCCATCACATCAGCGAACACGGCGAGATTCGGCGCGCCGTGGCGGGTGGCCAGGGCATGGAGCCGGCGGCGCATCTGCTCCGGCTTGTAGCCACCGAGGTCAAGGTCCAGGAGCCGCCGCACCTTGCGGATGAACGCCTGGTAATCCGGATCGTGAACCTGGTCCACCGCCATCGCCGCTACCCCTCATACCGCGCGTGCCGCGCTGATCTCTCCTAAGCATCGACGCGAGCGGCCCATGCCTTAAGTGCTGCTGTCCGTTCAAGCGGTCTGCCGGGTGGCAGCGCCGGTCCGCTCGGCCAGCGTCACGTCGCACAGAATGCGAGCGATGTCCGGCAGCGGTGCGACCTTCTCAGCAAGCCCCCGTTCCACGACGGCCCGAGGCATCCCATAGACCGCGGTCGTGCTCTGATGCTCAGCAACGATGTGACCACCTGCCGCCTTGACTGCGGCTGCGCCGTCCGCGCCATCGCTGCCCATGCCAGTAAGGATGGCCACGGCGCATTTCTTCCCGAACAGGAACGGCAACGTGTCCAGCAACACATCGACCGAGGGACGGACGCCGTGCACCGGCGGGGAATCAGTCAACTGCACCCGGCCATCGGGCCCCAGGCGCATATGCCGCCCGCCGGGGGCGAGCAGCGCCAGCCCGGGCGCGGGCATGTCGCCATGCTCCGCTTCGCGCACATGCAAGGCTGAGGCTTGGTCCAGCCGCTCGGCCAGCGACCTGGTAAAACCAGCCGGCATGTGCTGGACGATCAGCACCGCCGCGGGCAAGTTGCCGGGGAGGTGGGGAACCACCTCCATCAGTGCCCGCGGGCCACCCGTTGAGCAGCCAATCACCACCACCCGCTCCGGCCGGACGGCCACACCGCCGGAGGGGCGTGGTGGCTTGGGATGCGGCGTCACTGCCGGCCGGCCGGAGCGGGCAGGCGGCGGAGTACGCCGGATGCGGGCCTGCACGGCGGTGCGTACCGCCTGGACGAGCATCTCCTCCACACGGGTGACGCCGATCGCGGGGGGAGCAGGCTTCTGCACGAAGTCTACTGCGCCCAGCTCTAGCGCACGGATCGTGGCGGGCGCCCCTTCTCCGGTCAGGCTCGACAGCATGACAACGGGAAGCGGGCTCTCCCGCATCAGCACCTCGAGTGTCTTGAGCCCGTCCAACCGCGGCATCTCGACATCGAGGGTGATCACATCGGGGCGCAGGCTGCGCGCCAGCTGCAGCGCCTCTATACCGTCGCGCGCGGTGCCAGCGACTTCCATGTCCGCCTGGGCGGAAATGGCACGGGTGACAGAATGGCGCATGAACGCCGAATCATCGACGATCAAGACTCGAATCATAGCGGCATCCCCTCGGGTGCGTGCCCAGCCGCGGGCCTAGCCGACCAGCTTGGCAACGGCCGCCAGCACCCGCTCGCGCTCAAACGGCTTCACCACGAAGTCCTTGGCGCCAGACTTGATCGCCTCAATCACAATCGACTGCTGGCCCATGGCGGTCAGCATCGCCACCTTGGCGCCGGCGTCTCGGGCGCGGATCTCGCGCAGCGCCTCCAGGCCATCCATCTCCGGCATGGTGATATCCATCAGCACGGCATCCGGCTTTTGCGCCAGGTAGACATCGACCGCTTCGCGGCCGTTCGCGGCCTCAATCACCTCGTGCCCCTCTTCCTGGAGGAGCTTGGCGCAGCGCATTCGCATGAATGCCGCGTCATCAACCAGCAGAACCTTGGCCATCGTCGTTCCTCCAGCGTGCCAGTTGCTTGTTCATCACCGCCGTGTGAGCGGGTTCGCTCACACGGCGTGGTTAGAGGTCCTTCCAGTCAGAGCCCAAGCGTTTGACGGCCATCTTGCCGTCAGCGGCGGTCAGCCGGAAACTGCGCCCCGTGTTGCCGCCGCAGTCCTCGGCCTGCACCCGCACGCCCGCGGCGCGCAGCGCTGCCAGCACTGCTTCGCGGTTGCGCTCGCCAATGCGAAAGCTGTCGCGCATGGCTGCGGAATTCAGCACCTGCGCCCCCCCGGCGATCTTGCAGACCAGGCGAGAGCGATTGGCGCCCAGCGCAACGACCTGCTCCAGCAGCATCGGGATCGCCTGAGTGGCGAACTTCGGTCCGCCGGCCGGGTTGGAATCCGGCGGCGCCGGCAACACCACATGCGCCATGCCGCTCACGCGCATGAGCGGGTCCCACACCGCCACACCGATGCACGAGCCCAGGCCCAGCGCCATTAGCACGCCCGATCCGGCTGCAGTCTTGATCTCACCCAGCCCTACCGTGAGCAGTTGCTCCACCGCCGCACTCATGCGTCGCCCCCCTCGGCCACCAGGCCGGCGAGGTGTATCGGGTCGGGAAACGCCATGAACCAGGCGGGCCAGTGGCGGCCGCCATGCTCGAAGGTGGCGTCAATCACCACCGCTTCATCGGCATACATCGCGACATCCAGCAGGGCGATGTCGATCACAGCACCGGCCATATCATTGACGACGCCGGGGGGCGTGACTTGCATGCGCAGGCCGCTGCGATCGGCGATGGAGTTGAGGAAGAAGGAGCCGACAATGTTGCCGACTTCTCCCAGTGCCGACGCCTCCATCTCGCCCAACGCGGTGGTTGTGCCAGCCGGTTGCTCCAGCAGCACATCACACAAGTTGTAGGCGGTAGACAGCGGCATCATCAGCAACAAATGGCCGGGTAGCTCGCCTTCGGACTGGAGGTACGCCCCTGCAACCTCCATTTCGGGGCTGCCGACGATGCTCACCACCTCCGCCAGCGGCACGGTGCGCACGTGCATCGCCCGCACCACCACCTCCGCCCCGAACATGTCGGTCAGGCCGCCGGAGACGTGCACCAGCGCTTCATGGATCAGACTCTGCAGCCGGGCCATCTGGCCGCGTGTCAACGCGAACGTTGCGCTCATCGGTTTCCTCGCGAGCGCGCCTGGCCCGTGCTCCCGGCATCGGACCAAGCGCGGGCTAGGCCGCCGCCCGCGCGGCGAGTTTTTCCACCACCTTGGCGACGTCAACGATCATCGAAACCCGGCCATCGCCGAGGATTGTGGCGCCTGCCACACCATCGACCTCGCCGAGCACGCCACCCAGCGACTTGATCACCACTTCCTGCTCGCCGATCAGGGCATCGACGACCAGCCCCAGATCGGTGCGACCGGAGCGGACGACGACGATGTAGCACCAATCTGGGGTGTCACACTGTACCTTCCGGCCGCTGCGCGAGAAGACGTCCGCCAGCCGCACCAGCGGCAGTGCCTGTCCGCGCACCAACACCACCTCGCGCCGGTGCACGGTGTGGATGCTGTCGGTACGGACGCGCATCGTCTCCTGAACAGCGGCCAATGGCACCGTGAAGATTGCCTCGCCGACACGCACGAGTAGGGCCCGGATGATGGCCAGCGTCAGCGGCAGTTTGATCGAGAAGGTGGTGCCTTCGCCGGCGGCGGTGTGTACGCGTACGGTGCCGCCAATCTTCTCGATGTTGGTGCGCACGATGTCCATGCCCACGCCGCGGCCGGAAACATCCGTCACCTGCTCGGCGGTGGAGAAGCCCGGGGCAAAGATCAGATTGATCGCCTCTTCGTCGGTCATGCGGGTCGCCGCCTCGGCGCTCAGCAGGCCCTTGCGCACGGCGCTCTCGCGGATCTTCTGGTGGTTAATGCCACGGCCGTCGTCCGTCACCTCGATGACGATGTAGTTCTCCTCGTGGCGGGCAGACAGCAACAGCGTCGCCTCCGGGTGCTTGCCGGCGCCGCGGCGCTCGTCCGCGGGTTCGACGCCGTGATCCACAGCATTACGCAGCAGGTGCAGCAACGGGTCGCCGATCTCGTCGATGACGGAGCGGTCAAGACCCGTCTGCTCCCCCTCCATCACGAAACGGATAGACTTCTGGCTCTTCTTGGCCAGGTCACGCACCATCCGCGGGAAGCGGTTGAAGACGCTCTCCACCGGCAGCAGCCGCGAGAGCATCACTTGCTCCTGCAGATCGTCGCTCACCCGCGACAGGTGCTGCGTAATCTCGGAAAGGTGTTCGAGCGCGCCGTCATTGCCGGAGCGCGCCGACAGCTCGCGCAGCACCTGGAGCAGGCGGCCACGGTCGATCACCAACTCGCCCACCAGATTCATCAGTTCATCAAGCCGGGCGATATCGACCTTGACCATCCGCTGCGCGGTGCTCAGCTTTTGACCGGCGATAGCGAGCTGGTCATCGGGCGACGCCCCTCGGGCGGCCGTGCCCAGATCAACCCGGCGGCGGTCGGGATCGGGCGTTTGCTCGGGGTCGGGAGTGCCCTGGCGGACCTGCGACGCATCTGGATGGGTGACGGTGACCGACACCACTTCACTGACCGATCCTGCAGCGCCGTGCAACGCAGCGGCCGGCCGGTCTGTCTGCAGATGCACGCGCAGCCAATGGCCGGACTCGCCCTTCTGCAACTCGTCCTCACTTGGCCATGACGCAACGACCGTCCCTAGCGCTGCCAGCTCCATCAGTGCCTGGTAGGCACGCACCGCCGGCCACTCGGAACTGGTGTCAATCGCAACGATGACCTCCACGGCGCCGGTCGCCACCACCGCCACTGGCGCGGCCTCCTCCTGGACTTCTGGGGCCGGCGCCGCTGCCGCTCCGTGCAGCCCCCTGATCAAGTCATCGACCGCCAGGCCAGAGGGCACGAGGGTATTCACCTCCTCGTTGAGCACATTCAGCGCATCAACGCACTGCAACAACGTGTCAACGATGGGCGTCGTCACCGGCAGCGACCCCTGGCGGATGCGGTCCAGCACGCTTTCCATCGCGTGGGTCAGGGCCGCCATATTGGTATGGCCGATGGTGGCCGAAGATCCCTTGAGCGTGTGAGCGGCACGGAAGACAGCCTGAATGAGGAGCGGGTCGGAATCGTCCCGCTCCATCCGCAGCAGGCCATCACTGAGCGTGCGCAGTTGCTCGGCCGCTTCTTCCAAGAACAACTGGAGATCGGACTCGGTGGCGTCAAACTGTAGCGTCATGGTTGCCCCCTCGGGTTCGTGCTGAGCGTGGCGAAGTGAACGCACCCGAGCGGCGCGCTCAGCGCTCCCGGCCCGGCTGGTTCACCTAGGCAGCCACCAGTTCGCGCTGCGCCAGGTCCACGATGTGGTCCAGGTTGAGGAGAATGACCAGCCTCTCTTCCAGCTTGGCGATGCCGCGCAGGTGTGCCGTCTCCGGGCCGGTCAGCGTGGCGCCGGGCGGCTCGACGGCGTTGACGGGCACACGCAGCACCTCAGAGACGCCATCGACCAGCGCCCCGACGGTGTTGCCGTTCACCTCAAGCACGACAATGCGAGAGCTGCGGCCGCGCTCGCCATCCGGCAGGCCGAAGCGTGTGCGCAGGTTCAGCACGGGGATCACCCGGCCACGCAGGTTCACTACCCCCTCCACGCACTCGGGGGCGCGGGGCACGGCGGTGATTGCCGGCAACCGGATGATCTCCTGCACCCGGCCGATATCGATGCCGTAATGCTCGTTGGCCAGCTCGAACACCACCACCTGCTCTTCGCCGTCATTGGTTTGCATGTCAGCCATGGCCCCTCGATCTCCTCGCTCTGCTGCGTCTACGGCCTTCCCTGCCCAACGCCGGTGCGTCTGCCTGGGTATCGAGCCGATGCACCCTGGCCTGTAGGGGTGAACCGCATGGTGCGCGGTGGCGACGCCGCCCACGGCGCAGCTACGCCTCCGGTATCGACACACCGGCGGAATCAGCCACCGGGAACCGGCGCAGCCGAATCGGGAAGGCATAATCGGTCGATGGGGAATCCCCCGATGGGGAGCGCCACCACGCACGCGTAGCGTGAGGTCAGCACAGCGATCCGGCGGAGCGCAGGGCATGAGCATCGGCCCAATTCACGGTGTCACCGCTGCTCCCGCGTTCCTGCCGGTGCGCCGGCACGGCAGCGCCCCCGAGTTCGCGCTCGCGCTGCGGGCGCAGATCCGCGCCGAGATCGCGCAGACTATCGGCGACGAACTTTCCGGCAGCAGCGCCACGTCCCGCGCATCGACCGTGGCTTCCCAGAGCGCGCTGCAGCAATCGCTGCTCGCCGGTGGCGGAAGTACCGGCGGCTGGCTCCAGGTTTCGAAGAGCATCGGCGGCCAGTATCTCTCCCCCCAGGTGGCGGAGGTGTTCAGCCGCCAGATGCAGCTGGAATCCGCCGGCTTTGACCCGGATGTGATTGCCGGCCGGCGGGTCAGTAGCGCTGGCGCGGAAGGTATCGCGCAGTTGATGCCTTCGTCGTACCCGCATGTCAACCGCCGCGATCCCGTGGCCAGCCTGCATGCCGCGGCGGCGACCATGCGCCAGAACCTCCAGACCTACGGTGGCGATCTGAAAAAGGCGCTCGCCGCCTATAACGCGGGGGCCGGTACGGTGAACGCCGCCGTCTCTCGCTTTGGCGCGACGTGGGAACAGGGGCTACCGGAGGAGACACGCCTCTATCTGCGCACGCTGCTCGGAGGCACGAATGGCTAGCCCCGACCATTCCGCACCACTGACCCCACACCGGCAGTCCGGCCCGTTTGCCGGCCCGCCGGCCCGGCTATTCGCCCTCAGCGTGGTCATCGCCTTCGTCGCCGCCATCGCCGCCGGAGGGCTGGCGCTGCGCGGCAGCGCAACGACGGTCGCCGCCTCGACCCCGGCCGGGCTACCGGCCGCCGGTGCAGCCGTGGCGGCACCCTCGCCGCCGCCGAGCGGACCGGCACGCGTGCAGCAGAGCGGCGCGCGCACCATCTCCGGTGCACCGGCGGCCACCTCTCCAGCGGCCGCCCCGGCAACCACACCCGCGCCGGCGCGTTCGGTGGCCCCCGGCGCGCCCTTGCCCTCATCGATGGCCGCCGCCTCGCCCCAGCCAACCGCTGCACCCAGCCCAGCACCACCGGCGTTGGCGCCGTCCGCGACGCCCGCGCGTGATGCATCCTCCTCAGCCCTGTCTCCGGCCGCGTATCAGCCCATCCTGGAGGCAGAACACCAAGTTCAGCCGGGGGAGACCCTGTCGGCCATCGCGCAGAAGTGGGGCGTGACCACGGAGACGCTAGTGATGAACAACGCCGGCGTCACCGACCGCGACATGCTCAAAATCGGCCAGAAGCTGCGCGTGCCACCGCGCGACGGGCTGCTGTATGAAGTGCGGCTCGGTGAGTCGATCCTCGTAATCGCCAGCCGCTACGGCGTAGATGCCGGCGCAATTGTCTCAGAGCCGGCCAACCGCCTGTCATCGCCGGATATGGTGCGCGAAGGACAGGTGGTGCTCGTGCCCGGAGCCAGGCTGCCACAGCCGGCGCCACTGGTAGCGCTTACTGCTTCGCCATCGCCCAGCGGCACCACCACGCCGGCCGCACCTGTAGCGACCGCCACACCGACGCGCAATCAGCCTGCTGCCACCGCCGCGGCCGTACCCAACTACGCATGGCGCTGGCCGATCACCGGACCGCTCTCCAGCTACTTCGGCCCCAGCCATCCGCTCGGCATTGATATTGACCTGTACGGCCGCGATGGCGAGCCGATCCGCGCGGCCCGGGGGGGAACCGTCACCTACGCCGGCGGCAACCCCTGCTGCTCGTATGGCTACTACGTTGAGGTGGACCACGGCGACGGGATGCGGACGCTGTACGCGCACTTCAACAGCCCGCCGCCGGTGCGCATCGGCCAGACGGTAAGTCAGGGACAGGTAGTCGGCTACGCCGGTACTACCGGCTATTCCACCGGCACCCATCTGCACTTCGAGATCCGGCGCAGCGGCGCCCCGCTCAACCCGCTGTCGTTTCTGCCGTAACCTGGCGTAAGAGACAACGACGGACCGGCCGGTGGCGTGGTGTCACCGGCCGGTCTGCGTGTGATGCGGGCAGCGCCTTACGCCGCCAGCCGCGCCGCTTTGGCCAGGAAGAGGGCGCGGTCGGCAACGGCGATCAGGTCAGCGGGGGCGCCGTCATCGGGGAACACCGCGATGCCGGTGGTGATGCATAGGTTGATGATGTTCCCATCCGGCAGCACAAAGGGTGCCTCGCGCAAGCCGGCGCGAACCCGATCCGCAACGCCCTCAGCATCGGCACGGTTGCAGTCCGGCAGACCAAAGACAAACTCGTCACCGCCGAAGCGTGCGATGAAATCAGACGGGCGTAGCGCGGCGCGCAGCCGCTCGGCCGCCTCGCGTAACACGGCATCGCCGACCAGGTGGCCATTTCCATCGTTGATCGCTTTGAAGTGATCAAGATCCGCCATGATCACGGCGAACGTTCGCGGGCCGTCGGGAAACACCCGCTCGGCAGACAGCCACTCTTCGAAGGCACGGCGGTTTGGCAAACCGGTAAGCGAGTCTGTCATGGCCATGCGCCGCAACAGATCGTTGTTGCGCCACAGCTCGCGCATCAGCTGCTGGATGCGAGCCCCACCACGGATGCGCGCCAGCAACTCCCGCCGGTCAAACGGCTTGGTGAGATAGTCATCCGCGCCGGCATTCAGGCAGGTAACGAGGTCGTCGCGGTCGATGCGGGCAGTGAGCATGATGATGTACGGCGGTACCGCGGCGGCCAGTGCCCGCACCTTCCGCACAACCTCCAGGCCATCCATCTCCGGCATCAGCCAATCGACGAGCAGGACATCCGCGCCGTTGGCCTGGTAGGCCGCCACGGCGGCCACGCCGTTATCGACCACCGTTAGCCGGTAGCCTTCGGGCTGCAGGAGCCACTGGAGCAACTGCCGCTCCGCCGCGCCGTCTTCGGCAATCAGCACATGGGCTTTGTGACTCATGCTTCCCGGATCCCTTCCGCGCGCTCCAAGCCGGCCACTGCGAGCCGCGGCGCGTGACAGTGCTGCTACACCACGAGTATCGACAAGATCAGGCTGTCCTGAAGCGGTGGCCGCCGCCGCGTGGAATCAATTGCTCATGACATTAGCCGGCGCGCGAAACCCAGGAAACAGGGAACCGGACAGGGAGCGACCCTGCCCGGTTCCGTGCAGCATGCCGGTGGCGTCTTATGGCTTGGCGGGGTCGGTACCCCTCATCGCCAGGTGGACCGCGCGGTAGGCGTTAACCCGCCCACCGCAAATGGTGAAGACGTTGATGCCGGTCGGGTCACAGGTGCTGGTGATCCACTCCATGACTTTGGCCTTAGTCGCCCCCGGCGCCTGATACAGCAAGGCGGCCAGGCCGGCCACGTGTGGCGTGGCCATCGAGGTACCGCTGAACAGTGCATAGCCGCCCTGGTCCATGGGAATAGTGGACAGGATGCGCACACCCGGCGCAGCTACATCGACCCAGCGGCCGCGATCAGTGAAGGTGGCGCCGTTATCGATACTGTCCGTGGCGGCGACCGAGATCACGCGGTCCGAGTTGGCCCAGAAGCGGCCCCCGTAGCAGCCGCCGCCGTTGCCCGCCGAAACCACCAACAACACGTCCCGATGGTGGGCATACTCGATGGCATCGAAAAAGCCCGGCACGTCAGCGGAGGTGGTGCCGCAGGCGCCTCCCAAAGACATGTTGATCACCTTGGCGCCGTTGTCCACGGCATAGACCACGGCCCGGCTGAGCGTAAGCACCTGGTCGCCGGCGAGCGATCCTGCCTGCGACAGTACCCGCACCGGTAGCAGGCTGACGCGCCCGCCGGTTACGGACGCCACACCGATGGCATTGCCGGTGTTTGCACCGATAATGCCTGCGACGTGTGTACCGTGCCCCTGCACATCCACCTGGGGCGCAGCGGCCGGATAAGGACAGGCGTTCGCCCACATATCGCAGGCGCGCCGGTTGATGCGACCGGCAAACTCCGGATGGCCGTAATCCAAACCGGTGTCTAGGATCGCCACTACCGTGCTGGCGCCCGCCGGGAGCAAGTCCCACGCCCTCGGCGCGCCGATGATGTCCAGGTTCCATTGGCGGCCCTGCGCGTAGAACGGGTCGTAGAAGACGGCGTCTGCGCCGGCGCCGGACTCCCGCAGCACTTCTCGTGTCGCCTCATCCAGCGGCTCCATCACCGCGTCTGAGGTCGGAGCCAGCGACACATCGCGATTGGCGTGACGGACGGCGGGATGGGCGCGCAGACGTGTCAGGAGATCCGCGGCGCGCGGTTCGGGGACACTGACGCCAGCCAGGCCAAGTTGCGGTACCGCGCTGGTTCGCCACGCACCGGCGATGGCCAGCTGCCGGTCTAGCGTATCCGCCGTGACACCGGGCTGCAGTCCGACCACTAGTGACACGCGCCGCTCTCCTGCTGCGCCCGGTGGGCCGGAGCCAACGCCCACCCCGGCCAGCACCACCGCAACCGCCACGAGCCCGAGGCGCAGGTGCTTCCACACGCTACCGTTACGCACCATCGATCCCCCCATTGACCACGGCTAATAGCGAGGCGAGCCGCGATGGATGGAGGGAGTATAGCTGCCCCGGGGCTGGCAGCAAGCTCCGGGTGGCCACAGGCAAACTGCCGGGCATGGGCCTCAAGTTGGGGCCCTGATCTGCCGTATACCTAGGTGGCAAGCATTGATCAATGACCGGCCGGTTTGTTGTTGACTCACGCTCCCCGATGGCATAAAACCCGGCACGGTGATGGATAGCCTAGCGTTGTTCGTGACAGAATTGCGGGTTTTCCCCAATATATGGAATTGCCACCGGCCGCGAACATAGGACTCGCGAACAGCCCTACCGACCGGAACCACGATTTATCCGGCGGGTCAGCGCGGAGAACACCAATGCAGACTGTGACCTCGCCCATGACTGCCACCCCCAGCGGCGCGAATCGACGCCTTGGTTTCAAGAGCATCCGGGTGCTGATTGTTGATGATCACACGGTGCTGCGGGATACGCTCCGCCTGCTGCTGGAAATGAACGGTGAGGTTGAGGTCATCGGCGAGGCGTCGGACGGGCGGCAGGCGATAGACCAGGCCGAGCAGCTCAAGCCAGATGTCGTGCTGATGGACACCGCCATGCCGGGCCTCAATGGCATCGAGGCGACGGCGGTGATTCGCAAGCGGATGCCCAAGGTCAAGGTGCTCGTCCTGTCTGGCTACGGCCACGAGGATCAGGTTCGCTCTGCGCTGAAGGCGGGCGCGTCGGGATACGTGCTCAAGTCATCCTCCTCGGACGAGCTGCTGCTCGCTATCCGCACCGTCAGCCAGTCCAACACCTACTTGTCCCAGTCGCTCGCCGAGGGCGACCGGCTGCGCAGCTACCTGCTGGCCAGTGAGGGCCGGGGCGGTCGCGAGGCAACGCTTTCGGCGCGGGAGCGCGAGGTGCTCCAGCTGATCGCCGAAGGCTACACCAATCGCGCCATCGCCGAGCGGCTGTTTATCAGCGTCAAGACGGTGGAAGCGCACAAAGAGCACATCGTCCAGAAACTCGGGGTGCGTGGCAGTGCCGAACTGATCCGCTACGCCATCCGCAAGGGCCTGATCTTCGTAGAGACCGACACCGACATCGGCATGGCCGGCGGCCGGTAATCGCGGTTGTGGTTCCCTCCTCCGGCAAACCCCCATCCCCGTGCGGCGCGGGGATGGGGGTTTGCTCGTGGCCCAAGAGGCAGCAGACCGCCGGGTCAGGAACCACCGGCCGCGGGTTCGGGGATTACCCCAATGGGAGCCGCCGAACTGCCCGGATAGCCTGGGTGCAGTCAGCTTGGAGTGTGTGACGTGATCGAAGTGACCCGGCTGAACGGCTCCCGGTTCTACATCAACGCGGAGCACATCCAGATGATCGAGGCCGTGCCGGACACCCACATTCTGTTGACGAACGGTCAGGCATATGTCGTGCGGGAGGGCGCGGCGCAGGTGGCCGAGCTGGTCCTCGAGTACCGCCAGGCGATCCATCATCCCAGCGCGCCGGTGCCGCTCCAGATTCACCGCAGCGTCGTCTGACCACCCGGCCTCCGCTCACCGGCCGCGAGCCCCGGTAGTGAGCATGGTCACCAAACCTGGCAATGCCCGCGCAAGGACGCGACGGAGATAAGCGAATGGACCTCGCTACACTGATCGGACTGGCGCTCGGCTTCGGATCGATCTTCGGCGGCATGGTGATGGAGGGCGGCAACCCGGCGGCCATCATCAACATCCCTGCCTTCGTGATCGTGCTCGGCGGCACCTTCGGCACAGCCTTCATCTCCTTTCCGCTCAGCCGCATCATTGGCCTGGCCGGCGTGCTGATGCATGCCTTCTTCGATAAGGGCCATGATGCCCGCCATACCGCTGACCTGCTGGTCAGCATGGCGGAGCAGAGCCGCCGCGAAGGACTGCTATCGCTTGAGGGCAAAGCTCAATCGGTCAGCGACCCGTTCATCAAGAAGGGGCTGATGCTGATGATTGACGGCACGGACCCCGAGCGGCTGCGTTCGATCATGGAGATTGAGCTAGCCGCGCGCGAGGAGCGGCACGAGGGCGGCATCGCCGTGCTGGAGGCAATGGGCGGTTTTGCCCCCACGCTCGGCATCATGGGCACCGTGCTCGGCCTGATCAACGTGCTCTCCAACCTCAGCGACACCAGCACACTCGGCCACAAGATCGCCGGCGCCTTCATCGCCACCTTCATCGGCGTGTTCTCCGCCAACATCCTGTTTCTGCCGCTGGGTATCAAGCTCAAGGGCCGTATGAAGCACGAGGCGCACATCGGTGAAATGTCGCTCGAGGGCATCCTCTCGATTCAAGCAGGCGACAACCCTCGCATTGTGCGGGAGAAGCTGGACGGCTTCTTGTCGCCCAAGCTGCGCACCGGTAGTGAAGCCGGCGGTGGCAAGAGCGCTGAGCGGCAGGCGGCGTAACGATGCGCGCAAAGAAGCAACCAAAACCGGAAAACCACGAGCGCTGGCTGATCACCTATGCGGACCTGATCACCTTGCTCCTCGTGTTCTTCATCGTGCTGTACTCCGGTTCCCAGGACGACGCCAAGAAGTTCGCCATTCTCGCCGGCAGCCTGCATGACGCCTTCAATGTGCTCGGTGACGGCAACGGCACCGGCGGCAGTTCTGCCGTCTTCACTGGTTCCGGCTCGACCAACGCCGGTGGCTCAACGCAGGAGATCTCGGACTTCCAAGCGCTGCAGGGCGTGATTCAGCAGATCTCCAAGGAGCGCGGGCTCGGCGACCGGCTCAACATCCGCATGGAGCAGGACCGCATCATCATCGGCATGGGCAGCGACCTGCTGTTTGCTTCCGGTAGCGCCCAGCTGCGGCCATCGGCGCTGCCGATCATCGACGCGGTAGCCCAGGCTCTCAAGGGCAATCCGAACGAAATCCGCATCGACGGCCACACCGACAACGTACCGCACAACTCCGTCGACTACGCCTCGAACTGGGAGCTATCCAGCGCACGGGCGACCGCGGTACTACGCCGGCTCGTGGAAGGTGGGTTGGACGCCGGCAAGATGTTTGCGGCAGCGTTCGGCGAGTCCCGGCCACGGGCCGATAACTCCACCGCCGAGGGTCGCGCCCAAAACCGGCGGGCTGAGGTGGTGGTGATCTACCCGCCTGCCACTCCGGACCCGGCGGCCGGCGTCCGCACACCGCGCGCCACGCCTACACCGAAGCCGGCGAAGGGGCATTAGGCGTCTGCCGGGCCAGCAGGGGAGACGAGGGGATCAGCCATGAAGAAACCGATGATGTTTGGCGGCGTCGCGGCGGTGGTGTTGCTGGCGCTGGTGTGGTTCTTTGTCCTGCCGATGATGAAGGGGAAGCCGGCCGAGGCGGTGGAGGATGAGGAAGAAGCCGTTCATGCCACCCAAACCGCCAAGAAGAAGCCGAAACGTCACGATCCGGGACTGATCTACCCCGTTTCAGACCGGGTGGTGAACCTGGCAGGACCGCCCGGCGTCCGCAACTATGCGCGCATTGAGCTGGCGTTCGAGTTTGAGCCACCGGCCGACGCAAAGAAGGCCAAGGGCAGCGGCGGCGGCGGCCACGGGGCGCCCGCGAGCAGCGAGCCGGTACTTGATCCGGCGCTGGAGCCGGTGTCCCATCGCAAGGTTCAGATCGATGACGCGGTGCTGCGCATCATCAGCAGCAAGACGCTGGAGGAGATGACCAGCGTGGAGGGCAAAGAGGCACTCAAGGTGGAGTTGATGGAAGCCGTTGATGAGATCGTTGGGGGCAAGCCGGAGATCATCGGCGTCTACATCGTCCGGCTGGTCGTTCAGTAGCCGCATTGCAGCAGTCAGGGAACAGGCATGAAGGCGCGTGGCGAAACCCTGTCGCAAACCGAGATTGAGGCGCTACTCGCCTCGCTGCCGCTGGAAGACGGCGGAGCGCTTGCGGCGGAGCCTGCGTCCGTTCCCGCCAAGCAGGCCCGCACCTGGGACTTCCGCAAACCGGACAAGTTTTCCAAGGACCACCTGCGCTCGCTGCTGGCGCTGCATCAGAATGTCGCCCGGCTGGCATCGTCGGCGCTATCGGCCAGGCTGCGCGCCAGCGTCACCCTGCGGGTCACATCCGTCGACCAGGGGCTGTACGAGGAATACATTGACCTGCTGCCCGCCCAGAGTGTGGTGAGCGTCGTCACGCTCAAACCGCTGGAAGGCAACGTAATCATGGAGCTCCAGCCCGAGCTGGCGCTCGTGATGCTAGACCGGCTCCTGGGGGGCACCGGCGCCGGGGTGGATTCCGACCACGAATTCACCGACATCGAGATGGCGCTAGTGCGCAACATCGGCCGCACGTTGCTGGAGTGCGTGCGCGAGGCCTGGACCAATCTCCAAGAAGTGGACCCCGCGATTGTCGATGTCTCGACCAGCCCGCAGCTGGTCCACATTTGCGCCCCCAGCGACATCGTCATCATTGTGCTGCTCGAGGTACAGATGGCGGACCACCTGGGCACCATCAGCCTGTGTATCCCGCATCTGGTGCTGGAGCCGCTGATGCAGCGGTTGAGCGCTCAGGCGTGGGTCGTCTCGAATCGCCGTCACAGCGCCACCCCGCAGACCCGCGCCCAGATCCGGGGCAACCTCCGCCGGGCGCAGCTCAAGGTCACCGCCGTCCTGGGAGAAACGCGGGTCACCGTCGAGGAACTGCTGCAACTGCAAGAACATGACGTGCTGATTCTGGGCGCCGGCGCCGTCCGCCAGGTGCGGATGCGGGTCGGCAATCGCGACAAGTTCACCGGCACGCCCGGTCTGATCGGCGGACGGCTGGCCGTCAAAATCACCGATGTCCAGGGGGACGACGATGGCAACAACTGACGAGATCGTACGCTTGGGGGAACGCCTGCGCGCGGCGCTACCGGTTGCCATTGGTGAGACGTTCGGCGGTGCAACCGACCTCCCGGAACTGGTGCCGGGGCCGCCGGCACAACTGGTGGCAGACCTCGGCCCGGGTGTTCACGTCCATCTCGAGATGGAGGTGCGCCTTGGTCGGGTTGAGCCCGCAAACATGTCGGTGATCATGCTCGCCGCCGACGGTGAAAAGCTGTTCGGCCTGGAAGAGATCCCGGACAGCGAGCTGTCGAAGCCCGACAACCAGTTGCGGTTGCTGGCCGAGTTCAGCGAGGGCGCCGAGGCATTGACCGGAGCGCTCGCCGGAGCGCTCACCACGGAGACGCTGATGCCTTCGGTGCGCGTCTCTGGCGCCAGCCTCGAGGAGGCGAACAGCTCGCCGGCAGCGGTGCTGGCGCAGCTCGGTGCGACTGAGCCGGTGGCCTACGCTGGGATACTGCTGCGCCCCGGCGGATTGCTGATGCCGGTCGTCGTGGTGGTCAATGGCGGGCTGGTCGCTGCGCTGGCAGCGGGCGGCGCTTCCGGCGTAACCGGGACGCCCACGGCCGCCGAGCGGGCGGCGGGGCTGGCGGCCAAGCAGGCTGCCCGGCGGCAGACGCCCGATCAGGTCACACCTCCCCCCACGGCGGCCCCCCTGCCCCCGGCCAGGCCCGCCATCGCCGTCAACCCGGTGAGCTTTGGCCAGCTCGAACCGGCCGCCTCTGCCCCACGCACCGACCGTGGTGTCGATCTCATTCTGGATGTGGCGCTGAATGTCCGCGTCGAACTCGGTTCCACGCAGATGACGGTGGAAGAAGTGTTGGGCCTCAGCCCCGGCTCCGTGGTCGAGCTGGACCGTCTGGCGGGCGAGCCGGTCGACATCGTCATCAACGACCGGCTGATCGCCCGTGGTGAGGTTGTGGTCATTGAGGAGAATTTCGGCGTCCGCGTGACCGAAATCATTGCCCCACGCCAGCGGGCAACGGCGCTGGCGTGAGAACCCCGGCTATGCTGGCACCGCGTGGTAGGCGGACGGGCCGCACACACGTTATCCTGCGCGAGGACGCAGACGATGATCCAGCGAGGTGTGCCGGTCCGATGACCGTTCTGCCCGCACACAGCAGCCACGTGCTCGTCGTGGACGATGACCCCGCGATTCGTCAGGCCATCGCCAGCATCCTCCAAGACGAGGGGTTCCAGGTAGCAGCCGTCACCAACGGCCAAGAGGCGATCACCCACATCACCACGCACGCGCCCTGTGTGGTACTGCTCGACCTGCAAATGCCAGTAATGACCGGTTGGGAAGTCACGCAGCTGGTACACGAGCGCGGGCTTGGTGTACCCCTCGTCTTCATGACAGCTGGGCAGCATGCCCGCGCTGAGGCCGAGAAACATCGCGTCGCGGGGTTCATCGCCAAGCCGTTCGACATCGACGACCTGATCGCCTGCGTCTCCCGCTTCGCCCAGCCCACCCACTAAAGCATCAGTCCAGCGCCGCGAGCCGGGCATCAATCGCCGCGATGATCGCAGCCCGCAACGCGAGCAGCCGCTGCCGCACTGCCACGTATTCTTCAGGCGGCAACGGCCGGTGCGCGGGCAGCGTCACGGTGTCGCTGTCGTCCGCCGGATACGGTGGCGCGCAGATGAACAGCACCCTTGCTTCCGACTCTGTGCGGTTCGCGAACTGCAACGATTCCCCTGCCACCGTCAGCAGTAGCCCACCGGCCGGCAGCGCCGTCTCCGTACCATCCGTGGTGGCTATGACTGCTCCCTCGATCACATAGGTGTACTGGTCCAGCGTCAGATGACGGTGAATGCCGAACTCCCCCGGCGGAATCCGGCCCTCGACCACGCTCACCAGCCATGCAGGCGGCACGCCGAATCCGTGGATGGCGATGCCATCGGGGGCAATGGCAACCGGTTGCCTCGAAACCGGCGCAGAACCAGCGGGCATCATGCACCTCCAGGGGCAGTCTAACCTCCGGGCCAGGGTGGCCGCCGGCCCAAGCGAGAATACGGGGTTTCCCGATTCGGGTATCGAGAGCGGCGTGCCACCCTTTAGGGGAGCCTGCCGGTGCGCCGCGCGGCTGGCAGCGCAGGGAGTCCGGGGATGGCCAAAGGCAACGGACGCTGGTGGGGCGTGGTGATCGCGATACTGGTCGTGGGCGCCCTGGCGCTGTACGCCGCATCCTCCGGCAGCCGGCCCTCCGCTCCGGCCGCAACGGTCACGCCCGCTGAACCGGTGCTGAGCGGGTTCACGGGTGTGCCCAGCCCGCAGGCCGGGGCCCAGCAGGCGCCCACCCTGTCCGGTGGTGACATCGCCGCGCTGGTGGTGAAGATCGGCGTCGTGGCGGGTGTGCTCGGCGCCAGCCTGTGGCTGCTACGCCGCTATGCCGGCCAGCGCGGTCGCGTGCAGGGCCGGACCGGCGCGGTGGCGATCGCGGACACGATCCCGCTGGCGCAGGGCCGCGCCGTGTATGTACTGGACGTGGGTGACCGGGCGCTGATCGTCGGCGCGACGCCGCAACAACTGTCGCTGCTGGCCGAAGTTGCCGATGAGCAGACGTTGAACAGGCTGCGCGCTGCGCCAGAGCGGCCCAGCTCGCCCATCGCGGCGCTGTCCGGCAGCCTCAGCCTGATGGTGCAGGCAGCCAACGCCGCCCGCGCCCGCCAGAGCGCCGCCCGCCAGCCGCTTTCCGTGCTGGATCGAGAGGCGCAGGGTATGCTGCGGCGGCCCGCAGGCCGGAGTTTCACGGAGACGCTGGCCACCGTACACACCGCGGAGGACGAGCGTTCAGAGCGGGATCAACCGGACACCCTGGACGAAGACGGCAGAGACGTCCTCCCCGCTGACCGTCGTGCCGCGCTGGCTGCCCGGCTGCGGGCGCTCGGTGGCTGAGATGGGAGCACGCGCGGTGCGACGCAAGAAGCGGTTACTGCTGACGCTGGCGCTCTGCAGCCTGACCCTGGGCGCCTGCGCCACCCAGCCGGTGGACGGCAGCGCCGCCAATCCGCAGGCCGGTACTATGTCCACCGGCGTAGCGTTGCTGGGGCTGCTGACCGTTATCACCATCACCCCCGCGCTGTTGATGATGGTGACATCGTTCACCCGTATCGTGGTGGTACTGTCGCTGCTGCGCAACGCCATCGGCGTGCCCCAGTTGCCGCCGAATCAGATCTTGCTGGGGCTGGCGCTGTTTCTCACGGTCTTCGTCATGGCGCCACAGTGGCAGGCGGTCAACAGTGAGGCGCTCCAGCCGTACATGCGCGGGGAGATCACCGAGGCGGACGCTTTCGACCGGGCGCAGCGGCCGATCCGGGAATTCATGCTGCGGCAGACGCGCGAACAGGATCTAGCGCTGTTCGTGAAGCTGTCCGGCAGCGCGCAGCCAAACACGATTGAAGACGTGCCGACGTACGTGGTCATCCCGGCATTCATCATCTCCGAGCTCAAGACCGCGTTTCAGATGGGGTTCATCCTGTTTGTGCCGTTTCTTGTGATCGACATCGTCGTGTCCAGCGCGCTGCTGTCGATGGGCATGATGATGCTGCCACCGATGGTGGTGTCGTTGCCCTTCAAGATCCTGTTGTTTGTGCTGGTCAATGGCTGGTATCTGATCGCGGGCTCGCTGGTGCGGTCGTTCGGCTGAGCGGGCGGAGGAGTCGCGTATGACCCAAGAGTTTGTCGTTGGCCTGGGAAAAGAGGCGCTATGGACATCGATCATGGTGGGGGCGCCGATCCTCGGCATCATGCTGGTCATCGGTGTGGTGATCAGCGCCCTGCAAGCGGTGACCCAGATCAACGAGGCGAGCCTGGCATTTGTGCCCAAGGCACTGGCGAGCGCGGTGGCGCTGGCCTTCTTTGGGCCGTGGATGCTCAATCAGGTCGTGGCGTTTGCCGCGATGATCTTCAGTAGCCTCCCCTCCGTGGCAAAGTGAACTGGTCCGCCCGCTGCCGTGCAAGAAGTGGGTAGACGGCGGCGAAAAATGTGCGACAATGACGGTGATTTCCTCCACGCACATCGCGATATTTGGGCTGGTGCTGGCCCGCGTCAGCGGGCTGATGGTCTCGGCGCCGATCTTCGGGGCGCGGCAGATTCCCCCACAAAGTAAGATCGGGCTGGCGGTCATCCTGAGCCTCATCCTGACGCCGCTGCAAGTCAGCCGCGTCGAGGCGCTCCCAGCCGATGCGGTGGCGTTTGGATTTCTGGCCGGTCGCGAGGCCCTGGTTGGGCTGGCGGTGGGATTTGCGGTCAGCCTCATCTTCACCGGCATCCAGGTGGGCAGCCAGCTCATTGGCGTGCAGATCGGCTTTGGATTTGGCGGGCTGATTGACCCGAACAGCGGCGCGGACTCGAGCGTGGTGGACAGCTTCTATCTGGTGCTGGCCACGGTCATCTTCCTCGCCGCTAACGGGCATCATGCGGTCCTTGCCGCGCTGGTGCGCACGTTCGAGCTGGCGCCGGTCGCCGGGACATCCCTACCGAGCATCAACCCGGTGCAGGTCATGGGGCTGGTGCAATCGGTAGTGGTGGTGGCGCTGCGCATCGCGATGCCGGCGATCGGCGCGCTGCTGCTCACCGATGTGGCGATGGGCCTGGTGGGCAAGGCCGCCCCGCAGATGCAAGTTATGGTGGTGGGAGCGCCGGTGAAGATCGGCGCGGGACTGCTGATGCTGGCGGCCTCCGCCCCCACTACCGCCATGCTGATGGACGCCGTCTATCGCTCCGCCGGGCAGCGCGCCGTCAGCCTGCTGGGCGGATAGGCAATCCAGGATCACACAAGCCACGGCAGCGCCCGGCCACCCCACATTTGGGCCGGGCACAAGGGGATAGGCGCACAAGGATGAACAAACGAGGACGGCATGGCCGAGGAGCGCACCGAGGCGCCGACGCCCAAACGCAGGGAAGAGGTCCGCAAGCGGGGCCAAACGGCCCGCAGCCAGGATCTGACAACCGCAATCGTCCTCCTGGCGGGCCTATACACAATCAAAATCCTCGCCGCGGGGGTTCTGGACCGGCTCAGCGGCCTGCTGGTGGGCAATATCCTGGCGGTGGGCGTGCTGGACAAGAGCGCGGCCCCGAGCGGGGGAACCAGCGTAATTGGAACCCTTATCGCGATTCTGCCCCCCCTCCTTGGCGTCCTGGCGGTGGCGGCCGTGGTGGCCAGCGGCCTACAGGGTGGCTTCATATTCGTCCCTGGTCTCCTGACACCCAAGTCGGAGCGCGTGAACCCGCTCGCTGGGACGAAGAGGATCTTGTCGATTCAGGGTCTGTTGACAGCGGGCAAGGCGCTGGCCAAGTTCGCGATCATCGCCCTGGTGGCGACGACCGTGATTCGCTCCCATCTGGCCGATCTCGCCGCAATCGGCGCCGTGGAGCTGATGCCCGCCGCCAGGCTGATGATGGGGCTGATCTGGGAAGTGCTGTTCAAGAGCGCGATGGCGATGCTGTCGCTGGCGATCCTGGACTGGCTGTGGGAACGCCGCCGGTTCCTGAACAGCATCCGCATGACCAAGAAAGAAATCGCCGACGAGGCGAAGCAGAGCGACGGCGACCCGCACATCCGCGCCCAGATGCGGAGCAAGCGCCAGCAGTTCCTGCAGCAGATGATGAAGGACGTACGCCGGGCGGACGTGGTGGTGACCAACCCGACACACTTCGCGGTGGCGATTCAGTACAACCCGGAGTCGATGGCAGCGCCGATCGTGCTGGCGAAGGGTCAGGACTTCCTCGCCCTGCGCATTCGCGAGGTCGCCGCCGCGGCGCGCGTGCCGGTGATGGAGAACCCGCCCCTGGCACGGGCGCTCTACAAGCTGGTGAAAGTGGGCCACCCGATCCCGCCGCACCTGTACGTGGCAGTCGCCGAGGTGCTCGCCTTCGTGTACCGGCTGAAGGGCAGGCGGAGGGCGGCGTAACGGCCGAGCCCGTGCCACACCAACGGGCGCTCCAACCGGCGCCGGTAGCCCTGCTCCCTGAGCACGCACCCTCCGCGGAGCCCGCCGAGGCCGGACCCCGCCGGCAGAGCCGCCGCCGGGCCGCCACTGCCGCTCCTCCCGCGGCAGCGCTGCCGGTGCCGGATACTGGACCGGCTCAGCCTGCGGCGGTCGCTGAGGACGCCCCGCCCAGGGCCAAACGCCGAGCTCCGGCCAAGGCAAAAGCCGAGCCTGTCACCACGTCCGAAGCGCCTGCTGCGGAGCGAGAACAGCCCGCTGCGCCGGTCCGCCGCAGCCGCAAGGCCACGGCTACTGCGCTCAAGCCACCGGCAGAGCCGGACGGTAGCGCCGCCTGACAAAGGGCCCATCTCGACAGGTACGAAAGGGACAGCCGGGAGAACGCCCCCGCTGTCCCTTCCGCGTTACTTCAAGTGGAACGTCGAGGCAATGCGCTCGGCGGCCTGGTCGAAGCCATCGCGCGGAGAGCCGGAAACGCTGATCACCGCGGCCTCCGTGCCATGCAGCACGTAGAACTGCACGCTGGACAAGCGCATGCCCGCCAGCCCACCTGCGCCCGTCACTGAGGTGTCCAGCTGGACGAGCGCGGCGTCTTTTCCGTCGATAGTGAAGCCAGCGCGGCTACCACGCAACGTGAAGTCAGGCAGCACCTGCGGCAACGTCTGCTTCATTTGCTCCAGCACTTGCTGCGAGGTCGCACCGGCAGTGAGCGTCGTCTTGACCACAGTCAGATAGTCGGTCGACTTCGGGTCAAAGGCGAAGAACTCCAGCTTGTCCCACTGCCCCGCCTGGATCACGCCTTTGAGCGTCGACGCCTGCGGACTGGTGGGGCCAAGCTCCTGAGCGACCGCCTCAATCTGCTCCTTGCTGAGCGGTATGGTCCGCCATCCCTCCGGCAGCGTAATGCTGAACCACGCGGTGCCACGCACATCGTCACCGGGTCGGGCCGCCGGCGGCGCCGGTGTCGCCGGAGCTGACGGACCAGCAGCGACCGGCGTCCCAGCCGGGGTGGCCGTCACCCGCGGCGGAGCGGTGGCCGACACCACCCGGAGGGGAGCGGTTGGGCTGCGCTGGGCCTGGCTCTTGTCATCAGGGCTCGTACAGGCAGCCAGCGCCGCCCCCAAGACCAGCGCCACACTGGCGGCGCGAACGCGATGGAACACCGTTATCGGGACCTCTCAGCAAAGTGGCCGGGAGTCCCCGGCACACCTCCAGCGTAGCGCCCCGAGCCCCAATGATCACGCCGCTTAGGCGTGCCCCCCGGTGGCGCGATGCCGCGCCTTCTCGCTGGCATACATGTGCAGCGCCTGGACATCGATGAAGCCACGCGCCTTCATCGGGTCGTAGCCGGTACCGGTCATATCGTCGAACGACGCTACCGCCGGATCGTATAACGTGTTGGCGCTGGAGCGGGCGACGGCCAGGGCGCTTCCCTTGTACAGCCGCACCAAGGACCAGCCGCTTACGCGGGACTGCTCCTCTGGCAGCACGGATAGGTACCGGCGCATCTCCTGCGAGAACCAGCCACCGTTGTAGATCAGCCGGGCGACCAGCGGTCCTTCACTCGCCTTGCGGTCGATTACGGGCCCGTCATGGACGATGCTCTCTAGGTCGGTGTGCGCCTCCAACAACAGCGTATGGCCCGGCGCCTCGTAGACTCCCCGCGACTTGATGCCGACGTAGCGGTGCTCGACCATGTCCAGCAGGCCAGCGCCATGGCGGCCGGCCACCTCGTTGGCGGCGGCGAACACCTCCACCAGCCCGCCCGACACGTCCGAGGTCACCCGACCCTGCACGTCCTCCACCGTGATTCGCACCGGCACGCCCGCCGCAAAGTGCACGCGGGCAAACTCCGGCTGGTCCGGCGCCTGTAGCGGGTCTGTCAGCCGGGTGTAGATCACCTTGCCGAGATGGCTCTCCTCCGGCTTCTCCAGCGCCACCCCCTCGGACGAGATGTGCAGCATGTTTTCATCCTGGGAGTACGGGTCGGGCCGGTCGGAGCCACCGGAGGGCACGGGCACGCCCTGCTCCTCCAGATAGGCGCGCATCACCTTGCGCCCGCCATCACCGAAGCGGCGCAGGAAGTCCGGCTCCTTCCAGGGCGCGTAGATCGTCATGCCCTCAAGGTGCAGGCTGGGGTCAGCGTTCAGCACCAGCCAGGTTGTCTCGAATCGCACTTGATCGTTGCCTTTGCCGGTAGAACCGTGGGAGAGGACGTTGCAGTCATAGCGGCGTGCCACGCGCATGGCGGCGCGGGCGGTGGGGTAGCGGGCAAGGGAAGTCCCCAGCAGGTAGCGGCCCTCGAGCTTCGCGTGCAGCTGGAGCGCAGGCAGGAAGTACTCCTCCAGCAACTCCTGGCGCAGATCCACGGACTCGTGCGCCACCGCACCCAGTGACCGGCTCTTCTCCTCGGCCACACGCAGGCTATCGGTCTCGCGCTGGCCGAGATTGGCGGTGAAGGTCACCACCTCCCAGTCCAGTTCGCGTGTCATCCAGGTGAGCACCGCACTGGTGTCCAGCCCGCCCGAGAACGCCAGCACCGCCCGCTTCTGTGCCATCGCCCGCCCTCCGCTGTGGTGCCATCAGGGAAGCAGGACAGCGGCTTAGGGGCAATCGCAGCGCCAGGCCGGGGACGCGCCATGCCGCATCAGGGCGGCGATGGCCGCCACAGCAGACCACTGGGGCCGTCGCCGGCCATCAGGTGTTCGGTCACACGGCGGGCACGCACATCGACCACCGCTACCCGCTGCTCGCCGGTCAGCGCCACATAGAGCCACCGGCCATCGCCGCTGAAGGCCAGGCCGTCCGGCCGTGCCCCCGCCGCGATTCCTCCGATCAGCCGGCCGGCGCGGACGTCCAGCATCGCGACCTGCCCGGTGTCTTGCAGGGAGACCGCCAGTGTCATTCCGTCGGGGCTGAACGCGACCCGCACCGGCGCGCCGGGTACCAGCAGCCGCCGCACGGTGAAGCCATCGCGGTCCACCAGCGCCACATCACCGGAGCGGGCGTTGGCGGTGGCGATCTGCCGGCCATCGGGACTGATGTCTACCGACTCCGGCGTCTCGCCTACGGCCACACGCCGGGTGACACGTGCAGCCACAGCATCGATCTCCACCAGCTGGCCACCGGCGGCATCCACGGCGTACAGCAACCCGTCACGTGCGACCACGGCATGAGGCTCACCACCGGTGATGACCTCCGCGCGCAAGGCGCCGGAATCCACATCAAGCAGCGCCACACTGCCGCGCCGCCCCTGCGTTACCGCCATGATGCTGGCGACCGCGGCCAGACCGTGGGGCTCGCCCGCCACGGCGTAGGTTGTCGCCGGTGTACCATCGCCAGCCAGCCGGGAGACGGCGGCGCTGCGGTAATTGCTCACCCACACCTGCCCGCCGGCCTCGACGAATTCGTGCGGGTTGAACAGCGACGAGGCCGGCGCGCCCGCGACTCCGGTCGCCAGATCCATCACCCGCACATCGGATGATCGCAGGCTGGCCACGTACAGCCGTCCTGCCGCCGCCGGTTGTGGGGATGCAGCCGGCGCACCGCAACCAACCAGCGTGAGCGCCAGCACCACCAACCCGATCTGCCGCCGTACCCGGCTGATCACAGGGCGCTCCTAAGTAGCGGGCCCCCGCTCCCGTGCGGCTGCCGGGAGCGGGGGCCCGTTCGTGTCAAGCTAGCCTTCCAGCGCTGGCATGAGGAGCGGTGGCGCTTACTGAACTACCGCTTGAGGTTCACCAGATCCTGGAGGATCTCGTCAAGGTTCGAGATGACGCGCGAGTTCGCCTGGAAACTGCGCTGCGCCATGATCATGTTGGAGAACTCCTGCGCCAGGTCCACGTTCGAACCTTCCAGCACGCCTGACCGGATCGAGCCGCTGGCCCGGCTGGTGTCGGCGCCCGGTCCATCCACCGGCGTGCCCGACGCGCCAGACGCTGCCCACAGGTTGTCACCCAGCTTCTCCAGGCCCGCCGGATTGGCAAAGGTCGTCACACCGAGCTGTTGCAGGTCGACCGGGGCGCTGCCATCCGGCGGCACGCCGCGGATCTGGCCGGTCGCGGTGATGCTGATAGAGGCATACGTGCCCGGCGGGACGTTGATTGGCGAGCCGGCGATATCGAGAACCTTCATCCCGCTGGAGGCGTTGATCAGGTCACCATTGGAGTCAATCGAGAAGGAGCCGTCGCGTGTGTAGAACTTGGTCGTCCCACCATCGGGCGAGACGACGAAGAATCCGTTTCCCTCAATCGCCAGGTCAAGCGGGACGCCGGTGGCACGCAACGCACCCTGACCCATGTTGGTATCGATCGCGGCCAGCTTGACACCTAGGCCCACCTGAATCGGGTTAACGCTGCCCAGGTCGCCGGCACTCGCCACCCCCTGCCCCAGCGTTTGATACAGCATGTCGGAAAAGCGCGCACGGGTCGTCTTGAAGGCAGTAGTGTTCACGTTGGCGATGTTGTTGGCAACGGTATCCATGAAGGTCATCTGGGTGCGCATACCCGAGATGGCTGAGGAGAATGCACGCAACATGGGACCTATGCTCCTTGCGTCTTCGTGACCCTATCGTCTCGTGCCGTTGCTGCCGGGTCGTTCGGTAGATTTCCCTACTTCACGATGAACGTATCCCCACCATCCACGGGGATTCACGTATTTCGCACCTCGCTGACGTCCAGCAGCCGCAGGCGCTTGCCGTCCATCAGCTCCAGTACCGGGCCGCCCAACTCCATCGTCAGCCCCTTGACGACACCGGTTATGGCCTGCTGGCCATCTCCTTCACCGGTCACCGTTCGGCCGATGAGGCCGGAGGCGTACGAAGTCTGCGTCAGTGTCTGGAGGTCTTTGATATTCTGGTTGAGCAAGGTGAGCTGGTTGAGGCTCTCGGCCGCCATCATCGTGGGCAGGCTGTCACCGCCGCTGTTGGGGTCCATCGGGTTCAGGTTGCGCATCTGGGCCACGATCAGCTTGAGGTAATCTACCTTCTGCTTCTCGGGCACGTTCGCTGCCGCTGAAGCGGCAGCCTCCGATCGTTGGGCAGCTGTGGCGCCTGCTACCTGCATGACTGCCTACTCCTCATCTTCCTGAGGTTCATCGCCGGCCGGCTGCTCCGCCGCCTCCTGGCCTTCATCGCGCGCGCGCGGCCACTGCTGTCCCGGCCATGGGGTCGCGTTGGGAGCTGCCGAGAACGCAGCGGGCGGCGTAGCCGGCAGCACATGGACATCGGCGATCGGAAGCTGATGGCTGGCCAGCGCCTCGCGCAGATCGCCCAGTTGTGCGCGAAGCAGCTCCCCCACGGCCTCATGCTCGGCAGAGAGGTGGATCACCACTCCCTCCGGGCCGGTGCTGATGCGAGCGCGCACCTCGCCCAGCGCCTCTGGCCGCAGCGTGATCACTGCCTCCATCCGGCCGTCGCGCACTTCCACTGCCAGTGCCCCGGCCACCTGGTCCACCGTGCGCGCCGCAGCGGCACCAGTAGCCGTATCGATGGTCTGGGCTGCCTGCGCCTCCAGCAGCGCACCCGACCGTGCCGCTGGAGCGTTCACCGGACCGGCAGGCGGCATCACCGGCCGCGCGGGTACGCCGGCGCCGGCGGCGGCCGCATCATACGCGCGGGCGGCGTGACCGCTCAGCGACGGCCGGCCGGGGCCGCGCACCTCGTCATGCTCTCCGTCTGTCTCCATCAGCGGTCGGGATGAGACGGTGTGGTCGAGATGTCCCGAGAGCGCACGCTCCATATCGGGTTCAACCGTCGGTGGGCGCCCAGCAACGTTCTCAGGGCGCTCTGCGGGCGGGCCGTACCCCGCTGCCCCCTCGGTCTCACCACCAGATTCATCAGCAGGAGCGATCGCAGCTGCCGTCTCCGCGCGCGCCAGCAGCGCCGCGTCAACCAACCTGCCGGTGCTGGCCAGCCAGACGGGGTCGGCCGCCAGCGACGCCGCAGTCCGTTCCTGCAAGAACGGCGCGGTCGTGGGACTTGGGCCCGGTACCGCCTGGTTCCAGCCGCCGGACGCAGCGGAGCGCCAATCGGGCGCGTTCTCTGGCAGGACAGCCGGCGCCCAGGAATGTGCCGGTGACACCAACGGCGCTTCATCCATCGCCAGCTGCCGCGGTGGAATACCACCGGGCGGCATCAGATCCGGCGGCGATGTGCCTGCCGCTGCCGCCCAAGACGCACCCCGCTCGTGCTGCTCAACCAGCGGAGCCAGGTCTGCCTGCGCCGGCTGCACGCTGCCCGCGACGTGCGGCGGTGAACCCGCCTGCGCGGTGCCAAGCCCCGCGATGGCGCCGGCCGCACCGGACAGACCAGCGCATGACAGCAGATCCGCTTGCTGGCTGCCCATCGAACCCGGAACAGCGATTGGCTGCATCCGGCCGCCGGACAGCACCGAGGTAGCCGGCAGCTCAACATTTACCCCGCCCGCACGTGCAGCAGAGGACAGCGCAGCGGGCATGTTCCCGGTTCCGGCCGGCTGCCGCCCGCCGTACATCGTCACGGGCGGGCCCTCGAATGACCCCGCGATGCCCGCGGGCTGCGCTGCCGGAGCAGCCGCGGCGGTCTCCAGCGGCATCACGGCCAGCGGGATGGGGATAGGCAACATCTGCGCCCAAGGGGCCAGTTCCGCGCCCGCACGCCCTTCCGCTGGTGTTGATGGGTCTCGACTAACCGTACCGCTCAACACCTGCTCGAACGGCGGGCCACTGGCGACCGCGTTTGCAGGCGGGCTCAGGGCTGCCACGGCTATGGCGCCACCGGCGCTGATCCCAGAAGCCGGCACGGCAAACATGTCGCCCATTGCTACACCTGCATCCGGAAGATCTCCTGGTACGCCTCCACCAGCTTGTTGCGCACCTGGAGCCCCACCTGAAACGCCAAGCTCTCCGCCTGGGTCGCGATCATCACGTCATGCACATCCACATCTCCACCGGCGGCGACCTGGGAGACGAGATTGGTGGTCCCTTGCTCGGTCGCCGACAGCTGGCTCAGCAGATTGGAGAACGCCTGGCCCAGGCCGGCCCCGGCAGTGCCGGCCGGTGCTGCCCCGGCCAGCGCCAGTCCTGAACTGACCGGGCTTACGGCGCCAATGCGCGCGATTTCCATGCGGCTTCCCTTTACCCGTGCTGCGGCCATTGTCGCGCCGCCCACCCGCCGTCCCCATCGGGACAACTCCCTAGCCGCCCAAGCGTCTGCGCCTATCTGGAAATGACGGATGGGGGAGCCGCGCGCCGCCGCTCCCCCATGGCAAACTGCGTGTCCGGCAGGCGTTAGCGCCCGATCTCCAGCGCCTTCTGCGCCATCCCCTTGATGGTGTTAAGCATGGTGACGTTGGCCTGATACGCACGATTGGCGGACATCATGTCCGTCATCTCGTTAGCAACGTCAATGTCCGGGTAGAGTACGTAGCCTTCTGCATCGGCATCAGGGTTGTTGGGCTCGTACACGCGGCGGGGCGGGTTGGGGTCCTCGATCACGGCGTCCACAGCGACGCCGCTTTGCCCGGTACCAGCCCTCCCGGCCAGCACCGACGCGAAACTCACACCCTGGCCGGCGGCACGGAACAGCACCGACTGGCGCCGGTATGGCCCGCCCTCCTCTGTGCGGGTCGAGTTCATGTTGGCCAGGTTGTTGGCCACCACATCCATCCGCAGCCGTTCGGCCTGCAGGGCGGTGCGGCTGATACCCAGCGAGTTGATCAGGCTCATGGCAACCTCCCGTGGCCCGGCGCTACACGGCCCGTGAAATCAGATCGCGCAGGGTAGCGAAGCGCGTGGTTGTCACCTGCGACAGCACCTGATAGCGCAGCGATGTCTCAGCGGCGCGCGTCATCTCGTAGTCAATATCAACGTCGTTGCCGTCGTTGCGCGCCGACGTGGAATGGCCGGAGGCGGTCATCACCGCCCGGAGCATTCCGCCCTCGCCCGTGCCGGCGGAGGCGAGATGGCCGGCGGATGTGGTCGCCAGGCGGCCGCCGCCGGACCGCGCCTGGAGCTCGGTCTCAAACGACACGTCACGGCGGGTATACCCCGGCGTGTCGACGTTGGCGATGTTGCTCGCCAGCGCTTGTTGTCGCCTCGCCAGTCCATTCAGCGCCCGCTGAAGGGTGGCGACTCTCGGGTCATTCAGCAGCGAGCCAATCATCGGCGTTACTCCATTGCCCTGTCCTGACCGCCCGCCCGTCGGGCCGTGAATGCCCGGCGTGCCGGTTCTTCGCGCGCCGCCCGCGCATTCGCAATCTCCCCCAGCATGACCGCCTCGCGACGTTTTTCCTCGGCCCGCACCCGCTCCTCGAAATGCTCGCGCAACTTGTCCATCGCCTTACGGCTGCTCATGGCAGCGGTGAGGCGGACGCGCGCCTCCTTTTCGTGCGCGGCACAGCGGCTCACAGCTGCCTCCTGTTCGTGGATGGCGCGCGCCGCTGCATCGAGCAGCAACCCCAGCCCCTGCACGCGATGGGCATCGACACGCCCTCCCGTCAGCAGCGCCGCCACCTCTTCGCGCAGTCGCTGCTCCTCGTGCAGCCGTCTTCGCATTTCCTCCTCCGCGGCCAGACGAGCGATGGTGGCAGCGCCCAACTGCTGGCGGGCTGCTTCTTCGGCCCGCTTGCGCAGGTCAAGCACGCGCTGGAGACGAAATGTCGTCATCGTTCGGCCCCTCATGCCCCCACAACCGCACGCAACGCCTCGCGGGTCTCGTCAAAGGGCGTCGTCTCATCGGGCCGCTGACGCAACAACTGGTGAATAACCGGCAGCTTACGAATCGCTTCATCGACGCGCGGACTGCTGCCGCCGGCGTAGGCGCCGACGGCGATCAGGTCACGCGCGTCCTGGTGGGCGGCCAGCAGCGCGCGTAGCCGGCCGGCCGCCTCCAGATGCTCGCCATCGACTACCGCCGGCATCACGCGCGAAACGCTGTTGAGCACGTCCACAGCCGGAAAGTGATTCTCGCCGGCCAGCGCGCGGGACAGCACAATGTGGCCGTCCAGCGTGCCACGGGCGGTGTCGGTCACCGGCTCGGTCAGGTCGTCGCCTTCCACCAGCACGGTATAGAAGGCGGTGATGGAGCCCCGGTCACCGTTGCCGGTGCGTTCCAGCAGGCGCGGAATCATCGCAAACACGGAGGGCGGGTAGCCACGCAGTGCGGGCGGCTCACCGGCAGCAAGACCGACCTCGCGCTGCGCCATCGCCAGGCGCGTCACGGAGTCCATCAACATCAGGACGTTGAGGCCCATATCGCGGAAAGCCTCGGCGATGGCCGTCGCCACCCAGCAGGCTTTGATCCGTACCAGCGACGGCGTGTCGCTGGTGGCGATCACTACCACTGAGCGGGCCAGGCCGTCGCTGCCCAGGTCACGCTCCAGGAACTCGCGCACCTCGCGGCCGCGCTCACCGACCAGCGCGATCACATTGACATCAGCGGCAGCATGGCGGGCTATCATCCCCAGTGTGGTGCTCTTGCCCACGCCAGAGCCGGCAAAGATGCCGATGCGCTGACCACGGCCGCAGGTGAGCAGGCTGTCAATTACCCGCACACCGGTCGGGAAGGGTTCTGCTACCGGCACACGGCCCAGCGGATCAGGTGCGGCGCCGCCGGCGACGGTGTAGGTGGGGCCGGCCAGCGGCCCTCTGCCGTCCATCGGCCGGCCCAGCCCATCGAGCACGCGGCCGAGCAGCGCCTCGGAGACCGGCACCGTCAGCGGACGGCCCAGCGCCTCAACCGCCATACCTGCTGCCAGGCCGGTCAGCTCGCCCAGTGGCATCAGCAGCGGCCGCGCTCCCCGGAAGCCGACGATCTCGGCGGGAACGGACCCGTGCTGAGACGGCACCAGCACCAGTTCGCCGACCGCGCCGGTGAGTCCGGCGACTTCGACGGTCAGACCCACCGCCTCGGCGATGGTGCCCGTGCGGCGGCCGGGCAGAAAGCCGCGCAGCCGCCGCTGGTACGGACTCAAGTCAAGAGGGGCGGCATCGGGCGGCAGCACGCGCGTGACCTCCGGCCCATCCGGCAGCTCACGCTCACCGTACGCGGGCCGGTGTCCATCGCAGCATCGGGCGCTTCCCTATCGCCGCTAGGGCACCCCCCCATCAACCGACCACGCACTTCAGGTAGGTCCGCGCTCACACCGCCGCAGCGGCCCGCCCCACCAGCGCCCGGCCGAGAAAGTCATCGACGGTGGCGTTATACTCCGTTGCCGCCTCGTAATAGACGTTGTGGGGCGCTCCATCAACTACGTGATACTCACTCTGTGGCAACGCCGCGTGCAGCCGTTCACAGGCCGGAATTAACCGGTCCAGGCCGCCACAGACGATCAGCACCGGCACCGTCACCACGCCGATCCGCTGACCGAGCGTGGTCCGTTCCTGCAGAGTGGCCGTACGCCTGCGTGGGTTGCGCATCGCCTCCAGCCGGGTGGCGGTGGAGCGAATGCGCAGATAGCGTTCGTACATGCGCGGTTGCTCTTGCTTGAACCGCTCGGTGAGGGCATCGCCGGCCGGCAGAAACAGCGTATCCGGGCTGAGCGGGCGGACCTCCAGCGCGGGAGTGGATGCGTCGAGCAGGCCCATACCGGACGGGACTAGCGCCGCGGCGTCGGTGGGGTGGCGCGCCGCCCAGCGCAGCAAGGTATCACCGCCCATTGAGTTGCCGAGCAGCACCGGCCGCTCAATGCCCAGTGCCGTCAGGAACCCCTGCAGCTCGTCTGCGCGGTCAGGCTCCTCCACATCGCGAGGGGAGTTGGAGGAATGACCATGGTTGACGCTGTCATAGGCGATGCAGCGATAGCGGTCCCGGAAGTGCGCAAACTGCTGAAACCACGCCTCTGCGCAGGAGCTGTTGCCGTGCAAGAACACAAGCGGCTGGCCCTGGCCCTCTTCCACGTAGTAGATATCCGTGTCGCCGGCCACAACCCACGGCATTCCCATCACCTCCGGGTGCTCAGCGCTCCACCGTCACCGAATGGTTCAGTGTGACCGTCCAGCGCGGCAAGGGCAAGCGGCGCCCGCCGCGGAGCTCCAATCCAAGTACCGGTCCACCTGCGTATGGATAGACAGATATCGGAAGAGCGCCGTGGCTTGGGGTAGTGCGGCGCGCTGCGTGGGGAGGGCGCAATGCTGTCGAGACTGCTGCTGCGCATACCGTGGGGAGCCGCGTTGCTGTTGGTGGCTGGCGGGGCGGTAACTGGCGCCGTGCTGCTGTTCCTGCTTGCCGGCCCATACTTTCAGCGCACCTACCGGAACGATGCCGATCCGCTGGCCGCGACACGCCCGGCTCCCACCACGGCGGCGCCGTCATCCGCGAGCGGCGCCGGAGCTACCGGCAGCCCGGTGCCAATGGTGGCAAACCCGCCTCCGACCGGCCCAGCCGCTGCGACCGCCCAGCTGCTGCGCGAGGGTAGCTTCCGCGACGGCGACCCGGGCCACAACGGTGAGGGACGCGCGCGGCTGATCCGCGCCGCCGATGGCGGATACGTGCTGCGGTTAGAGGAGTTCTCCGTCACGAACGGGCCGGACCTGTTCGTCATCCTCAGCACCGATCCCAGCGGCAGTCGTGGATCGGCAACTGCCGGGGATGCGCTCAACCTGGGCAAGCTCAAGGCCACCGACGGCAACATCAACTACTTGATCCCAGAGGGCACAGAGGTCTCCGCCTTCCAGAGCGTGATCATCTACTGCCGCGCGTTCCGGGTCGTGTTCGCCATCGCCACGCTGGAGGCATCATCGTGACTGACACCAATCACGCGCACCCCGGGTGGCGCTACCCGCAGGGATCACCGTTGGGCAATGCGGCGCGGCGCATCCCCGAGACTGCGGCTGCCAGCCTCAGCGCCGGTGGCCGGCTGGCTGCCGCTGCCGTCGCCGTCGCCGTGGTGATATCGCAGGATTACGACCGCACCCGCATGGCGGCCGGAGCCCTTGCCGCCTTGATCACGCTCACCGTCGCGCCGCTGTGGAGCCGAGCCGCGCGCAGCCTGGAGTGGATGGGGGCAGGGCTGGCGTTCTTCGGCGGAGCTGCGCTGGCGGCGGCCGGCCCGGCCTGGCTGATGCTACCCGCCGGTGGCCTGGCAGCAGCCGCCATAGCGGTGCGCGAGGCTCACCGTCGCCGGGTGCCGGATGTGCTCGCCTTCTTCGCGGCCGGCGCGGTGGTGGGAGGGCTGGTGGCCGTGATGGTGCTGACCCTGGAGGGTTGACCTTCTCCTACCTCCCGGCATGCAACCGGCTACACTGGGTGTCACCACATCACACAGCACTCGCGCCGGCCGGCGATGGCTGGCAGCGACAGGGAGCCGAGGGTGACGCGAGCGGGGTTTGTGACGGAGGCAATTGCCGCGAAGGTTCGGGAGCAGTTCGGTACACCATGTTATGTGTACGACCGAGCCGGATTGGAGGCAGCAGCGCGCACGGCGCTCGCCTTCCCCGCTCCTTATGGCTTCACCCTGCGCTATGCCATGAAGGCCAACCCATCGCTGGGCATCCTGCGACTGTTCCGTGATCTGGGGCTGCACATCGACGCCTCCAGCGACTATGAAGTGGAGCGGGCGCTGCGGGCAGGATTCGAGCCCGCGCGCATCCAGCTCACCTCACAGATGCCATCGCGGCGGCTTGCCGAGCACGTGTCGCGCGGCGTGCTGTTCAACGCCTGCTCGCTGCATCAACTGGAGCAGTACGGCAAGACAGCCCCGGGGGGCTCCGTCTCGGTGCGCGTCAACGCCGGACTGGGCAGCGGCGGCATCAACCGCACCAACACTGGCGGCCCCGCCTCCTCCTTCGGTATCTGGCACGAGCACCTCGATGAAGCGCTGGCCATCGCCAAGCGCCATCACGTCGCCATCGACCGGCTGCACACCCACATTGGCTCCGGCTCGGACCCCGAGGTGTGGAAGCGAGTGGCGCGCATGACGCTGGACATCGCCGCGCGGATGCCGGACGTCACCATCATGAACATGGGCGGCGGCTACAAGGTCGCGCGTATGGATGGCGAGCAGGCCACCGACCTCACCGCCGATGTCGGCGAGCATGTCCGCCAAGAACTGATCGCCTTCCGCGAGCGTGAGGGGCGGGCACTGGCGATGGAGATCGAGCCGGGGACGTACCTGGTCGCCAACAATGGCGCAGTGGTTGCCACCATCATCGATGTCGTGGACACCGGCGCGGACGGCTACCGCTTTGCCAAGCTGGACACCGGCATGACGGAGGTGACGCGTCCCTCGCTGTACGGCGCGCAGCACCCGATTACGGTCATGACGGCGCGTGACCAGCGCGAGCAGGTGGTGTTTACCGGCCCTTGCTGCGAGTCCGGCGACATCCTCACTCCCGCGCCGGGCGACCCGGAGGCGCTGGCGCCGCGGCTGGTGACTGCGCCGCAGATCGGTGACCTGGTAGTGGTCGGTGGCGCCGGCGCGTACTGTGCGGCCATGTCCACGATCAACTACAATTCGTACCCACAGGCGCCCGAGGCGATGCTCGAGCGAGACGGCTCCCTCACCCTGCTGCGCCGCCGCCAGAGCCTGGAACAGGTGTGGCAGAACGAGGTCGTCTAGGGATCGCTCGTGCCCGCCGGCCGGCACACCCCCGCGGATCAGGCCGCGTGGCGAAGCAGCCGCTCCAGGCTCTCAAGCTGCACCGGCAGGCGCAGGTCCACCGTGCCGCCCTCGACGTCGATGATGCAGCCACCGGCTTCGATGGCGTCACCGGCGGCCACCGGGATGCTGTGGCCATCAGCAAGCAGGGCGACCGTGACCCGCTCGATATCATCGGGATGGGTACGGATGCGCAGCACCCGGCCGGTCAGATGGCGCAGGCCATTGCGCACGACCGCTGCGGCCACTTCCTCGTGGTCAGTGGCCGCAGCGCCGACGACCGCGCGCGCGGCGTCCAGCGCCAAGGCCACCGCCTGTGCTTCCACCCCGTCCAAGAGGGCAAGGCGAATGGCTTCGGCCTGTTCGGCGGCAGATGCCAGCACTACGGCGATACGCTCAGCCTGCGCCAGCCCCTCGGCGTAACCCTGCGCGTGCCCAGTGCTATAGCCCTCGCGGTGAGCGGCAGCACGTACATCACCGGCCGCGCGCTCGGCGCCGGCCAGAACAGCGGCGGCGGCCGCACGCGCCTCGGCGAGGAGTTGCCCGGCGCGGGCCTCGGCATCCGCCGACAACTGCGCAATGAGCGCCTCACGCTGATGCGGTGACAGGTACCGCCCGGTCTCATCGGCGCCGATAGCGGGACCGGCAACCGTCCCCTTCACCAGGCGGTTTATCGCCATGTCACACCACCGCTACTCGAATACCTGCTCGTCTTCCCGAGTGATCAGAATCTCCTCCGCCTCGTCGAGCGCGCGGATGATGTTGACGATGCGGCCCTGCGCCTCCTCGACGTTGCGGATCCGGACCGGACCCATCACCTCCATGTCGCTCTCCAGCATCGAGGCGGCGCGCTCGGACATGTTCTTGAGGATACGCTTGCGCACCTCGTCGCTCGACCCCTTGAGCGCCATAGCCAGGTCCTTCATGTCGATGTCGCGCAGTACCCGCTGGATCGAGCGGTCGTCGAGTTGCAGGATGTTCTCGAAGACGAACATCTGCTTCTTGATCTCGTCTGATAGTTTCGGGTCCAGCCGTTCCATGGTCTCCAGGATCGTGCGCTCGGTGCTGCGGTCGACCCCCTTCAGCAGCTTGACCAGTGAAGGTAGCCCGCCGGCTTGGCGCATGGCCGAGCGAGAGGTGAGCACCGACGCCAGCTTGCGCTGCATCAGGTCTTCAACCTCTTTCACCACTTCGGGAGCGGTGCGATCCATACGCGCAATCCGCAGCGCCACCTCGGCCTGAATGCTGGCCGGCAGGTTGGTGAGCACGGCGGCCGCCTTATCCGGCGGCACGTGCGACAGGATGAGCGCCACGGTCTGCGGATGCTCGTTGTTGAGGAACGAGACCAGTTGGGTGGCGTCCAGCTCACGGGCGAAGGAGAAGGGTACAGCCTTTACGTTGTCGAACACCTTCTTCGCGATCTCGCGGGCCCGCTCCGTGCCAAACGCCTTCTCCAGCATCTCCATGGCGTAGTCGATGCCGCCACTGGAGACGTAGTCCTGGGCGATGGCGACACTGTAGGCCTGTTCCATCAGCTCATCGCGCAGTTCGGCCGATATCTGGCCCATGTTGGTGATTTCCCAGGTCAGCGCCTCGATCTCGTGCTCTTTGAACCGCGGCAACACCTTGCCGGAGATCTCGGGGCCCAGTGCGATCAGCAGACCGGCCGCCCGTTGCTTGCCCGTCAGTTTTCTCGCCGCGCTCGGCTTCTCACTCACCACGGCATCCTGTACCCCA
The DNA here is from genome assembly GCA_963170165.1 of Chloroflexota bacterium. Lineage (GTDB taxonomy): Bacteria > Chloroflexota > Dehalococcoidia > CAUJGQ01 > CAUJGQ01 > CAUJGQ01. The sequence goes on along the minus strand of CAUJGQ010000072.1, from coordinate 3,436 downwards.
CACCGCGCCGGCGATGCCTAGCGCGGCTTGTTATCCTGCTGCATCCAGCTGTGGATGATCTCCACCACGGCTTCCGGGTTGGCCGTGGCCAGGTTGGTCATGCGCTCATACACCTCGTTGCGGCGGCGGACCTGCTCAGGCGTCTCTGACTTTGCCGGTTCGGCCAGCGCCTTCGTGTCACCTCGGGGCCCATCCAGCGCTCCGGCGGCTCCGGCCGGCTGGCCGATCTGGGGCGCGCCGGGCTGTCCTGCCAGCGCGAACATCCCGCCACCCGCGGCGGCCAGCGCCGGTTGTGCGGTCTCAGCCCGCAGCTTGAGGCTGAGCGGCTGCGCGGCATGGGACATCCGCCACACGATAACGATCACCACGACCGCCATCAGCACCGGCACGGCAATCTTGACGTACGTAAAAATCCCGCCAGAGGCTGTCTTGGCCACCGGGATGGGGTCCACCTGCGGGTTGCTGAAGGCCGCGGTGGTAACGACGATCTGGTCGCCACGCTGTTGGTTGATGCCCGCTGCCGCCGAGACGGCATCGCGCAGGCCGAGCGCGTCCTGCTCTGGGATACTGGAATCCAGCAACACCGATACGGACAGCCGTTTAATCTCGCCCGGGCCACGGACAGTCTTGGTGATGTCCTTGTTGACCTCGTAGTTGGTGGTGTTTTCCGTGCGCTGATACTGCGAGGCGCCGGAGCCGGCTGCCACCGCACCGGCCCGTGTGCCGGGCAGGTTGGCGGCGGTACCGGGCTGGCCACCCGTGCCGGGCTGGCCGGTGTATGTCTCCTGGGTGCTGGCACTGGACCGCGGCACGCCTTGGTTGTTGGGGCCGCCGGGTGTGTAGGTCTCCTGCAGCCGCTCCGACTGGGCAAAATCCATATCGGCGCGCACCCGCACCGCAGCGCGGTTTGGTCCCGCCACCCGGTCCAGCAGCGACTGAAGCTGCTGCTCGATGCCCTGCTCCACCGCGCGCTGCATTTCCAGTTGTGTGGCAGACAGCCCGGCACTGCTGTCACGGCTACCGCCGTCGTACAGCAGCTTGCCCGCGGCATCGAGGATCGTGATGTTCTGCTCGTCCAGCCCTTCAACTGACCGGGCGATCATGTGGGCGATGCCCTTCAATTCCCCCTCGTTCAGTGACCGGCCAGAGCGCAGCCGCAACACGACTGAGGCGGTGGCGGGCTTCTGCTGCGAGACGAACAGCTCTTGCTTGGGCACGACGATGTGTACGCGCGAGCCTTCCACCTGAGCCAGGGTATTGATCGTGCGCGACAGCTCACCCTCCAGCGCCCGCTGGTAGTTCACATGCTGGACGAAGTCGGTCACGCCGAAGGACGTCTTGTCGAACAGCTCGAAGCCGACAGCGCCGCCGGCAGGCAAGCCCTTGGCTGCCATCTTCAGCCGGGCGTCGGCCAGTTTCTCCGCCGGAACTTTTACGGTCGAGCCGTCGGCAGAGGTCTGATAGGCGATGCCGTCGGCTTTGAGCTGCTCGACGACGGCGGCCGAGTCTTTTGGATCGAGATTGGTGAAGGCGGTGACAAAGGTCTGGGTGCGGCCCATGTTGAGGAAGATAAAGCCGAACACCAGCGCGCCGCCGGCCACACCCACCAGCGCCATCCGCTGCGTACGCCCCAGCCGGCCCCACAGTGCGCGCAGCTGACCCAGCATCGCGTTAGACGAGCCCATCTGCCGGACTCCCGACCGGCCCGGGGAGTCTCGTCCCGGACCGCCATCACCAGTCTAGGGAGCCGGAGGGCAACGCTTGATCGGGGGAAACCCGGAAAAGCGCGGGCAAGCACGCGCGGCGGGGCAGCAGATGTCAGTGCGCGAGCAACATGTGATGGCGCTCGCGACTGTTGCATACGGCAGGAACGGCCGTCTCCCCTTGCAGGTAGCCGCGCCGGGCCAGCAGCTCACCGATGGCGGCGGCATCGCCGTTGCAGCCCGTCACGTCGTCGAGGGAGAGCACCGTGCCCAGTGTCACGGTGTCATCACACTCCTCTGAGTCCCAGCCGGAGCCGCGAAAGACCTGCCGCGCTACCAGTTCGGCGCAGGTCATTTCGTGGCCGCCGCCGCAACCGGCGCACGGCACACGCACAATCAGGGTGCGGAGCGCGCCAAGCATCGCTTCGATATCGGTGGCAGCTACGGTCCGTGGTGCGGGCGCTTCGGGGACAGCTGCCGGACGCGGATGCGTTCGATGCACAAACCACGCCATCGGAGCACCTCCTCTGCGGCGGTCGTGCGGGGTGTGCCTGAGTATACACCGGCGCTCCGCTTGCGCGTCATCATCAATAGAAACATCCGATATCGGTAGAGCTGCGCCATCGGCCGGATCGAAATACCAAGAGGCGAGCCCCATGGCCCGCCTCACTGATGCATCCCCGCGATGTGATGGCCTATAGCACCATTAGCAGCTTCTGCGCCAGCGCGGTGGTATCCACCTGATAGGCGCCGCTCTGCACCTGCGCCTTCAGGCCCGCCACGCGCTCGGCACGCAATTCCGGCGCCTGAGCAGCAGCGGCCTGTGCCTTGCGGGCCGTAGCGCCCGCCGAGCTGAGCTGCATTTGGTCCGGGCGGAAGCCACCGTATGCCTGTGCCGCCTGCGGCTCCACCGCCCGGGCCGCCGGCCGCGCGGTGATGTACGAGATGTTGGAGCCACTAATCGGATTGATTGCCATGCCCGGCCTCCTCATGGTCCCCCAGGTAGGATGACACTGCCGGCGCACGGTATCAAGAACCGATCGGTCGGTTTTGGCCGCTCAGACCGGGGGCACCAGCCGGCTGATGACCACCAGCCGCTTAGCGTAGCTACGGTCTGGGTAGCAGGTAATCAGCGTCAGGACCGGCTCGGGAGTGGGCTCCATCACCTGCACCGCGGCCGGCGCCACCACCCGGATCTCGGCGACTTCGTAGGTGAACCGGCGCTCGCCGACGAACACGTCTATTCGGTCACCGACGCGCACCTCCGGCAGGTGCTTGAACACCTCGCCCTTCTTCGACACGGGGCTGCTGATATGTCCTGCCATCACCGTGTTGCCACGCGTGCCGGGCAGCGCTGATCCCCGGTGGTAGCCGGCGGCGAAGGCGGCAGTGTCCCACACCGGTTTGCCGTTCTCCACCACGATGCCCACCTCCAGCACCTTGGTATCCAGGCCTATGGCCGGAATCACCAGGCGGTGGGGGAGGTCGGGGCGGGGGATCACCGGCTCGTCGGCGAGCAGTTCGTGCTCCGGGGTTGCGTCGGGCATTGGGGTGGCCGCGACGGCCGGCACTTCCGGCGTCGCGGCCACGCGTGTGGCGCGGATCCGTGGGGCCTGCTCCTCTGCCTGGGCGTTGCCCCCAGAGGCGAAGAACACCAGTGCGCCGGCGCCCACGGCGACGATGGCGCTGAAGCTGAGCAAGAACGAGACGGCCGCGTTGCGCTGCTTCATCTC
>CAUJGQ010000071.1 GCA_963170165.1 Chloroflexota bacterium | reverse complement strand
CCGGTGGCGACGTTGGCGGTGGTGGCCTGGATGCCGTTGACGCCGTTGCCCGAGGTGATGTTGGCGCCCAGGTTGGCGGTGGTGCGCCCGCCCAAGGTGCCGTTGAGCAGCTTGGAGCCGTTGAAGTCGGTGACGTTGGCGATGCGGTCAATCTCAGAGGAGAGCTGGTTGATCTCCGCCTGGATATTGGTGCGGTCCGAGCCCTGCAGGGTGGCGGTGCCGGCCTGGACGGCCAGCTCGCGCATGCGCTGCATGATGGCATGCGTCTCGTTGAGCGCGCCTTCCGCCGTCTGGATCATGGAGATGCCGTCCTGAGCGTTGCGCGAAGCCTGGGTCAGCCCCTTGATCTGGCTGCGCAGCTTCTCGGAGACGGCCAGACCGGCGGCGTCGTCGGCGGCGCGGTTGATGCGCAGGCCGCTGGACAGTTTTTCCAGCGTCTTGCTCATCTTGATGGCGGTGGCGCCCAGGTGATTCCTGGCGGTGAGCGCCATGACGTTGGTGTTGACGGCGAGCATGGGGGTACGCCTCCAGTGCGGGTGTAGTGTGCCGGATCCCTCCGGTCACCGTAGGCTTCGAGCCTGCCCCGGCCCCGCGTATACGGGTTCGGCCCGATCCCCGCATAGGGGACCGGGCCGGGATATAGGGGAGCCGGCCGGATACCGGACGGTCAGGAGACCGGGCAATCCAGCGCTGCCAGCACCGAGCGTGCCAGCCGCTCCTGGTAGCAGGCGAACGACCAGGCTGCCAGCCACAGCCGCTGTTCGCCTTCCTGCTCCGGCGCGGCGCCGTCAGCAGGCGGATGCAGCACCAGCCGCCATTGCTGAAAGCGGGCGTATGCCAGCTGATCCCGCTGAAACTCGATGGCGAACGCCTCTGGCGCCAGTCCCTCTGGCCGGTCCTGCAGCAGTAGCGCGGCCCGTTCACGCGGGTCCGCGGTGTCAATCCAACCCAGCATCGTTGTTCGCTCCCTCGCGCGGATGTTCTGCCGGCCGCTGCCGGCGTGGCTATCCCCGATGGGTTTCGAGCGGGCAGCCGCCGCGCGAGAGCGGGAAAACCCGGATGCCGTCACCGTGCGAAGCAGGCGGCCACGTGCATGGCACGCTGCCAGCCGCGCTCACCGTTGCTCTCCACCGACCAGCAGGCGGACAGGACCGCCCCGACCAGTGCCCACGCCCGCACCCGCTGCTCGTCGTACCCCAGCTCTCCGGCCAGTTGCCGCGCCCGGCGGGTGAGGATGCGGGCGCTGTCCGGGCGGGTGGCGATATCGAGCGGATTGCGCAGCAGCGCTGCCGGCTCATACGCCGGGTCGCCGGTGCGGCCGTGCGGGTCGATGGCAAGCGGCCCACGCGGACCGCCGTCCAGGATGTTGTAATGATGGAGATCGGCATGCAACACGACCGTGGCCGGGCGGGAGTGGTGCAGTGCGGGGAACAGCTCCTCCGCCCGCACCACCAGCGCCGCATCGAGCGGGCCGGTGCCGCCGCCGAAGGTGGCGCGCAGCCGGGGAAAGGCCCGCTCGGCCCACGCCAGGGGCGACGGCAATTCATGCGTGGCGGGGCGGTACAACGCCCGCATCACCGCGGCGGCGGTAGCGGTGGCCCGCTCGTCGTCCTCCGCCTCCCGTTCGATCAGCGTGGTGCCAGGCTGCGCCTGCTCCAGCAGCAGCGCACGGTCTTCCGGCGCCTCCGCCAGCAGGCGCACGGCGCCCCGGCCATCAAACAGGCGTAGCGCCGCCGCTTCGTGGCCGGTGTCCGGGTCCGGCAGTCCTAGCTTCAACACCGCCGGCGAACCATCGGCGCGCCGTACGGCCAGCACGTAGTTGTACGACGGAGGGAAGGCCGCCACCACCGTCAACCGCCAGCGCGCAAGGCAGCGCGCCACCAGCTCCGGCAGCGCCGCCAGCCACGCCGCCCCCGGCTCGCCACAGACGGCGACCACTCGTTGCGCAAAGGCCTCCGGCGGGGTTGCGTTCATCGTGCGGTGGTCCGTGGGTCCCCCGACAGGAGCGCGTACACCGCCAGGTCCACGAAGTGGTCGTACAGCCATTCGGCGTCCCGCAGCGTACCCTCGTGCCGGAAGCCGAGCCGCTCGGGGATGGCACGGGAGCGGGCGTTGCCGGTGGCGGCGCGGATGACGATCCGGTGCAATCCCAGCTCGGTAAAGCCGTGCTCGACGAGGGCGCGGCAGGCGCGCGTCATCAGCCCGCGGCCCTCGGCGGCTGCACCCAGCCAGTAGCCGATCTCTCCGGCGCGATTGGCCGCATCGAGCGGGTGAAAGCCGGTCATCCCGGCGATCCGGCCGCCATAGCACACGGCCAGCTGCGGCCCTTGCCCGTCCGCAAACTGGCGCAGCGCCCCTTCGATAAAGCCGAGCGTGTCCGCGATGGTGCGGGCGCCGTCCACCCACGGCAGCCACTCACGCAGGCGCGCGCGGTTGGCATCCACCAGCGCGAACAGCTCGTCCGCGTGGCGCCGCTCCACCAGCCGCAGTTCCAGCCCTTCCCCCACGTCCCAGCGCAGCATGGACGTTCCTCCGCGTGAGGGTATCGGGAATCGAGAAAAAGGAATAGGGGAAGCGACGAACGATGAACGCGGAATGAGATCTGAGGGGGACGCCCCGCTCGCCGTCCGCCGCTCTCTCCTCGCCGGGCAGGTCATCGTTCATCGCTCATCGTTCCGCGTTCCCCCTGTCCCCTGTACCCTCAAGTGGGGATCACCGTCATGGTTGAACTGGCCTCGTGTGCCGCCGATGTGCCGATCTTCCGTGTGTTGCCGCCGGAGGCGCTGGTCGAGTTGAATCAGGCGATGCGCCATCGCCACCATGAGCGGGGCACGCTGGTCGCGCGGGCGGGCGAGCCGGTGGAGGCGCTGATCCTCGTTGCGGAGGGGCAGCTCAAGGCAGTGCGATCCACCGCGGGCGGCCGCGAGCAGGTGGTGCGGGTGCTCGGTCCCGGCGACTTCCTGGGCGAACTGGCGCTGTTTGCCCCCGCGCGCCATGATGGCGACCTGGTGGCGGTACAGCCGTCCGACGTCTGCCTGGTGCCGCGCCAAGCGATGCAGGACTTGCTGTGCCGCCATCCCGAGCTGGCCGTCTCGCTGGTGGGGGCGCTGGCCGAGCGGCTGGCGCAGGCCGAGCAACTGATCGCCGACCTGGGCCTGCGCGAGGTGGGCCAGCGGCTGGCGGCGATGCTGCTGCGACTGGCAGAGCAGGCCGGGACGCCCGGCGCGGACGGCGTGCGGTTTCGGGCGCCGGCCCCTTGGGCGGAGCTGGCCGCACGGCTGGCCACCACGCCGGAAAGCCTCAGCCGCCGCCTGGCGGGGCTCGCGGACCAAGGCGTGATCCGCTTGGAGCGCAGGCGCACCGTCGTCATCCTCGAACCTGAGCGGCTGCGCGCGCTGGCCGAGGGCGCCGCGTAGCAGCGGTCAGGGGCCAAGCCGTTTGCTCCTACGCGCGGCCTCTCCTTTCTCCCTTAGCCCGTGCGCTCCATTTCTTGACGTGGATCAAGGCGGGGCGCGCCGTGTCCGGCGATGCTCAAAGCAGCCGGTGGTGGGGCCATGGCCCCGAGAACAGCACCGCCGGAGATGCATACGCAGGAGCCGATGATGACAGGTGGACGGGGATGGGTGAAGAGCACGGCGCGGCGATGGGCGCTATCCATCGCGCTGGTGACGGGGACGGCGGCACTTCTGGGCGGTGGGGCGGCGCTGCTACGGCCATCCCCGGCGGAGGCGCACTGCGACTCGGTCAACGGGCCGGTGGTGGCCGCATCGCGGCAGGCGCTGGACAGGGGCGATGTCCGCCTTGTGCTGCCGTACGTGAAACCACAGGCGGAGCCAGAGCTGACCGCGGCCTTCGAGCGGGCAATCGCCGCACGTCGCGCCGGTTCCACGGCGGCCGAAGTGGCGGACCGCTGGTTCTTCGAGACGGCCGTGCGGCTGCACCGGGCCGGCGAGGGCGCGCCCTACACCGGGCTGAAACAGGCCGCGGACATCGGTCCGGCGCTGACAGCGGCGGAGCATGCCCTGGAAGAGGGTGCTCCGGATGCCGTCGCCACCGTGCTGAACCACGCCGTGCTGGAAGGGCTCACCGCTCGGCTGCACGCCGTCCAGGAGGCGCGGGCGCACGCCGCCGAGGATGGCTCCGTGACGGCCCAGCGCGCACGGGCGGAGGCGGAACTCGCCTTCGAGACGTACGTGGACCAGCTTTACCGCGCGGCGCTTGGCGAGGACGCCCACAGTGAGGACGGGCACGCGGGCGAGTAGCCTGCCGGCACCGTGAGGCACGCGGAGGCAGAGGCGGGAGGCACGAGCGCCGCAGGGCGCCGGCCCCCGGCCTGCCTCGGTGCCAAAGCACAAAGAGAGGAAGAGAGATCATGACCATGTCAACACAGCACCGCGTGACGCAACCGCTCCGTGAGGAGCACCAGGAACTGCTGCCCCACATCGAGGCGCTGCGGACAGCGGCGCAGCGGCACGAGATCGAGGAAGCATACACCTTCCTCACCGGCCACCTGCTGCCCCATGCCCATGCAGAGGACCAGGCGCTCTACCCGGTGGTGGAGCGGCTGATGGGCGCGCCGGGGGCGACGGCAACGATGCGCCGCGACCACGTGGAGGTGAGCCGCCTTACGGCGCAGCTCGGCGCGCTGCGGCAGGAAGCCACGGCGGGCGCGCTGAGCGAGGCGCAGGCGGAGGAGGCGCGCCGCCTTCTCTACGGCCTGTACGCGCTCGTGCAGGTGCACTTCGCCAAGGAGGAGGAGATCTACCTACCCCTGCTGGATGCGCACCTCAGCGATGCGGAGGCGCGGCAGATGTTCGCCGCGATGGAAGCCGCCGCCCGCGGGGAGTGAGGACCGGGGATGGGCAGCGGGGCGACGAGCCTTCTTCGCGGCTCCTCGCTCCCCGCTCCCCATCCCCCAGCTAGTCACCGGCGGCAGCGACGGCAGCGCGTGGCTCCTGGGGAGCGCGGCGGGCGCGGCGGGCGCGGACGGCGGCGGCCAGCTCGCGCAGCACGGGTGTGGTCTGCTCCCAGCTGATGCAGGCGTCGGTGACGCTCTGGCCGTATACCAGCAGCGATGGGTCGGCGCCCAGGTCCTGGCGGCCCTCCACAAGGAAGCTCTCCAGCAGCACGCCGATGATGCCCGGCTCGCCGGCGGCGACCTGGGCAGCGACGTGCTGGGCGACCAGTGGCTGGCGGCGGTGGTCTTTGCCGCTGTTGCCGTGCGAGGTATCGATCATCACCCGCTCTGGCAGGCCGGCCTTCTTCAGCAGGGTGAGCGCCTGGCCGACGCTGACGGCGTCGTAGTTGGTGCCGGTAGCGCCGCCGCGCAGGATGACATGGCAATCGGGGTTGCCCATGGTGTCGACAATCGCCGCGACCCCCTGCTCGGTGACGCTCAGGAAGCTGTGGGGGTAGGAGGCGGCACGGATGGCATCGACGGCCACCTGCACATCGCCGCCGGTGGCGTTCTTGAAGCCGACGGGCATGGACAGACCGGAGGCGAGATTGCGGTGCACCTGGCTCTCGGTGGTGCGGGCGCCGATGGCGCTCCAGGCCAGGACATCGGCGTAAAACTGCGGCGAGATCGGGTCGAGGAACTCCGTGCCCGCCGGCATGCCCATCTCAATCAGGTCCAGCAGCAGCTTGCGCGCCAGGTGCAACCCTTTGTTGACGGCGAAGCTATTGTCCAGGAACGGGTCATTGACTAGGCCCTTCCAGCCGACGGTGGTGCGCGGCTTCTCGAAGTACACGCGCATGACGATGCACAGGTCGTTGGCCAGCTCCTCGCGCAGCGTCAGCAGGCGACGGCCGTACTCCAGCGCCGCGGCCGGGTCGTGGATGGAGCACGGTCCCACGATCACCAGCAGCCGGTCATCCTCGCCGGTGAGCACCTGCACCACCTCGTCGCGGGCCCTCGTGACCGCAACGGAGCCCTGCTCGGTGAGGGGCAGGTCTTCCATGAGAATGGCTGGCGGTACCAGCGGGCGGATAGCCTGAATCTTGAGGTCCCTGGTCTTCATGCGTCACCTGTCTTTCTGGGGCCCGTCCGTCCTCGCACGGCGGGCGGCTGCGCGGCGCTGCTGCCGGATAAAACAAAAGAGCAAAGGCGCTACGCCCTTGCTCTGACCCGCGGCACGACCGGGGAGACTGCCCCCGGCTAGGGAGCAGCCCGCTCGCGCCGCCTTCTAAAGTAGCTGTCAAGCCTCATCCGTGCCATGCCGGGAACGTCCTCTCTCACCACGCGTGACAACCGGATGCAATCCGCGGGACACACCTGTCCCTGCGCCGCCAGCATACGCATCGCCTGTCACCTACGTCAAGTAATCGCGGCGACACTTGGTGGCATCCGGCAATCGGGGCGCATTCCGGCCGCCGGTTACGATAGGTCGAGTGTCATGCCGTCGTACGCTGTGATGGCGCCGGGAACGGCGCCGGGCCGGGCGAGCATCTCCGGGCTCATGTGGGTCAGCACCAGCCGGGCCGCGGTGATGCGGGCCAGGTTGGCGCGGAGCGCGGCGGCGGACAGGTGAAACTTGACGGCGCGCTCGTCTACATATCCCTCGCAGATGAAGACGTCGCTGTCTGCCGCGCATTCCACCAGGCTGCTGGTCCACTCGGTGTCGCCGGAGTAGGCGATGGTCGCAGCACCGGCCGTCACGCGCAGGGCGTAGGCGGGGGCGCCGGAGGCGTGCACCACCGGGAACGCGGTCACCATCACCGGCCCCACCGCGGTGGCGGCGCCCTCATCCAGCTCGATCACGCGCAGCGCATAGCGGCGCTCGACGGTGCTGGAGCCGGGGTAGAGCGCCTCCATCGTGCGCGGCAATCGCTCGGCCAGCCCCGGCGGGCCCGCCACCAGCAGCGGCCTGCTTCGGCGGGCGAACTGCTGGTCCAGCACCAGGAAGGGAATACCACCGAAGTGATCGCCATGCAGGTGCGAGACGATGACGGCATCGATGGCGAGCGGGTCGACCCCTGCCTGTTTCATGGCGACGAGCGAGGTGGCGCCGCAATCGAGTAGCACCTGACCCAGCTCCGTCCGCAGCAGGATGCACGCCTGGAAGCGGCCACCGCTGCCGAACGCGTCACCGGAGCCGAGAAACTGGATGTGCACCATGCTGCCTCGGGAGGCGGAGAGCCGCCACGCGGAACACACAAAGATGCCCGAGGAACCTTGCGGCTTCTCGGGCATCTCAGACGGTCGCGCCCTTCAGAACATCCCCGTCACGCTCGGCGAACCGGGCGGACCATACCCGCAAGCGGGCGGCGCGGGAGCGGCTTCACCGGGGTTCTGACCCCTCCGCCGGCTGTGCGCCTCGGGCTGCATCACCGTGCCCGTATCCTGCTCCTTCAGCAGGAGCGTGTCAAGCCCTTTCTGTCAATCTGCGGCAGTTTTTTTGCGCGCGTTTCCGACCGGCGGGCCGGCGCTGGGAGCGCTCACGCCAGCGTCAGCAGCACCTCCCCCGGCTGGACCGTGGCGCCGAGGGAGACGCGCACCTCGCCTACGGTGCCGGCGCTGGGGGCGTGGATCGGGATCTCCATCTTCATCGACTCCATCAACAGCAGTTCGTCATCCTCCGCCACGCGGGCGCCCGCCGTCACGTGGATCTGAGCCACCTTGCCGCCCACCGGGGCGCGCACCTCTGCCACTGTGGTTACTCCTTGTGCAGCTGGCCAGCCTGAAGCTGGTCAGCGGGAATGCTGCGCTTGATTCCTCGTCACGGCCGGTAGGGCATAGCCGTTGGCCCAAGCTGGGAGCGGAGGATGGGCTGTGCCTCCTCGATGAACTCGCACAACAACGGTCGGGTATCGCGCGGGTCGATGATGTCCTGGCCGGTGGCCTCGGCGGTACGAAATGGAGAGGCAATCGCCTGCAGCCGCGCCTCGACCTCGCGCAGCTTGGCCTCTGGGTCCGGCGCCTCGGCGATCTCACGCCGGTAGGCGGCCGCCGCCCCGCCGGCGATATGCATGGAGCCCCACTCGGCGGATGGCCAGGCATAGCGGCGGTACATGCCACTGGGCCGCTGCTGGCACTGCCCGGCCACGCCGTATACCTGTTTCATCACCACCGTGATCCACGGCATCTGGCTGTCGTTGGTGACCGTCACCAGCCGGGCCCCGGCCCGCTCGATGCCCTTCTTCTCCTGCTCCAAACCCACGTTGAAGCCCGGCTCATCGGCCAGCGACACCATCGGCAGATGGAAGGTGTCGCACAGCTGGATCAGGCGCATCACCTTCTCGCCGCCGGCCACGTCAGTGGAGCCGCCGAACAGGGCATTGTTGGCCATGATGCCCGTCGGGTAGCCGTTCAGCCGTGCCAGCCCGGTGATGCGCGCCTGGCCGTACTCCGGGGCGATCTCGAAGAAGGAGCCGCGGTCCACCACGGCGTTGATCACGCGGTGGGCGTCGTAGGTGCGGCGGCGGTTGCGCGGGATGATCGCCGCCAGCCGCTCTTCACGCCGCTCCGGGTCGTCGTCCGGCTCGCAGCGGGGGGCCATCTCCCACACGCTGGACGGCAGGTAGCTGAGAAACCGCCGGATCGTCGCGAAGGCTTCGTCTTCTGTCTCGACGACGTTATCGACCACGCCACTGATCGTGCCGTGAATGTGGGCGCCGCCCAGATCCTCTTTGGTGATGTCGTAGCCCAGCGCCTGCTTCACCACCGGCGGGCCGCCCGGGAAGAGCTGGGCGGTACCGCGCACCATCACGTTGAAGTGGGCAAGGCAGGCGTTGACGGCGGGCAGCCCCGCCACCGAGCCCAGGACGGCGGAGACAACAGGCACGGCGCGCAACAGCTTGACATCCCAGGCGGAGCCGGCGTTGCCATCCGGCAGATACGTCCGGCCAATCTCCTCAAAGGAGCGGACGGAGCCGCCGGCGGCGTCCAGCAGCCGAACGTAGGGTAGCCGCCACTCCAGCGCCCGGCGGTTCGACGGCAGCTCCTGGCCCATGCCGCCGTGGCCGCCGCCGCCGGAGCCGCCGCGCGAGGTGAAGTCGCCGGCGCTGACCACCACCTTGCGCCCATCCAGCTTGAGGATGCCATCGACGGAGGCGCGCGGGCTGAAGTCGGTCAGCCGCCCCTGCTCGTCATAGGTGCCGCTACCCGCCAGCGACATAAACTCGCGGAACGAGCCGGAGCCGGCCAGCCGGTCAATCCGCTCACGCACGGTGAGCTTGCCCTGGCTATGCTGGCGGGCAATGCGGTCCTCACCCCCCATCCGCAACATCAGCGCCCGCCGCTGCTGTAATTCCTCCAGTTCTGGCTCCCAGCCGTTGGCCGTGCTGCTCGTCATTGGTGCTCCTTCGCCCGTGTGCGGTACGGTTTGCCTAACCACGGTGTGATACCAGCCGGTTATGAGCGACACCGCCGCGCCCAAGCCCATCAACTCCGTCCGCCGGGCGGTCGCCATCTTGAAGGCGTTCCGCCACGCGGAGAGTCTCTCGCTGTCTGAGGTCGCGCAGCAGGCCGGCCTGCACCCCTCGACCGCGCATCACCTCGTGCAGACGCTGGTGAGCGAACGCCTGCTGGACCAGGATCCCATCACCCGCCGTTACACCTACGGCCTGGGGCTGCTGGGTATCGCCACACCGGCCGTGCGCGCCGGGCTGCTGACACGGGCGCTGCGCGGGCCGATGGCCGCCTGCGCCGCCGCCTGCGGCTTCGATGTCTGGGCAGCCGTGCTGCAGAGCGGGCGCGTCGCCTATGTGTTGCGCGCCGGCGGGCGCAACCCGCACCGGTACTCGCAGCCGCGACATCTGCTCCAGCCCGCCTACTGCGTCTCCCCCGGCCGGGTGCTGCTCTCTGCCTATGATCCGGACCAGCTGCGCGACATCCTCCGCCATCAAACCATCCGCCACTACACAGACCGCACCGTCACCGATATCGATGCGCTGGTGCGTATCATCGGCCGGGTACGCGCCGCCGGCTACGCCGAGATACTGGGCGAACACATCGAAGGCGCCCGCGATATCGCCGTGCCCGTGCGCGACGATGAGGGTGAGATCATCGCTGCTCTCAGCGTGGGCGAGCTTGCCACGGACTTCACCGACGACCATCTTCCCTTTATCCTTGCTGCCCTCCGTCGGGCCGCTGCCGCCGTCGAGGCCGCCCTCACCAGCGGAGAGGCGGGCCGGATGGCGCCGCCCTGAGCCGTCATCCTCCTACCGGCCCGCCGGCGATGATGCGGGCGGCGCGTAGCTCCTCCAGCTGCTCATCGGTGATGGCCAGCAGGCCGCTAAACACCTCACGGTTGTGCTCGCCCAGGCCGGGGGCAGGCAGCCGGAAGGTGGCCGGCGTCTCACTCAGGTGGGCGGGCTGGCCGGGGAACGGAAAGGTGCCGGCATCCGGGTGGGTAATGGTGGCGAAGAAGCCGCGCGCCGCCAGGTGCGGGTCTTCTACCAGTTGCCGCGCGTCCAGCGCCGCCGCGGCGGCGATCCCCCGGCCCTGGAGCCGGTGCATCAACGCCATCTGCTCCTGTCCGGCCGTCCAGGCGGCAATCGCGGCGTCCAGCGCGTCATGAGCGGTGTGGCGCTCCTCCCGGCGGAGGGCGGCGTGTTCTGGCCCCAAGCCCAGCTCGGCGCACAGCACGGCCCAGGCGGCCTCATCGGTGACGCTGACGGCGATCCAGCGGTCTTCACCGGCGCAGGGGTACACCCCCTGGGGGGCGTAGTATGGGTGGCGGTTGCCGGGGCGTGGCCGCTCGGCGCCGCGCACCTGCGCACCCAACAGCTCCTCACCGATGAAGGTGATCATCGCCTCCAGCTGCGCCAGTTCGATGGATTGCCCGGCGCCGTCGATGGACGCCCGCCGGTCGTACAGCGCCACCAGCATCGCCGCCGCGGCATTGAGCCCCGCCACCGGGTCTGCCCAGGCGACGCCGGACTTATATGGCCCGCTGTCGCGGTAGCCCATCAGCGCGGACAGCCCAGCGGCGGGCTCCAGCGTGGTGCCGTATGCCACCCAATCGCGGGATGGGCCGCTCCAGCCGTAGCCGGGCAGGGCGATATAGATGATGCCGGGGTTTAGCTCCTTCAGCCGCTCGTAGCCGAGACCAAGTTGGGGCATGACGCGCGGGCTGTAATTCTCCAGCACGATATCGGCGTGACGCACCAGGTCTTCGAAGATCGCCTTGCCCTGCGGCGTGTTGAGCTGGAGCGTCACCGCCCGCTTGTTGCGGTTGAACTTGTTGAACATCCCCTCACGGTTCCAGGGCCGTTCCCCGGCTTCGTTGTTGGGGTAGCGGCGCGACTGTTGCACCACCGCTTCGGTGACGCGCAGGCCACCGCGCGCGGCGATTGCCTCCACGCGGATCACATCGGCGCCGAAGTCACCCAGGATGCGCGCCGCGATTGGTCCGGCCCACACGCGAGAGAGATCCAGCACGCGCACGCCGGCCAGCGGCAAGCGGGGGGAGGATGAAGCGGGCTCCCCAACCTGGGAGTGAGGGGGGGCGTGCCCTGCGCCTCCCTCCCTGGATGCCGGATGCCGGATGCTGGATAGCTGCGCCAGGATGGCGGTGGTGTCTGCGCCGAGGGCAGGAGCGGGGCGCAGCGCCCAGGGGTGGCGGGAGAAGCGGAAGGGCGGACCGGGGTAACGGAGTCCGCCCGGTCCGTCCGGCTGCTGCCAGAAGCCGCGGGCAGCCAGATGGGCATCGGCCAGCAGCTCCAGCATCCCCGGCACCGGCCCGGCAGGGACGCGCGCTGTTTGGCAGATCTCCACGATCTCGGCGGCGGTGTGCGCCATCAGCCAGGGCATCAGCAGCGCGTCGAAGGCATCGGCGTTCTGCAAGCGGGCGACCCCGGTGGCGAAGCGCGGGTCATCCAGGTATTCCCCCAGGCCGCTGACCGCCATGAAGCGCTGCCCCTGCTCCTCGGAGGAGCCACTAATGGCGACGTAGCCGTCTTTGCAGGGGTAGACGGTGATCGGGTGCGTGGTGTCGTAACGGTTGCCGATGCGCTTTTGGATGTAGCGGCCGTGGGTCCAGCGGACGGTGGTCCACTGGTGGAGCGAGGCCATCGTCTCCATGTGGGAGACATCGACCGTCTGGCCGCGACCGGTCTCCTCCCGCGCCAGCAGCGCCACCATCGCGCCGATGTAGCCGTAGACGGCGGCAGCGTACTCCGGCTG
>CAUJGQ010000070.1 GCA_963170165.1 Chloroflexota bacterium | reverse complement strand
CAGCGGATGAACGTAAACGGTAATGCGGGGCGGTACGACATGACCGCGGTGCTGGGTGAGGGCGGGATGGCCACGGTGTGGCGCGCCTACGACCGGCAGCTGGGACGCGAGGTGGCGCTCAAGGCGCTGCAACCACACCTGACGCCCGACGCCGAGATCCGCGCCCGGTTCGCCGCGGAGTCCAGCGCGCTCGCCTCCCTCAGCCATCCCAACATCGTCCGGGTGTACGACATCTCCGCCTCCGACCGTTTCCCCTACTTCACGATGGAACTGATAGACGGGCCGTCGCTGGCGGACATCATCCGGCGCGATGGCCCGCAGCCGCCGCGACGGGTGGCGGAGGCGCTCTGGGCGCTGGCCTCGGCGGTCGATTACCTGCACGCCATGGGCATCATCCACCGCGATGTCAAGGCGGCCAACATCATGGTGGACCGAGACGGGCGGCTGGTGCTGATGGATTTCGGCGTGGCGCGGATGCTGGACACCTCCGGCCGCACCCGCGCCGGCTCGCTGCTGGGTACGCCGGAGGCGATGTCGCCGGAGCAGGTCTACGGACAGCCCGCCGGCCCGCCCGCCGACATCTATGCCCTGGGCGTGCTGGCATTCCATCTGCTAACGGGGCGGCCGCCGTTCGAGGGCGATACGGCCAAAGTGATGCACGGCCATGCCGTCGAGCCGCCGCCGTCACTGCGGCTGGTGTACCCCAGCCTGCCCGCCGCCTGCGCCGCCGCCGTTGATGCCGCGCTGGCCAAACAGCCGGAGCAGCGCCCGGCCACCGCCGGCGCGTTCGCTCAGGCGTTCGCGGCCGGGCTGGCGCCGGCGAGCCCCGCCGTCCCGCCGCCCCTGCCGCCTGCCGGCGATAGCGGGACGGCCATTGCCCCGCCACGGCAGATAGTGGAGAGCGGTGGGGGGGCGCCGGCATGGGCGCTGGCGGTGCTGGCGCTGAGTGCACTGGCGATGATCGCGTCCGTCGTGATCGGCATGATGGCGTCGCTGATCATCATGGCTACACCGGGCTTCCCTATGAGCCCGGATGATGCCATGATGCGCGCACATATGGTGCGGCCGCCGCCGGAGCGGGCCATCGCTGTCATCAGTACCGCTGCATCTCTGGAGGACACCCGCAATGGATGAGCTTTGGGCCTGGTGGTACGACTGGGGGGCGATCATCTTCCTGGTGACAGCGATCTTCATCGCCTCGCTGGTGCTGTTCGACACGATGCGGCGCAAGGCCGGCGCTGGTGGATGGCAGATCGGCGTCATCCTCGCGCCGGTGCTGCTGTTGCCCTCGCTGGTGCTCAAGACCCAGGTGCAGCCGGGCGGGCCGATCTTCAACACCGGCGATACCGTCAACACCGGCTGGGTGCTACTGGTGCTGGGCACGCTGGCCGGTGTCACCACCGTCGTGATCGCCATCGGCTACTTTATGACCGCCAGCTCTGCCCCGGCCCGCCGCCCAGTGATCGTGGGTGGTCCTCCCGGTGGCGGGACACCGATTTGGGCGAAGAACAACGACCCGTATCCGCCCTCACGCCCGCCGGCCGGCCCCACCCGCCACGATGGCGGTGGGGGTGCACCGGTAGCCGTCCCGCCGCGGGCACCCAAGCCCAAGACCAACGCCTCCGTGTACCTGCGCAATGGCCCGGCCGGCCCGCGCGAGCACCGGCTCAACGTTGGACGCACGACCTTCGGCCGGGCGCTGGAGTGCGACATCATGATTGATGACCCGGATGTCTCGCGCGATCACGCCCATATCCAGGAGCAGTACGGCCGCTTCGCCCTCGGTGACCACGGCAGCACCCACGGGACCTACGTCAACGGCAATCGCATCCGCGGCGAGGTCTACTTGGAAGACGGCGATGAACTGCGGCTGGGGCCCACCATTCAGCTGGTGTTCAAGAGCTTCGCATAGGACGGGCCGCCATGAACCCCCGCCTGCTGCTCGCGCTCCTGCTTGCCCTAGCGGTCCTGCTGCTTCCCGCAGTCCCGGCGGCCTCGGGCGCGCCGCTGCGCACCGCTCCGGCGCTGGTGCGCATCTCCGGGCTGGATGTGGAGGCCGAGCCGCCCAATGCCGCCTCTGCCACCTCCAGCGCGCCACCGAAGATCACCGCCCGTGTCGCCGTGATGGAGACCACCGGTGTGCCTGTCCGCGGCCTGGCGCCGGATGCCTTCGCCGTCACCGAGGACGGCAAGCCGGCCAAGAACGTTGCCGTCGAGAGCGCGGCCAGCTCCAACGAGCCGCTGGCCGTGGTGCTGGCGCTGGACACCAGCGGCAGTATGGCCATCCCCAGCATCCAGCCGCTGCGCGACATGCAGCACGCCGCCCGCACCTTCCTGGATGGGCTCGGCCCCAGCGACACGGTAGCGGCCTTCGGCTTCGGTGGCGCCGTCCCCCAGGGACTGGCCTGGAACCCAGACCGCCACGCCGTCTACGACACGATCAACGCCCTGCGCGGTGACGGGATCACGCCGCTGTGGGACGCGGTCTTTGCCGCCGTCACCCTGGCAGCCGATCAGCCCGCCGGCCGCCGCGCCGTGCTGGTGATGTCGGACGGTGAAGACGAGGGCGACCGGCCGGGAACGCCGGGCTCGGTCAAGACGCTGGACGACGCGATCACCCTGGCACAGCAACGCAACACGCCGGTGTTCGCCGTGGCGCTGGGCCGCGGGCGGACGGCAGGGCTACAACGGCTGGCCGAGACCACCGGCGGTGTCTTCCTGCCCGCCGCGGTCTCCTCCGAGCTGCCGGCCCGCTTTGCCGATGTAGCGAGTGCCTTCCGCCAGGAGTACCTCATCCACTTCGAGGGCGAGGGGCGCAACGCGGAGAGTGAGCGCGAGCTGGCGATCACCGTCAACCTGCGCGGTGAGCCCGCCTCCGCCAGCCGCCGCTATAGCGTGCCCCACACCATTGCCCGGCGGGTGGCCGTCCGCATCACCACCCCCAGCGATGGCCAGCAGGTGCGCGGCGCGGTGCCGGTGGAGGTGGCGATCACCCCGGCCGAGTCCGGCCGCACCGTCGAGTTCTTTCTCAATGACCTGCCAATCGGCACGGCCGCCGCTGCCCCCTGGGCCGCCACCTGGACACCCAAGGGAATGAAGAACGGCGACAAGATCCTGCGCGTGCGCGCCACCGGTGTGGACGGTGTGGCGGTGGAGCAGGTGATCACCGTGCGGCTAATGCAGCCGGCGCGGCCGGTTCCGTGGGGGATCGGCCTGGGCGGTGCGCTGCTGGCGATAGGCGCCATCGGTGCAGCCATCGCCCTCGGCCTGCGGCGGCGCTCCGGCTCACCGGCCATGGCCGGCGTGCGGTCAGGGGCCGTCACCGTGGCGCCGGTGTGGGAGCCGGCGCGGGAACCGGTGCCCGCCGGGGGCGGCGGCTGGAGCGCCGGGCCCAGCTATCTGCTCATCGAAATCCGGCCGGACGGCGCGCGCATCCCGCGACCGCTGACGCCGCCGGAGACGCTCATAGGCCGGGAGGTGTCCAGTCCGCATGTGCTGCTGGATGACCCGGATGTCTCCCGGCTGCACGGCGTCATCCGCATCGGGGACGGCCAGGCCACGTATGAGGAGTTCTCGCCCACCAATCCGGCGCAGATCAACGGCCGTCCATACGCGGGGCCGCACCCGCTGGCGATTGACGACGAAATCCAGATCGGCCAAACACGCTTGATCTATCGGGAGACAGGGAACGGCTAGGCCGTCGCGCCCGGGCGCGGCAGGAGGAGGATACCGCAATGCGCTGTGACCGGCACGGAGAGCTGATCGCCGATTGGACCAGTTGCCCGTACTGCATCCGCGACAAGGGGCGGGAGGCCGGCCTGACGAGCGGGCCGCCCCGTCCCCCGGCGCTGCAAAACTGGGCCGCCGATGCCACCCGCGGCGCACCCCCGAATGGCAACGCCGCTCAGGTCACCCGCGGCAACTTCGGGGGCGGTGATGGCGGCGGGAGCAGCCCGGCCAACGTCACCCGCGGCGCGGTCAACGACGCCAGCGGCTTTGGCTTCGGCCGGGGCGTGGCCAATGTCACCCGCATTGTCGATCCGCCGCCGCTCGCCCGGCGCAAGGTACGCGCCTGGCTGATCCAAAAGGACGGCCCCCGCCCAGACCAGGTCCACCCGATCAAAGATGACGTTACCTGGATCGGCCGCGACCCGCGCGCCGACATCTTTATCGATGACGACAGCGTCTCCGGCCAGCACGCCAAGGTGTGGGTGGACGGCGATAAGACGCTGCGCCTCCTCAATGTTTCCACCAGTAACGGCACGCAGGTCAACGGCGTGCGGATGGAAGCGCCGGTGGAGCTGCGCGAGAACGACGAGGTGCGCATGGGCAAGGTCGTGCTGGTGCTCAAACGGCTGGACGAGCCACCCGCACACGGGGCGCAGACGGCCGCTTCTGCGCAGGCCGCCGCCCCCCAGCCCTCCTCGACCCTCGATCCCGGCCAGCCCGGCCTCGATGAGCGGCTGGCAGCGCTAGTCAAGCAGCTGGTGGATGCGCAGGTTGCCGCCGTCCGTGCGGCCGCCACGCCGCCGCAGGCCCCGGCCGCGGCTCCGCCGCCGGAATCAGCGGCGCAGGCAGCGCCCGTACCGCCGCCATCGCTGCCGGCGGACCCGTGGGGGCCGCCCGTGCCCAGCATCGAGAAGACCCAGCCGATGCCGCGCGCCGGGCTGGCCGGCCGGGGGCAGAACACGACCGCGCCCGATGCGGCAACGCTCAATCTCGATGAAACCTGGACAGCCGGCCCGCCCAGCGCCGTGTCAGATACGGCGCCAGGCAACACCCCCAGTCCCTTCCGGCCGGGAGGCGCGTGATGACCGCCCCTGCGGCCGAGTTCCTTACCCCCCGCGGCGAAATGCTCACCCTGCGTGCAGCAAACGACCCGCAGCGGGAGCGGACGGCGCTCCGTGGTGAGCCGCTGCTGGTCACCGCGCGGCTGGCGGCCGGCTTTGTCGAGGTGGACATCGACGATGAGCAGTGGTTGGCGCTCGATAGCGCGCTCGAGCCGTGGCGCGGCGCCGGTATGGCGGCAGGCGCCCCCGCGCCGCTGGCGGTAGCCGGGATGCCACCGCTGCCCCCCTCACCCGAGCGCGCCAGCGCTATCACCAACCCGCCCGGAAACCTGGCCCCGGCTGTCCCGGTCCCGGCACGGCGCGGGCGGCCACCCTGGTGGATGCTGGCCGGCCTGGCGCTGCTCGGCCTGGTGCTGGCCGGTGTGCTGGTGCTCGCCACCGGCTGGTGGAAGACCACCACCGGCTGGGTGGTGTGCGAGGGCGGCGGGCGCATCGAGGAGTGGGAGGTGCAGGACGGCAAGGTTTATGTGCTGTGCGAGGGGCTGCGCCCGCCGCGCCGGTGGTTCCGCGAGAACGGCCGCGCGCTGCCCGTGGATGACAGCGGCCCGGTGACCGCTGCGGCCCTGTCCGCGCGGCCGGATGGGCGGACGGCCGCCCGGGTCCGGTGGAGTCTGCCGCCCGACGCGGAGATGCGAGGGTGAGGCTGTGCGACGGCGGCCCGTAGCGGTGCATGGCACAGCCTGTGGCGCCATCTGGCTGTGATGGGGGTGCGCCGGTAGCTCCCTGGCGCGGGCTGGGGTGCAGCGACAGGACACATGAGCGCGCCGGGTGGTGGTGGCGGATGGTGATGGGCGAGCGGTTCGGCCGGTACGAAACGCGCGGCCTGCTGGGTGCGGGTGGCTTTGCCGTCGTGTACCGCGCCTGGGACCCGGCGCTGGAGCGCGAAGTAGCGCTGAAGGCGTTGCTGCCGCATCTGGCGCTGGATGATGGTATCCGCTCCCGCTTTCTGGCAGAGGCGCGGGCGCTGGCCCGGCTGCGCCACCCCAACATCGTCTCCATCTACGACATCGGCGCAGAGGGCGGCAAGGCCTACTTCGCGATGGAACTGATCGAGGGGGAGACGCTGGATGATCGGGTGACCCGCTCCGGCCCGCAGCCGCCGGCGTGCGTGGCGGAGCTGATGCGCGGCCTGGCCTCCGCCATCGATTACCTGCATGCCACCGGCCTGGTGCACCGCGACCTCAAGGGCAGCAATGTGATGCTGGACGGTTTCGGCCGGGTGGTGCTGATGGACTTCGGCATCGCCCGCGTGCTGGACCAGACGCGCAACACGCGCACCGGCGCCGTGCTGGGCACTCCCGGCGCCATGTCTCCCGAGCAGTTGCGCGGCGAGACGGCTGGCCCGGCCGCCGATATCTATGCCCTCGGCATCCTCGCCTACACGCTGCTGGCCGGGCAGCCGCCGTTCGCGGGTGACACGGCCCGCGTGCTGTACGGCCACGCCCACGAGCCGCCACCGCCGTTGAGCACGCTCCGGCCCGGGCTGCCACCGCACGTATACCAGGTGGTGCATCGGGCCCTCGCCAAACAGCCCGAGCGGCGGCCGCGCGCGGCTTCCGCGCTGGTCCAGGCGCTCCAGCCCCCGCCGCCGGAGCCACCCGGCTCGGTCGTGGTGCACCTGCCGCCGCCGATCACGCCGTACCCACGGGCGCCGCTGCCACAGCAGGTGAGGAGCGGCGATTTCACGGCGCGCAGCCACGGCGGCGAGTTCGTCGTCGACAGTCACCGGCGCGTCCAGGGACGCACGTTCTATCAACGCATCGAGACCGCCCCTGCTAACGGCGTCCTGCGGATCTTCGGCTACCTGGACTGTGAGCCACCGGAGCAGGGATTCCTGATGCTCGGCTGCCGCTGGCAGCGCCCCAACCAGAATGGCTACCGGTTTGAGTTCTCGCCGGCCGGCGGCTACCGGCTCGCCCGCTGGCAGTCCGGCGAGACGGTGCTTGCCACTGGACCGGCGCCGGCGGTTCCTCCCAGACAGCCCGTTGCCCTCATGCTGTCATTCCGGGGTGACCGGCTGCTGGCGCTGGTCAACCATGCCCTGGTGGCATCGGTGCGCGATCACACGTTCGCGGAGGGTGACGCCGTCATCGGCGCCGGTGTCTATGCCGGGCACGCCGCCCGCGTACGGGCCGAGTTCAGTGACGCGAGCCTGCTGCGGTAGGGGTAACGGAGGAGGAGCGAGGCAGCGATGACGGCGCCGGGGCAGCAGTCGGGCCGCTATGAGGTGCTGGGCGTCCTCGGCGAGGGGGGCTTTGCCACGGTCTACCGCGCCTGGGACCAGATGCTCGGGCGGTCGGTGGCGCTGAAGGCGATCCTGCCGCACCTGGCGGCCGATGGCGAGGTGCGCCGCCGCTTCTTCGCCGAGGTGCACGCTGTCGCCCCCCTCGGCCACGCCAATATCGTCCGCTTCCACGACGCGGGCGAGCTGGACGGCCGTCCCTTCTACACGATGGAGCTGATCGAGGGGGAGACACTGGCGGACCTGACGGCCGGCGGCCGGCTGTTGCCGGTGCCGGAGGTGGCGGCGCTGATCCGGCGGCTGGCCTCCGCCGTCGATTACCTGCACGCCGCCGGCATGGTGCATCGCGATATCAAGCCCGGCAACGTCATGCTGGACAAGACCGGCCGTGCCGTGCTGATGGACTTCGGCATCGTGCGCCTGCTGGAGAACACCAGCCACACCCGCCCCGGCGCGATGCTGGGCACGCCCGAGTACATGGCCCCCGAGCAGGTGCAAGGCCACGGCGAAGGCCCCGCCGCCGATATCTACGCCCTGGGCGTGCTGGCGTACGAGCTGCTGGCCGGCCGGCCGCCGTTTGCCGGCAGCTACGCCTTCGTGCTCCACGCCCACGTGTATGATCCGCCACCGCCGGTCAGCCGCATCCGGCCGGAGCTACCTCCCGCCCTCGACACCATTCTCGCGCACGCCCTGGCCAAGCACCCATTCTCCCGCCCGGCCAGCGCCATCGCCTTCGCCGATGAGCTGCTGGCAGCGGTGCAGACGCCGGCGTCTACCGTGCCCGAGACGGTGCCGCTGCACCTGGCCGGTATGCGCGTCGCACCGGCGGCCGTGGAGCCAGCAGAGGAGACCGAGGAAGAGGGCGGCGTGCTCCCCCTCCCCGCCGCGGAGAGACAACCGGAGGGCGAGGTCGCTGCCCGGATCGCGGACACCCCTCCACCCGCGGCCAGCGCGCTGCCCGTCACCGTGGCGCCTGGCTCCGCCGAAGATACATCCTCCACAGCGGCTGCCCAGGTGGATCCCACCGTGCAACCTGAATCGCTAGCAGCCGGTGCTGACCGTCCAGCATCCACACCGGCTGCCCAGGTGGATCCCACCGTACGACTGCGCCGGGCGGATATCGCCACGCCCGCGGATGCCCCTGCTGCCGCGGATGCGGCGGAGCCGCCGGCCGTCACGCCTCAGCACGCGTCACCTCCCGAGGCGGCCGCCCGCGCGACCGATCCCAAGCCCCCCTCTCACGCGGAACCCACCGTGCAACTGCGGCGATCTCCGCCCGCTGCAGACGGCGCGCCCCCAGCCGTGTCACCAACCACCGACGAAGCGGCACATGCGCCCGCTACCAGTGTCCCGGTGACGGTGCGCCTGACGGTTCCCCAGGCGGCGGAGATCGAGGATGAACCGGCAACGGACGGCGCCACCGCCACCCTGGCCGCGGCGGCCACCATCCGGCTGCAGCCCGCGGCGGTGGACACCGGAGCCACCGTCCCTGATCTCGCGGCTACGGCGGCTATCACCACTTCGCCGGATGCGGCAACGACATTACCCCCGCTGCCGGTGACGCCCGCCCGGCGGCGGCGGTGGCCGCTGGCGCTGGGCGCAGCGGCAGCCGTGACGCTGGCGGTGGTGCTGGGTGCGGCCTTCAGCTTTGGCGGCGGCAGCGACCCGGCCGCCCAACCCCAGGCTGAGGCGGCTGCGCCCAGCGCCAGCGCGGCGGCGGACCCCAGCGCCACGCCGGTGGTGACGTCTGCCACGCCCAGCCCCACACCCGCGCCCCGTCCGGCCGTCGTGTCTGAGCTGAAGGTATTCAACAACAGTCACGAGGCGGTCGAGGGCCGCTTCCTGGCCGACAGCACGCTGTTTGTCTGCTTCCAGGTGACGCCGGGCACGGAGGAGCGGCCATTGACCATCGTGGCGGTGGCGGGTGATGCGCCGCCGGGTGATCCCGGCGGGCAGGTGGCCGTCAGGCTGGAGGGCGTACGCCCGGAGGCGGGCGGTGTGTGTGCACCGGCGCCGGTGCTGGAACCGCCGCTGGCGCCCGGGTTCTATGTCGCGGCGGTGTTCGATGGCGGACAGCGGCTGGCGCAAACCGCCTTCGAGGTGTTGCCGCCGCCACCACCGCCGCCCACGGCCACCCCAACGCCCACGCCTACGGCGGCCCCTGCGGTGGTACGCACGCCCATCCCGCCGCCGGTCGTTCAACAGACCGCGGTGCGCACGGAAGTGCCGCCGCCGCCCACGGCCACCCCCGTGCCTGCGACGGCGCCACCCGCCACAGCGCCACCGGCCGAACGCACACCGCCGCCGGTAGCGCCCACTGCCCTGCCGCCGGTGACGCTGCCGCCATCCCTGCGGGGGACACTCACACCTCGGGGCACGCCATGAGCCGGAAGCGATTTGGTCTGCTGGTAGCGTTGCTGCTGGGGGTCACGGGGCTGGCCGTGCTCACGCCACGATCCCCCGCAGTCCAGGCCCAGACCGGCACGCTGGACCCTTCGTTCGGCGTGGAGGGGGTACAGGCGACCGTGCTCGGCAGTGAGACTCAGGTATTCGCGGTGGCAGCGCTGGCTGATGGCGGGCTGGCGATGACGGGGGTAACCGCGACCGCCGCGCAGGATTTCGACCTGTATGTTGCCCGCGCCACCGCCGATGGCCGGCCCGACCTCGCGTTCGGCGAAGGTGGCAGCGTCCGGCACCCCCTCACCACCGGCGCCGATGCGGGATACGCCATCACCGGGCTGGCCGGCGGCCGCCTGCTGGTGGCCGGAGTCAGCCACCGGGACGGACCGGCGCTGGCGCTGGCGCGGCTGTGGCCGGATGGCACACTCGACACCGCATTTGGCGTAGACGGCGTGGCGGTGGCGCCGCTGGCGGCCGGCGAGAGCGTGGCGGCGGTGACCGAGCTGGCAGACGGCCGGCTGCTGGTAGCGGGCAGCAGCCCCCAGGGCGAAGGCAGCGCGCTGCGTCTGGCCTGCTTCCGGACCGACGGCGCGGCCGACGCGGGGTTCGGTGATGGGGGCCGGCTGGTTCTGCCCTTTACCGGCGCACGTGGCGCCCTGGCGCTGGCCGCCACCGCGGACGGCGGCGCCGTGGTGGCCGGTGGCGGGGTGCGCGGGGCAGACCTGGTGCTGGCGACGATGCGACTGACCGCCGGCGGCACTCCCCGGGCGGGCGAGCAAGTGCTGGCCGTGCAGATGGATGCGCACACGGCCACCGCGTTGCGCCCTCGCCCGGATGGCGTGGTGGAGGTGGCGGCGCTGTTCGCGCAGCGCGGCGGCCAGGTGCTGCTGGCGCAGGTGGAGCAGGGTGGCACGCTGGTGGCCGCCGGTCCGGCCAGCGCCATCACCCGGCCATTGGAGCAGCTGCGCAGCGTGGCGCTGACCGGCGATGGCCGGGTCGTCGTGATCGGCATCGACCACGATCAGACGATCAGCGCCCGCTATCAGGGCTTCACCGCCCTCGCCGCGCCCCCCACCGCGACACCACCTCCGCCGCGCGCTACTGCCACTGCCACCGCCACCCCCGCCGGGGGGCCCGGCCCCGGCTCGGTGCGGTACAGCGAATCAATGATCGGCAGCGGGGCACTGCCACGATCGTTCCCCGTTGCGGGCGTCCAGGCGGAGTACACCAGCGTAGGATACAGCCTCAGCATTGACGGTCCGGCACGTGACCGGCTCGTGCTGGCCACAGCTCCCGGCGAGTACGGTGATACCACCACCGCGGTACAGTTCACGGTCCAGCGATCTGACGAGCGTCAGCGGGTGGATGTGCTGACCGGCTGCCGGCTGAACGCCGCCGGGACCTCCGGCTACGTACTCGTCGTGGTGTTTGCGGGCTCTGCGGTGAGCGAGCGCAATAGTACGACTACGCCCTGGCAGGTGATGGTGTTGCGGCTGGATGGTGACCGCCGAACGGCACTCGTTCCGCAGCAATCCACCTCCGCACTGCGGAAACCGGCCGAGACCAATCAGGTCGAGCTGACCTGCGCCGGGAACACCATCTCTGCCACGGTGAACGGCGTGTCCGTCGCGTCCGTCAACGACACGACGTATCAGGGCGGCTACTCCGGCATCGGTGGCTCGTTGCGCGATGTCGAGCCGGCGACGATCCGTTTCCGTGCGTTGAGCATCACCCAGCGCTGACGGGCCGATGCCGAGCACCCAGTATGCAGCGATCAAGCGGCTGTGCCCGAGGGTACCGCGCCCGCGACACCATGCTGCTCCGGCGGTGGCGCGGCGCTCGCGCTGTGGCCGCGAGGTGACAGACGGGCGCGCGGGCGCGTGGGACAATGACAGTGGCGCAGCCTGCGCCCGGTGCAGATGATGGTGACAAGCGGCCAGTTGGGCCGGTACGAGCTGCTAGAGATCCTGGGCGATGGTGGCTTCGCCACGGTATATCGCGCCTGGGATCCGGCGCTGAACCGCGAGATCGCCGTCAAGGCGCTGCATCCTCACCTAGCGGCGCAGCCGGAGGTGCGGCGGCGGTTCGTGGCAGAGGCGCAGGCGCTGGCCCGGCTCAGCCATCCCAATATCGTCATGGTCTACGATGTGGGCGAAGCGGGCGAGCGGCCATACTTCACCATGGAGCTGCTGCGCGGCCCAACACTGGCAAAGGCGCTGCCCGCCCAGGGAGGGCTGCCCTGGGAGCAGACCCTACCGATTCTGTCCGGCATCGCCTCGGCGATCGATTACCTGCACGCCGCTGGGCTGATCCACCGCGATGTCAAGGCCTCGAACGTAGTGCTTACCGGCATCCGGCCGGTGCTGATGGACTTCGGTATCGCCCGCTCCGTGGATGAGGTGCACCACACCCGCACCGGCGCGGCGCTGGGCACCCCGGAAGCGATGGCGCCGGAGCAGGTGCGCGGCGAGGAGGCCGGGCCGCCGGCCGATGTCTATGCGCTCGGGGTGCTGGCGTATCACCTGCTGGCTGGGGCGCCGCCGTTCGTGGGCGAGACGGCGTATGTGCTGTATGCCCATGCCCACAACCCGCCGCCGCCGCTGGAGCGCAGCCGCCCCGGCCTGCCTGCCCATGTCTATACCGCCATCGCCACCGCGCTCGCCAAGGATCCGGCCCAGCGCCCGCACAGCGCCGCGGACTTCATCCGCATGCTGCGCGGTAGCGCCGTGGAGACAACCGCGGCGCTACCGGGTGTGACACCACCTCCGGCCACTGCCGCACCTGATCTTGCGCCGGCTCCGGCGCCGGTGAAGCGGCGCGGCCCGCCGCTGCTACTAGTGCTCGGCGGCGCGCTGCTGCTGGGGATGGCCGCCATGGCTGCGGCGGTGCTACTGCTGGATGGCAACGGCAACGGCGGCACGACGGCGCAGGGCAGCGCAACCGTAGCCGCGACCATCAGCCCCACCGGCGGCATGGGCAGCAGCGTGCCCGGCCCGGCCACGGCTACCGCCACGCGTGCGCCGTCCCCCAGCCCGAGCACCTCCCCTTCACCGAGCCCGACGCCGGCGCTCTCGCCCAGTCCGAGCCCAACGGCCACGGCGCCTCCCGGCCTGCCGCTGCTCCTGCGCCCGGGCGAGGCGCGCATCGTCAATCTCGTCCACGACGCCACCGTACCGGCGCGGCACTTTCCGCCCTGCACCAGCGGGCCGCAGCCGCAGGACTTCACCTTCCGGCTACGCATCACGCGGCTCGAATCGCCCGCGCCCGGCCGGTTGGTGGTGAACTACGAGGTGGAGGCGCTCGCCATCCCCGGCGTTGACTGCCGCATCATGTACGAAGCGGACGTGAAGACCGTCCAGTTCCTCACGGCCCAGGAGAACGGCACGCGCGAGTGGCCGGTGATTGAGGGGAGCGGGATCGCGCTGCAACTTGAAGCGGTGAATATCTACGGCCGCAATGAGTTTGGTTCCTGGGGGATTGCCATGGACCTGACGGCGAACGAGGTGTGGCTGATCCAGTCGCTACGCAATCAGGACCAGCAGGTGATCAAGGAGCTGCACCGGCTGCGGCTGCTCCCCTGAGCCGCGTCTCCGTGGCGCGCCATGACACCAGCGCCGGGAGGGAGCGATCCTTCCCGGCGCTGGTGCGATGATGAGCAGCAGGCTGGCAGTCTACCGGCCGCGGCGAGCACGGCGGAAGGCCAGCAGCGGCAGGATGACGGCGACGGCAGGAGCGGCGGCGACGGCCAGCGGCAGGCTGTTCCCGTGGTCGCCTGTCCCGGCGCCCGTACGCGGCAATACCCCGCTCTGCGCCGGGGCCACAGTGCGTACTGGCTGGGTCACCGGGCCCACGGGGGCGGTCACGACGAAGCCGCCCTGCAGGCCGTTGATGCGGGTGCTGTCCACCGGCTGCAACGGCACGTTGATGGACAGGCCGGAGGCGGTGACGCCCGTCGTGCGGCCG
>CAUJGQ010000069.1 GCA_963170165.1 Chloroflexota bacterium | reverse complement strand
AGGACACGCTCACGATTCTGGCCGGCGATCTTGCCGTCACCGCCGCGGACGATGGCATCCGTGGCCGCGACGCGCTGATCATCCTGGGCGGGAGCATCACGGTCAAAGCGGGCGGGGATGGACTGACCTCCGACAACGACGGAGACGCGGAGCGCGGCTCTGTCACCGTCGCCGCGGGCACGCTCCCCATCACCTCCGCGGACGATGCCATCCAGGCGCATACGAACGTGCACATCATCGGCGGCGACTTCCACCTGACGGCCGGCAATGGCAGCCGCGCAATCCTGCCTGCGGACAGGTCCGCGAAAGGGATCAAAGGCGGCGCTGGTGTGGTGATTGATGGCGGCACGTTTGCCATCAATTCCGCGGATGACGCCATCCACTCGAATAACGCTGTTGCCATCAACGCTGGGGGTGGACGATTGCCACCGGAGATGATGCCATCCACGCCGATCAGCCGCTTGAAGTGAACGGTGGCTCAATCACTATTGCGGAGTCCTATGAGGGGCTGGAAGGCGAAGCGATCATCATCGATGACGGGGTGATCCAGCTGACCGCCCGCGATGGCGGCGTCAGCGTCGCCGGTGGCACTGCTGGCGCTGGAACTGGCGCGCACGCGGGCGCTGGACGTGATCTTGATGGACATCCGCATGCCGGTGATGAACGGGCGAGAAGCCACCCGCGCCATCACAACGGCCGCGTCAGCGAGCGCGGTGCGGGTCTTGGTGCTCACCACCTTTGACCTGGACGAGTACGTGTATGAGGCGTTGCAGTCCCGGGCGAGCGGCTTCCTGCTCAAGGACACCGACCCACCCGAACTGTTGGAGGCGGTGCGCATTGTTGCCCGGGGCGATGCGCTGCTCGCGCCGGCGATCACGCGGAAACTGATCGGTGAGTTCGCGCGGCGACCGGCGCCCAGCCGGGCCGGCCCCGCAAGCCTGGCTGCACTCACCGAGCGCGAGGTTCTCGCCCTGATTGCACGAGGCATGAACAACGATGAGCTCGCGCAGTCGCTGGTGGTCAGCCCCCCACGGCCAAGACCCACGTGAGCCGGGTGATGGGTAAGCTCGATGCGCGCGATCGCGCCCAACTCGTGGTCATCGCCTACGAAAGCGGGTTGGTGCAGCTGGGCACGAGCCACTAGCGGTAGTGGTCAAGCACCTGGCCAGCGCGACTTCCTCCGGAAGGCCGCAACCGGCGACGCGGCCGGCCGCCGAACCGTACACCATGTACCGCCGGCCGGGGCAGCAACCCGGCACACTGCGGTCTCCTGCCCGGCCAGCACGTTGACGAGGTCCCCAGCATCAATCAGACTGAATGTGACGCCGGGGAGCGGCACCTATTCGCCGCACGACACCAATCTGGCGCCACGGTCGCCGGGCCGAATCCGGCCCCGAGAGACTCCAGCGGGGGTGGCGCAACGGCTAGCGCATCTGCCTTCCAAGCAGAGGGTTGCGGGTTCGAATCCCGTCCCACGCTCCAAGTTCTGAGTCTGAGAACCGCCCCATGAGGGCGGTTCTTGGTGTCTGTGGGGAGCTACTACAGCAACCCATACAGCAACCCGGCGCGCTACCCCAACCCTGAGCCGGTGAGCATCGCGTTCGTCTTCTCTGCTGTCTCGCGGGAGAGCTGGGGCAGGCTGTGGGAGTACCCGCCCAACGTCAGCGTGATCTGCGAGTGGCCTGGATGCTCCATGTTCGTCCGGGCGGAGACGCCCTGGGCGAGCAGCAGCAGGCCGCGCCGTGCGCGAATCGTGACCGACCGCTATTGTCAGAGTTCGTATATGGATTAACCGGATTCGAGAGACTATCATGCCCCTGCCTCGCTTGGCGCAGGTAGCGAAGGAGATGGCATGGGGTCAACGCGATTGACGCCGGCATGGCCAGCGCATGGGGTTCACCGCACATAGGGGGAGACAGTGTCATACACAGTCCTCAACGAGTCCATGATCGCCCCTGGCCGGGCGATGGACGCGGAATTGATCAGTCAGCGGCTGTTTGAACTGCAAGGGCGGCAGCCTGGCTATCAGCGCGGCGCCGCCCTGGCTTCACTGGGTATCCCAAACAAGTACATCCGCGCGAGCCAATGGGAGAGTCCGGCCGCATTTCGCGCGTACTTCCGCTCAGCGGCGCTGGCGGAGTTCCTTCAGGCCAATCCTGCACAGGGTATCGTGACGTCCTCCCGGCTGGAGGGGTTCGAAACCGTAGCGATGCACTCCGAGCCCGGTACCCCTACCTTCGCCGTCCTGGTCGATGGGATCGTCGCGCCGGGGAAGGCGGCCGCCTTCGAGCAGAGCCGCAACGAGGGAATGGCGCTCATCCGCGCGTCAGGGGTGGGTAACGTCACCAGTATCCTCGCCCGCTCGCTCGCGAACCAGAATCACTATGTGGTGTATCACAGCTTCCTCACCCCAGAGGCACAGCGACAGCTCGCCGAGAACTCCCAGTTCCAGGGCTGGCGGCAGCAGCACCTGACCGGCTACTGGGCCAGCGGCCAGGGGTCCGTCATCGAGCAGTTCGAGGTCGTCATGGTGCACGCTCCTGTTCCCGTTTGACGGTAGACAACGAAGGCTGCACCGCGAGGGCCGTCCGCCGGGGCGGCCCTTTGGCTTGGGCGGCGGCGGTGGTAGGCTGCGCGCAACGTAAGCGCCCCGCGGCGGCAACTTCGTACCTCTCACAACGGAGAATTGCGCGATGGCGATGGAACTGGTGCAGTCGGAGACGGCCCCAGACGGCGTGCTGGTGCTCACGCTCAACGACCCGGCAACGCGCAACTCGCTCACCGAGCAAATGACCGAGGAACTCGGCGCCGAGGTCGAGCGGTTCAGCCAGGACCCAGCGCTACGCGTGCTCGTGATCACCGGGGCAGACCCGGCGTTTTGCTCCGGCGCCAATGTCCGCGGCTTTGACCGGCGCATCCGCGAGCGCGAGCAGGCGGGCGAGGGCGCCGAACCCACGCCCTGGGAGCAGCTCGACCCCTCGTTCACCGCCCGGCTGCGTCGCACCCCCGGCGGCCCGCCCATCGTCCTGCAACTGCACACGCTGCAGAAGCCAACGATCGCGGCGGTCAACGGCGCCGCCTACGGCCTGGGCTGCGGGCTCGCACTGACATGCGACTTCCGGGTCGCCTCGGAACGGGCACGCTTCTCCGAGGCCTTTGTCCGCAACGGCCTCATCCCAGCCGACGGCAGTTGCTGGCAATTGCCGAAGATGATCGGCGTGGCGCGTACGTTGTGGATGCAGTACACCGGCGAGCCGGTTGACGGCGCAGAGGCGGCGCAGATCGGCCTGGTCAACCGCGTCGTCCCGCACGACGAATTGCGGCCGGTCGCGCTGGACATGGCAGCACGGCTGGCACGGGGACCGGCCGTGTCAATGGCGCTCATCCGCCAGCTGGTGTATCAGGGCTTCCACCAGACCCTGCCAGAGCATCTCACCCTGGCCACCCGCGCCCAGGAGCTGGCGCGCCGGACCGAGGACCACAAGGAGGGTGTGCGCGCCTTCCTGGAGAAGCGCCAGCCGCAGTTCAAGGGACGCTAGGCTCACGGCCGCAGGAGAACAGTGATGGACTGGCGAGATACCCCCGAGCAGGCCGCCTTTCGAGCAAGCGTGCGCGAGCTGATCGGCCAGCGGCTGCCCGAGCGCTATCGCGCCCAGGCCGCCGCCGGACAACTACGCGAACGGCCCTGGGAGACAGACCGCAAGTCGGCTGACCCAGCAGCCCGCCAGGCGGCGATGGACTGGCACGCGGCGCTGGCCGAACGCGGCTGGGTGGCGCCACACTGGCCCAAGGAGTACGGGGGCGCCGGCCTGACCGCCATGGAGCAGTTCATCCTCAATCAGGAACTCGCGCGCGCCGGGGCGCCCAGCGTCGGCGGCTCCGGCGTGTCGCTGCTGGGCCCAACGCTGATTGTCCATGGGACGGACGAACAGAAACGGACGTACCTACCCCGCATCCTCGCCGCCGAGACGACCTGGGCCCAGGGCTACTCCGAGCCCGGCGCCGGCTCGGACCTGGCCTCGCTCCAGACCCGCGCCGTGCGCGATGGCGACGACTTCGTCATCAATGGCCAGAAGATCTGGACCTCCGCCGCTCACACCGCTGATGCGCTGTTCGCCCTGGTGCGCACCGACGCGGATGCGCCAAAGCACCGCGGCATCTCCTTCTTCCTCATCGATGACATCAAGACGCCCGGCATCACCATCCGGCCACTGATCGACATGTCCGGCGGCCACTACTTCAACGAGGTGTTCTTCGATAATGTGCGCGTGCCGGCCACCAACCTGGTGGGCGAGCTTAACCGCGGCTGGTATGCCGGCATGACGCTGCTGGACTTCGAGCGCTCGAACATCGGTGGCGCGGTGGCGGCCCGCCGCTCACTCATCCGCCTGATTGAGCGCCTGAAGGTTGATCCAGTCCTGGCCCGCCGCCTGGCATCACCGACGCTGCGGCAAGAGCTGGCTCAGCGCTATATCGAGACCGAGGTGATGTACCAGTACTCGTTCCGCATCATCTCGATGCAGGCACGCGGCGAGATCCCCAATCAGGAAGCCTCGGCCGCCAAGCTGTTCGCCTCTGAGCTGTCACAGCGGCTGGCGCACACGGCGATGCAGTGCCACGGTCTGGCCGGCGGCCTGATGCCGGACAACACCGCCGCTGCCAGGGCCTATCTGGGAGCGGTGCCCGCCACTATCCGCGGCGGCACGTCGGAGGTTCAGCGCGGCATCATCGCCAACCGCGGCCTGGGGCTGCCCCGCGGCTAGCGGGTCAGGCGCACCGGGGGAGGATGCGTCATGCCGGGAGCGCTGAACGGCATTCGCGTGCTGGAGTTCTCGCAGATCGTGGCTGGGCCGGTGGCCGGCATCCAGCTGTCGGATCTCGGCGCGGATGTCGTCAAGGTCGAGCCGCTGGCCGGAGAGTCGCGCCGCAATACCGGCGCTGTGGTGCCCAACGAGGGCAAGTACTTCCAGTCGCTCAACCGTGGCAAGCGGAGCCTGACCGTGGACTTGGCGCGGAGCGCCGGGCAGGCGCTGATACACCGCCTGATTCCGCGCTACGACGTGGTCATCATCAACTACCGAGAGGGAGTAGCCGCGCGGCTGGGCATCGACTATCCGGCACTGGCCGCCCGCAACCCGCGCCTGATCTATGCCTCCATCACTGGCTTCGGCGAAGCGGGGCCGTTCGCCACCCGCGGCGGCTCCGACATCGTGGCGCAGGCATACACCGGCCTGATGGCGGCCGAGGCCAAGCTGGACGAGTACGGCGCTCCTCAGCAGGTGTCGGCCACGCCGGTGATCGACCGCACGTCAGCCTTCGCAGCGGCGATGGCGATCTGCGCGGCGCTGTTCCACCGCGAGCGCACCGGCCAGGGCCAAATGGTGAGTATCTCCCTATTGCAGACCGGGCTTGAGTTGCTATCCCAACACGTGATGCGCGAGCCGGTGCACGACGCCAGCACACGTGACCCGTTCGTGCGCGACCTGGCAGCGCTGCGATCGGCCGGGGCGCGCTACAGCGACCTGGCAGCATTGCGCCGCGCACAGGCGCCACGCTCCGCCTCGCACCGGCTGTACTACGGCGGCTACCACACGCGCGAAGGCGCGCTCGTGCTGGGAGCGCTCACCCGTCAGAACCGCGACGCCATGCGCCGCATCCTGGAGATGCACGACGACACCGACGCGCCGGACTTCAACGCCGCCGATGAGGCCAACCGACGGCGCGTGGAAGAGTGGAAGCAGCAGATTCAGGCCCGGCTTCTGGAGCGGACAGCGGCGGAGTGGGTGGCGCAGTTCCTGGAGGCCGGCGTGCCCGCCAGCACGGTCAACCTGCCGGAGGAGATGGCCGCCGACCCGCAGGCGCTGGCGATGGACATGATCGCTGAGCTTGTACACCCCATCACCGGAACGCAGCGTGTCGTGGGTCCGGTGGTACGCATGTCCGCCACGCCTGCCGCCGCCGCGGGCCCCGCGCCGCTGCTCGGCCAGCACACGCGGGAGGTGCTGGCCGAGGCGGGATTGACGGTAGCGGAGATCGACGCGCTGCTGGTCACCAAGATCATCTCACAGCACAGCTGAATGGCCGCCCGGTAGCCGTTTGCCGGAGCCGGCTGCTGCCTGCCGGCGTACTGCATCGCGGCTCTCAGCCTGCCTGTCACCGCCGTCATCTGGCCTCTGTGCAAGCCACGAGGCAGGGTGCGCTGTTTAATCAGCTTTTCATCGGTTGCCGGTATCGTGCCGGTATCGGCAGTGACAGAGGCGAGGATCCCGTAATGGCACAACTCCACGGCCAGCGACAGGAGCGGGCAGCCGTTCAACCGGAGCAAGATCCAGGGGCCGCGCTTGGGCGCCGGTATGCCGCCGAGATCGCCGTGCTCGCCAAGCTCGCGACGCGGGGAGGCATTCTCTGCCCGATCTGTGACTGCGCGATGGCGATCGATCCGTGGTGGAGAACGGTGCACTGGGCGTGCGCGCGCGCGCACAGCTACTCCAATCCGCGCGCGCTGTACGACGAGTTGCAGGCTAAGGGCCGCATTCCGCAGGACCTGGCCCGGGAAGTAACGGCAGCCTGCGAGCTACCGCCGGCGGCCGCTGCTTCATCCGCGCCGGAGACGCCGGCCGTGCTTGAGGGGCCACACATTCGGGGCACCCCCCGCTAGAGCACCGGCAAGGTCATTCGGCTTCGCATATTTCACTTTCTGTCATGTTGACGTATTGTATCGCCGTACAGGCGGCTGTTCGGCACCGGGCCGGCAGTCCAGCCTTCTGGTTCACGAGTGGCCATCAGGAAAGGAGTCCCGTCGTGTCTTTCGTTCGTCGCAAGCTGCACCTGCTGACTGCCGCCCTGCTCGCCGGTCCCATTGGGATCGCCGTCACCACCGCCGCCGCTCACGCCGATGTCAACTTCCCCACCGGCTAGCCTCACGCCCGCTGCACGCACCAACCGAGAAGGAGCATGTGATGTCGTTTCTTCGCCGCAAGCTACACCTGATCGTGGCCATGCTGGTGGCCGGGCCGGCCGGGGTGATCATCTCCACCGCCGCCGCCCACGCCGATGTCAACTTCCCCACCGGCTAGCCGCCACCCGTCAGGAAGGACCGCGCAATGTCGTTACTCGTAATGCAAAACGTTCTGTGCCGTGGGGTTGTGGACGGCGGCTTTCTGGCCGACCTGCTGGAAGCTCCCCAACAGGCCCTGGCAGGCTACGACCTGACCGCTGATGAGCACGCGGTG
This sequence comes from Chloroflexota bacterium, assembly GCA_963170165.1. Classification (GTDB taxonomy): domain Bacteria; phylum Chloroflexota; class Dehalococcoidia; order CAUJGQ01; family CAUJGQ01; genus CAUJGQ01. The sequence continues at coordinate 12,438 of CAUJGQ010000069.1, read as the reverse complement.
TTCACCAGCGCCGGCGCAACCACGCTGGCCGAGCTGGCCACAGCCGTTGAGGCCTGGCGGCGGGGTGAGCTGGTGCCCGTACGCTCGATCAGCGGGGCAACGGCCGCCCCACGTCCGCTGGCGCTGGCCAGCTAGCGCCCCGATTCCGCACGGCGCCGCCCCACAGTCATGGACGCACACCCTGGGGCGGCGGCCGTCGCGTGCCTTCAGGGAGCGGGCGCCGGCGCGCGGGGCTGCAGCGTCTCCTGCACGGCGACGTAGATAGTGGCTGCAGCCAGAAAACCGATCCCGGCCAGCACGAACGCGGTGGCGGTGAAGCCAAGTGCCGCTGCCACCGCGCCCACCACCAGCGGGCCGCCCATCTGGCCGCCGTCGCCCACCAGCCGCCAGATGCCGAGGAACTCCCCGGCCGCCTCCGGCGGGGCGAGGTCAGCGCCCAAGGTCATCATCGTACCCGAACCCAGACCGTTCCCCAGGCCAATGATGGCCGTCGCCGCCAGCAACGTGATGAAGCTGGTGGTGAAGGGCAGCACCGCCATGCCCGCGCCCATGACCACGAACGACGGGATGGAGGCGTACTTGCGCCCCAGCCGGTCCATCAGCATCCCGGCCGGGACGAACAGCGACATGTCGATCACGGCCGCGATGGAGACAATGGCGCCGATGGCCGGCGCATCCAGACCAATCACCTCGGCGGCATACAACGGGATAATCAACTGGCGGCCGGAGCGAATCGCCTGGGCAAACACTTGAGCAGAAGCCGCTCCGGCGAAGTCCTTCCCTCGAATCCGCATCACCCGGCCCAGCGCCCGCCAGCGACCGCGCAGGTCGGTCTGCGCGGCGGGGCGAGTCTCCGGCACGAACAGGAACGACAGGGCCGTGGCCAGCACCGCCAGCGCCGCCGCCAGCACGAACGAGGCGCGCAGGTCAAACACCCCCGCCACGGCGCCGCCCGTCACCGGCCCAACGAAGGTGCCGATGCGCTGCAGCCCGCCGAACGTCGAGAGCGCCCGGCCGCGGGACTCCACCGGCACGGCGTCGGTCATGAACGCCAGCCGCGAGATGCCCCAGCAGGCCGTCCCCACACCGCCGATCAGGCGGAAGATCACCAGCTCAGTGAAGATGTGCGCCTGCGCCAGGCCGACGGCAGAGATCGCCACCAGCCCGGCCCCGGCCAGCATCATCGGCCGGCGCCCCATCCGGTTCAGCAGCAGCCCGGCTGGGACATCGGCCAGCATGGTGCCAAATGCCAGCGCCGCCACGGCCATGCTGATGCGACCAAGCGCCGGGTCAAACTCGCGCGCGTACAACGGCATCGTTGGCAGAACGACGCCCTGGGCGAATGCCAGGAAGAAGGTGGGCACGTAGACAGCAAGGATGAGCTGGCGGCGGGTCACACGCGTGTCGTCAGTCAGTGGTGATGGGCGGCAGGCGCCGCCGCCGGCACCGTATCACAGCAGCACGGCCGCCGCGATCACCGTCGTCCACAGGCCGCCCGGCGCCCCTTCCTCGGTCTGCGTGATGCTGAGGCTGTCGACAATATGACCGCCGACGCGGTACTGCTCGCGCCGCTCGTTGTAGTCTTTCTCGGGGTCGAACGGCACACCAAGCGTGGTGGCCAGCATGGTGGCGGCCAGGTCTTCGGCGTAGTCCGCCGCTTCCTGGGCGCTCTGTCCGTAAGTGTGATGCTCGGACAGGTAGCCGTACATCTTCGGGTCGGCCGGGATGGCAATGCCGATTGCGGAGGCAACATGGCGGCCCGGCTCATTGGTCGCCATCTCGGCCAGCACCACAAACGTCACTTCGCCTGCCTCCAGCGCCGCCAGTCCCTCATCACGGGGGACGATCCGGCACCCAGGTGGCAGAATGGAGGACACCCGCACCAGGTTAAGATGGGCGATGCCGGCATCGCGTAGCGCCATTTCGAAGCTGGTGAGCTTTTCCCGGTGGAGTCCCGTCCCGCAGGTGAGGAATAGCTTGCGTGGCACGTAGCGCATCGGGCGACGCCTCCTTACGCTCAGCATAGCGGACGGTAGTGCGGGGAGCGGCGTCACGGCGAACACCATCCTTACCGCTTGTCCCAGTCCCCACGCTACGCAGTTGCCAGCTGCACTCGGGAGCGCGCACGCATGTATCAGTGGGTGGTATTCGTGCACATCCTCGCGGCGATGATCTGGGTCGGGGGCATGCTGTTTCTGGCGCTGGTGTTGGTGCCGGTGCTGCGGCGGGAGACGGCGCAGGCACGTGCCGCGATGATGACCGTGGTGGGTGAGCGCTTCCGCACCGTCGGTTGGGTGATGATCGCCACGCTGCTCATCACCGGCGTGTGGAACCTGAAGAACCGCGGCTTCTCCTGGGAAGCGATCCTGATGGGCGATGTGCTGCACGGCCGCTGGGGGCAGGTGCTGCTGATCAAGCTGTTGCTGGTGACGGTGCTGATCACCTCCAGCGCCGTCCACGACTTCATCGTCGGCCCGCGCAGCACGCGCGCCGCCCTGCCGCCGCCCGCCGGCGACCCCGTGCGTGCCGCCAGCCTGCGTCGCGCTGCCAGCCTGATCGGGCGGGTAAATGGTTTGCTGGCGCTGGCGGTGATCTGGCTGGCGATGGCGCTGGTGCGTGGCCTGCCCTGGTGGTAAGCGGGCTAACGAGCGGTTCACTCCCGTGTGGGGCTGATCGCCGCTCTCCCCGTTGCCCATCCCCCGGGCCACGGCCTACCCTGCGCGCATGGACAACGCGGGCCGGCTGATTCAGGGCGATAACCTGGCGGTGATGCGGCGAGAGCCGGATGGTTCACTCGACCTGATCTACCTGGACCCACCCTTCTTCTCTGGGCGGCGGCATCACCTACCGGACGGTGGCGGGTTTGCCGATGTCTGGCCGGCGGGTATGCCCGGCTACCTGGCGTGGTTGCGCCCCCGGCTAGAGCAGGCGCAGCGGCTGCTGGCCGCGCAGGGCACACTGTGGCTGCACCTGGACTGGCGGGCGGTGCACTACGTCAAAGTGGAGGCGGACCGTGTGTTCGGCGCAGCCCGATTCCGCGGCCAGGTGGTATGGGCCTACAGCTTTACCGCGCGCGGAGCGAAGGCGGTGGCCGGACAGCTGCCGCGCAACCACGATGTGCTGTTGGTCTATGCCCGCGGCCCGCGGCCACGCTACCGGCCGGTGTACGTGGAGCGGCTGATTCCGCCGGCGGCACTCGCACAGCACGGCTACCGGCGTGACGCGGAGGGCCGCTTGTTTCGCACTGCCCCCCGTGGCGACTACACCGACGCCAGTATTGCCCGGCTGGAGTCCGAAGGACGGGTGCACCACACCCGTACCGGCAGCGTGCGCATCAAGTACTTCGTCGATGAGCGCGAGGGCCACGCCGTCGAGCAGCGGCAGCTGGGAGATGTGTGGGCCGATATCCCGGACGCGATGCACACCGGCCGCGAACGCACCGGCTACCCCACACAAAAACCGCTGGCGCTGCTGGAGCGGATCATCGCCTGCGCCACCGACCGGGGTGACCGCGTGGCCGACTTCGTCTGCGGCAGCGGCACCACCGCACTGGCCGCCGCCCGGATGGGCCGCCGCTGGCTGGCCTGCGACGATAACCCTGAGGCTATCGCGCTGACGGCGCGGCGGCTGGGAGACCGGCCGTTCGTCATCGAGCAGCTGTCACCCGGGGCGGAGGCGGCCGGCGGATAGCGAGCGGGAGGGCCGCCATGGCCGGGGAAGAGCGCGTCCAGCCGCACGCCGCCGGGCTGCTGGCCGACGGCGTGACGCTGGCGACGGACGAGGGCGACATCGCCGTGCGGCGGGTGGCTCTGGGCGATCTGGCGGTGCCATCGGGCAGGGTAGTGGCATGCGACCCGCTGGCCGTCCCGCCCCGCACGACGCGCCCGGTAACCGTGCCGCCGGGGGTGTACCCGGTGGAGGTAGGTGTGCTCGACCTACCGGAGACCGGCGACCGGATCGCTTGGGCGATGCTGTGTCTGGCCGATGCGCCGGTAGCGTACTGGGCCGCGGTACCGCAGGCACGTGAATCCGCCCAACCGGGTAAGCGGGAGCCGGGCATCAGCGGCTTCATGGATGCCGAAGCGGCCGCGCTGCTGGGCGCGCGCCTGGTGGATCCCGCCACCGGCCCGGCGCTGCGCGCCGAGATTCTGGCCGCCATCAGCGCAGAGGCCGGTGACCTCTGGCTAGACCTGCCGCTTGATGAGGAAGGACGGCTAAACGCCATCCTGTTCACCTCCGGCATCGGCGCCGGTGTCTACCCAACCTCGGCGGGTTACCCTGATGGCCCCGACCCAGTGTGCCTGCTGACTGACTTCCTGCTCGTCGCGGTGGACGGCGACGAGTAGCGCCGCGCCCCTCACCCCATGGGGCGCGGCCACCGCCGGTTAGCCCTGGGCCTCGGCCTGCTTAACGGCGCGGGTCGCGGCCTCGAAGCCGATCTTGGAGTGGGTGCCGTCGCAGAACGGCTTGTTGCTGGAGCCGCCGCAGCGGCACAGGGCGAACACCTCGCGCTCGATCACCACAGGGTTCCCTTCGGCATCCACGAGGTTGATCGTACCCTTCACCACATAGGGGCCGTTGTCGCGGATCGTGACCGTTACATCTGCCATGCTGGGCTCTCCTCCTCATGCCTGCCCGCCTGCTAGCGGCGGCTGGCTTCGCTATCATAAGGCACTAACGGCAGAGTGCAAGGGCGGTCATCGCGCGGAGCACCAGCGCCCCTGCTCCAGGTTGCGGAGGCAGGGGCGCCGGGCGAGCGAGCGCAGGGAGAACGGGCTAGATATCGAGGTTGCGCACCTGGTTGGCGTGTCCCTGGATGAAGGACTTGCGATAGGTGACCTCGTCGCCCATCAGGTGACGGAAGATCTCGTCCGCCTTCATCGCATCTTCGATATCTACCTGGAGCAGGGTGCGCGTCTCCGGGTTCATGGTGGAGTTCCAGAGCTGCTCGGCGCTCATCTCCCCCAGACCCTTGTAGCGCTGGATGGAGGCGTTCCTGCCAATGCGGCCGAGCAGCTCATCCTTCTCGCGGTCGCTGTACACCCACCAGTGATTGCGGCCGCTCTTGATGCCGTACAGTGGCGGCTGAGCAATGAACAGGTTGCCGTTTTCGATGATCGGCCGCATGTTGCGGAAGAAGAATGTCAGCAGCAGCGTACGGATGTGGGCGCCGTCCACGTCGGCGTCGGTCATGATGATCACGCGGCCGTAGCGCAGCTTGGCGAGGTCCATACTATCGCCGTAGCCCGCGCCGAGCGCGGTAATCAGGGCACGGATTTCCTCGTGCGCCAGCATCTTGTCAACGCGCGCCTTCTCGACGTTGAGGATCTTGCCGCGCAGGGGCAGAATCGCCTGCGTGCGGCGGTCGCGCCCGCTCTTGGCTGAGCCGCCGGCGGAGTCGCCCTCAACGAGATACAACTCGCAGAACTCGGGGTTGCGCTCCTGGCAATCGGCCAGCTTGCCGGGCAGCATCGTGCCTTCCAGCGCGCCCTTGCGCACCACCAGGTCGCGCGCCTTTCGCGCGGCCTCGCGGGCACGGGCGGCGGTCAGGCACTTCTCGATGATGCGCTTAGCGTCGGCCGGATGCTCCTCCAAGTACTGGGCCAGCGCGTCAGACACGGCCGTCTGCACGTGGTTGGCCACCTCGGCATTGCCCAGTTTCCCCTTGGTCTGCCCCTCAAACTGCGGCTCGCTCAGCTTGACGGAGATGACGGCCACCAACCCTTCGCGCACGTCCTCGCCCGTCAGATTGCTGTCCGATTCCTTCAGCAGCTTGTTCTTGCGGGCGTAGTCGTTCAGCACGCGGGTGAGCGCGGTGCGGAAGCCGGTAAGGTGGGTACCACCGTCGGCGGTGTTGACATGGTTGGCGAAGGAGAACGTCGCCTCCTGAAAGCCGTCGTTGTACTGGAGCGCAACCTCAACGAACGTGGTCCCGACCTCCTTCTCGAGGTAGATCGGGTTCTTGTTCATCACTGCCTGGCCGCGATTGCGCTCACGCACAAAGGACTGGATGCCGCCCTCGAAGTAGAAATTCAGCTCGGCGTCGCGCCGCTCATCGACAAACCGGAACCACAACCCTTTGGTGAGGTACGCCACTTCGCGGAAGCGCTCGGCCAGGGTGTCATAGTCGTAGTCCAGGCCATCCTTGAAGATGCTGTCGTCGGCCAGCCAAGAGGTGGTGGTACCGTGCTCGGCAGGGTCGCACTTGCCAGACTGCTTGACATCGGCGCGGGGGATGCCGCGCTCGTACTCCTGGCGGTAGACCTTGCCGTCCTTCCGCACCTCGACCCACAGCCGGGTAGAAAGGGCGTTGACCACCGAGGCGCCCACGCCATGCAGGCCGCCCGAAACCTTGTAGGCGCCGCCGCCGAATTTGCCACCGGCGTGCAGCACTGTCATCACGGTTTCCAGCGCACTCCGGCCGTTCTTGGCGTGCTTATCCACCGGGATGCCCCGGCCGTTGTCGCGCACGGTCACCCAATGGTTCTTGTGAATCGTGATCTCGACGCGGTCGCAATGACCGGCCATCGCCTCGTCGGTGGAGTTGTCCACGATTTCGTAGACGAGATGATGCAGGCCGCGGTAGTCCGTGGAGCCGATGTACATACCGGGGCGGCGGCGGACGGCCTCCAGCCCTTCCAGCACCTGGATGGCGCTGGCATCGTACTGACCGGACGGGGGAGTGGTGGTGGTCATGTGCGATCACGCTTCCTGTGGTCTGCGGCGCTGCGACCGGCGCGCCCCGGCTGCGGACGGCGCCCGGCGGTAGCGGGGATGGAAACGCTCAGCACAGAGCAGCGCTGCCCGTCCCGATGAGGACGCCCCCGGGGGAGCAGGAGCATCAAGCACACGGCGCGTGTCCGAGCGGATGTATCAACATGATACCACATCCGTCCACCGCCGTCATCGCACATCTGTTCGCGTCCGGCCGGTTCACTCGTTGATCGTCCCACCTACCTACCCAGGGCCAGATACCCGCCAATGGTGTCCAGCGGGCGGCCGCGCTTGCCTCACCGCATCAGCGCCGTTCGCACCCGTACGTCAACTCCTTTGCCCACCTCCGGGCTGGCATGCGGAGCAGCCGGTCGCACCACCGTGCAGAAGCAACCAGGAGACCCGCTGGTCGGAACGCCGTCCCGGTGACTCAAGCAGCACTGCTGTGAATTCGAAAACACAAGTACAGAACAGCGTCAGTTCACGAAGGCGCGGTGCGGGATTCCAGCAACGCTCCGCTGCCCGCACGCCAACGGCTTATCCACGCTTCTTCGCGACGGTTCACGCACATGGTCGAAGGATGGCAGGCCGCCATGGTCCATACTCTGCAACGAAGATCCGTCTTGGTTACCAACCGGCCGGTTCGGGCGATGCTGTTTGCCGCGTTGCTGTTGCTGGCCAGTACGGGCGCCGCGGCCGCGCCGGCGCCGGCGATCACGCTGTCACCCGCCTCCGGGCCATCGGGGAGTAGTGTAACGTTGTTCGGATCGGGCTTTGGCAGGTATGCGCGAGGTCAGGTGCAATGGGACGGGCAGAGCGCCGGCATGCCGCCATTTGTCACGGACAACGCTGGGAGCTTCCGCGTAAGCGTCACCATCCCCGTTTCGGCGTCAGTAGGTGACCATCGCGTCACGGCGTTGGCAGCAGTGCACACCGGCAGCGCCCTGTTCAGGGTGACCTCCGCCGCTCCGGTCAGCTCCACCGGCGTGTATCTCGGCGTGTGGCAGCCAGGTGCGCCCTGGGACATGACGGCGCTGGCGCGATATGAGCAGGCGGCGGGCAAGCAGGCAGCGATCGTCCACTGGTACCAAGGTTGGGGCGCCGCCAACGCCCCGCTCGACACGCGGCTACTGAGTGCCGTGGCGGCGCACGGCTCGGCGCCAATGATCACCTGGGAACCTTGGGACTATACCCGGGGACTGAATCAGCCGGAGTACAGCTTGGCGGCTATCGCCTCCGGTCGCTACGACGGCTACGTGCGCTCGTGGGCGGATGGGCTGGCGCGCTACGGCGGTCCGGTGCTGATCCGCTGGGCGCACGAAATGAACCTGCAGAACTACCCGTGGTCCGTTGGGATCCAGGGCAATACCGCGGCGCAGTATGTGGCAGCCTGGCGGCGGCTGCGCGACATCTTCACGGCAGCGGGGGCGCGCAACGTGCAATGGGTGTGGTCGCCCAACGTGGCCTGGAACACTGAGACGGCTTTTGAGCCCATGTACCCCGGCGACGCCTATGTCGATTGGGTAGGGCTTGACGGCTACAACTTCATTGAGTGGGGCGGCTGGCAGTCGTTCGGTCAGATCTTTGGGAACTCCTACACGGCAATCACACGGCTGAGCACCAAGCCGGTGATGATCGCCGAAGTCGCCAGTGCGGAGCAGGGCGGCAGCAAAGCCGGCTGGATCGCCGACATGTTCAGCCACCAGCTGCCATCGGCTTACCCGCGCATCCGTGCCGTGGTGTGGTTCAACGACAGCAAAGAGGCCGACTGGCGGCTCACCTCAACCGAGACAGCGCGGGCTGCGTTCGCTGCGGCGGTGGCAGCGCCGGTATACCGCTCGACCTGGCAATGAGCTCCGGCCTCAGCGCCGGGCGAGAGTAAGGCGTAGTGCCGCCTCCTCCTCCATGGTCAGCCGCCAGTCCGCGTCCTCATCCGCGAAGTTGTGCGGACCGTCGAAGTACACCACGGCGGCAAGGCCCGGGAAGCGCCCCTTGGCGATGCCCTCGGCAGCTTCGGCCAACCATGCCTGGCGTGCGCCCTGTAAGGATGGGTGCAGGTCAATGCCCAGCTCGGGAATGATGACCGGCTTACCGTAGAGGGCAAGCAAGGCTGTTCGCGGGCCGATCAACTCCTCCGGTGTTTGGTAGCTGTGCGTGGCCGCCTTGCGGGGGTCACGCTCTTCCCAACCCCACCACAGGAAGGCAGAAAAGCCGGTGTAGTCGGCGTAGGCATCGCCTGGGTAGTACCGGACGCCGGTCAACAGGCCGTCGGGGGCCGTCATCCCGGCGGGCGACCATAACCAACGAACGTTCGTCACCTGCTCCCGCCGGAAGATATCCACGACCCGCTGGTAGGCGGTGATATACCGTTCCGGTGGCTGCCCTGCCCAGGGATGCAGGCCGTCGGTCGGCCGCTCCATCTCGTGGGCGAAACGGATGATGACCGGCGCGCGGGTCTCGCGCAACGCTATCGCTACCGCACGGATGTAGGCATCGTGCCGGCCTGCGGCGATCTCGGCAAGAATTGCGACATCTTCAGGACGCGGCTCCGGCAGAATAGGTCCGCTACGCGGCTCCCATGACAGCAGCAGTACCTGATTCGACCGCTGAGAGGCGCGGGCGAGATCACCCAGCATGCGTGGTGAGTGCTTCCACTGGACAAAGTGATGGCGCAGACCCACACCGGTCTGGCTGCGAGCGAAGTCGCCATACCGCCCATAGGCCGGCGCCAGGCCCGATGTGCCGGGAAACGCGACAGGGGCAGCGCCGGCAGCTGTCGGGGACAACCCCGCCACTGGCCCATCGGCGACGGGCGGCGCCGCGATTTCACCCCAGTCGCTGACCGCTTGCGGAGGAGTCGTATAGAGCAGCGCCGCCAGCATCACTGCCAGCAGCAGCACAAAGGGCGCGTAAGCGGCCTTACTGGAGAAGCGCCATGCCATCGCCGTCTGCCGGCGGGCGAGTGTGCTGATGATCAGCGGGAGGGAACAGGCTGCGACGGTGAAGACGCCCCAGACCCGTAGCGGCGGGAAGGTATGACCGAGCAACCCACTAGCCAGCAGCGACAGGGCGAGCAGCCCACCCCAGAAGATGTGCAGCTGGAATGTCTTCACCGTGTCAGGGCTGGCAGACTGTCCCTTTGCAGTGACGATATAGGTCAGGGGACGTCTGAGGACCGCGGTCACGGCCGCGGCGCAGTAGCCTGGCCCGGCTGCCAGCGCTAACAACGAACCGCTGGCGCCAATACCACGACGCTCATGCGGTGCGACGTTGAACCGCCGCAGCCAGAGAAACATCAGCCATTGGCCCATGACCGTGGCGCCCCACAGCGCACCCCACAGGTGCGGCTGGAGTCGAATCGCGGTGACTCCGGTGAGCAGGTACGTCACCGTCAGCACATTGCCGGCCAGCCAGGTAAAGCCAAGGGATGGGTAGAACAGCTGCAGACCGGTGTACGCGACGCGCTGGCGAAGCGTCAGCTTCGGGTACAGCCGCCAGGAATGTTTCAGAATGACATCCCACATCCCGTACGCCCATCTGCGCTGTTGATTGAGATAGTCGGTCCAGGTATGCGGCCCTTCACCCACTGATAGGATGTCGGGAATCGAAACCCCCTTCCACCTGCGTCCGGTTGCAGGGTTGATGGTCGTGTGGATCAGCAATCCGGTGAGGTGGTCTTCAATGATGCTGTCCTGGTATCCCCCGATCTGTGACCAGGTTGCGGTACGGTACAAATGGTTCGTGCCGATCAGCAGCGGTACGTTCATGCCGTTGGCGCCACGCTGGATCACGCCATTGAAGATGTACTGCTGCTCGGAAGCGCCCAGCGCCACAAATGACGCCTCGATGTTGTCATAGACCTGCGGCGCCACCACAAAGGCAACGTCGGGATCGCGGAAGTAGCCCAGCGAACGCTCGAGAAAATCAGGGCCGGGAACGTGGTCCGGGTCCATCTGGGCGACGATGTCATACTCATGTTCATGTTCGGCGCGCCAAGCGTTATGGTTACCACACTTGGTGCGTGCCCGGTACGCGCCGCTACTCTGGTTGTACTCCGGCCGCCCCTTGCGGCTGAAGTGACGCACTCCCAGACGTAGAGCCGCGCGTTTCACAGCGGGGTCGTCGCCCTCGTCGAGAATCCAGACGTCCACAGAACCGCCGCGATAGGTGATGGCGCGCATCGCGGCCAGTGTTCGCGCTACCAGTTCTAGCGGCTCTTTCGACGGCACAATTGTTGTGAGCACCGCCACCCGCAACCCCGGAGCGGGAACCATCGGCACGGGGTCACGCATCTGCCAGGCGAAGAGACAGATTGTGGCATTCTGGGCGAGGCGAAGCACTTCGATGGCCACCAAGACAGCCATGCCAACGATCGCCGCCACGACTGGCAGGGTGTTCTCGTGAGCCGGCACGTTCGCCGGACGCACCAACCATGCCAGGAAGAGTATGGCGGCGCAGGCGTTGAACGCGATGAAGAGGACCAGCACGATCCGCTCGCCGCGCGTGCCTACTCTGCGGTACCTGACCTGCGCCGGGTCGTGAGTGGGGGTGATCGCCGGTCCGCACAACTCACTGAGATCGCGGTAGTGCTGGGATGCCGGCGGACCGTACACCGGTGAAGGTGCGTCAGCGCGCATCGAGAGCCTCGCTTAATCCTCAGGCATCCGGCAGCACGTCCCAGTCCCTCGGGGTCGCCGCCTGCCTAGGCCTGTAGCCTTGCGCTCTCACCCTGCGCCGGGTGTGCGATCATCCAAACGCACTGTCACTCGTCTGTCACTGTCATAACCATAGCAGGCACACAGCCTGTCTCAAAGACCAGATAGTCACCATTTCTTCACGAGTCTGTCACCTTATGCTGAAGGAACCGGGCAGCCTGCAGGTTACTCGGCAGTAGCGGAGGCGGTTGCCTGCATCGTGTCCATCGGCAGCTCATCGGCGCGCAGCAACCATCCCGGCCGGCGCCGGTTGGCAGCGCAGCGCCCCAGAGACGCAAGCCGGATCGGCCGGCTCAGACGGGTGTACCGCCGGGCGGGCCGCTGTCCTGCCAGGGGTGCGCGGCGGCGTAGAGCGAGGCGTCCTGCTCATAGGGATTGGTGTCGTGGTCACCACGCACGCGCGCGGCGGCGAGCAGGTAGCCAGGGAGAAAGCGCAGGCGCTCGGTCACGCTCTGCTCGTAGTGGCGGTATTCATGGGCGATCAGGTGCGGACCGGGCGCGCCGTTGCAGAAGCTGAGGTTGCCGATGGTGATGGCATCCTGACCGAACAGGCGGGGAAGCGCCGCGCCCAGCCCGCGGGCATGGCGGTAGTAGCTCCAGCCACCGCGGCCCGGCTGGCGCTCACCGAGCGTGACCAGCGACACGGCAAATCCCAGGAGGTTCTGGGGCAGGCAACCGGGATGGGAGCCGGCCTCCCGCGCCAATGCCCGCGCATCTGCCAGCTTATCCTGCAGATAGCGACCGCCCGTCTGCATGCTGTCGGTCACCTGTCAGCGATCATTCAGCGCTTCGTCATGGAGCACGGAGGCGCCCGCTCAGCATACTCCAATCATCTCATCCTGGAGGTTTGCCTGTGTCGAACGAGCCTGGTACTCCGTCTGCCGCCGATGTGCATGGCTACACAATGGACTGCTACCTGAAGCTTGGAACCGTCAAGGGCGAATGCACGGCAACACGCGACATCGCCACCGGCCAGGCTACCGGCCGGCGCCAGCATGACCCCATCCAG
>CAUJGQ010000068.1 GCA_963170165.1 Chloroflexota bacterium | reverse complement strand
ATACCTGGCGCAACGGCTGCTCGGCGTCATCCCCACCCTGCTGCTGCTGCTCATGCTGGTGGTGGTGATGGTGCGCATCATCCCCGGTGACATTGTGGACATCATGCTGTCGGAGCAGGGCGGTGCCCGCAACGTGGACCGTCAGGCGGTCGAAAAGCGCCTAGGCATCGATGATCCGCTGCCGTTGCAGTATCTCCAGTACGCACGAGGTTTCCTCACCGGTGATCTCGGGCGCTCTCTGTGGGATCAACGCCCGGTGGCACCGCGCATCTTCCAGCGGCTACCGACAACGCTGGAAATTGCCTTCTTCGCCATCTGTATCTCCATCGTCCTGGCCATCAGCTTTGGCGTGCTGGCCGCCATCCGGCAGGACTCGCTCGCGGACTATGCACCGCGCTCCGTCGCCGTGTTCTTTCTAAGCATTCCTGACTTCGCACTGGGAACCCTGGCACTGGTGTTACCGGCGGTGTGGTGGCGCTGGAGCCCACCGCTGATCTGGCACTCGTTCAGCGAGGACCCGGTCAAGCATCTGATGCAGTTGATGATCCCGGTATTGGTGGTGGGGATCCGCTTGTCCGCCTCGGTCATGCGGCTGACGCGCACGATGATGCTGGAGGTGCTGCGTCAGGACTACACGCGCACCGCCTGGGCGAAGGGGCTAAACGAACGCTCCGTAGTGCTGCGCCACGCCCTCAAGAACGCGCTCATTCCCGTGGTGACGTTGCTGGGCTTGGAACTCGCGGCCCTGATCAGTGGCATTGTCATCATGGAGAGCATCTTTGCCATCCCTGGCATCGGCCGGCTGCTGATTGAGTCGATCGCCTCGCGCGACTACCCGATGATCCAGGGCATCACGCTGGTGATCGGCGCCATGGTGATCCTGGTCAATCTGCTGGTTGACCTCTCGTACGCCGTGCTCGACCCGCGAGTGCGGCTTGGCAGCCGTTAGCAGGTGGCCGGCGGCGCGCCCTGTAGCTGAAGGAGCCGGGCCATGGCAGCAGGTCAGACGATCATCGCTCCCAGCGGCTTCCCCGCCGCCGGCAGCGGGATGCGCCGGATGGGTGGCGACGTCATCGCCTTCGCCCGTGCCAAGCCGTTGGGGGCGGCAGGCGCAGCGGTGCTATTACTTGCTATCCTGCTGGCCATCTTTGCGCCGCTGATCGCTCCATATGACCCCGTCGCCACCAATCAGCGCGAGGCGCTCCGTTCGCCGGGTGAAGATGGGCACCTGCTCGGCACTGACCAGTTCGGCCGGGACGTCTTCTCACGGGTGATCTACGGCACGCGCATCTCGCTGTATGTCGGCATCGGCGCCACTGTGGCCGCGATTCTGCTTGCCACTATCATCGGTGTGGTCAGCGCCTACTTCGGCAGCTGGGTCGACTACCTCATTCAACGGGTAGTGGATACGATTCAGGCCGTGCCATCGCTCATCCTGCTGATCTCGGTGATGGTGATCCTCGGTCCATCAATCACCAACGTCGTGCTGGCGCTGGCCTTTCGCTCATCAATCACGACTTCTCGGGTCGTCCGCAGCGCGACGCTCGGCGTGCTGGCCAACCCCTTCATCGAGGCGGCCAAGGTGCTGGGCGCCGTCGATCTGCGGGTGATGCTGCGCCATGTGGTCCCCAACATCATCCCACCGGTGATTATCGTCGCCACCGTGCAGTTCGGCGGGGCGATTCTGGCCGAGGCGGCGCTGTCGTTCTTGGGCTACGGCGTCCCGCCAACCACGCCAACATGGGGCGGAATGATGAGTGCCGAGGGCCGGGTGTACATGATCGCGGCGCCGTGGATCTTGCTAGCGCCCGCCGCCGCCCTGAGCCTGGTGGTGTTCTCCATCAACATGTTTGGCGACGCGCTGCGCGACCGGCTCGACCCGCGCCTGCGCGGTGGGATGGGACGGATGCGCTAAGCGCGTTGCCTGCCTTCGGTACGGAACCGTATGGTGATCACAGCCATCACCAACCAGGCCACGCGCTGGGAGCTTCTGATGCAGATCCTGTTTCCGATGGGCGGCCGCGGCACACGCGTCCGGCCACACACACACGTCCGCCCAAAGCCATTGATGACCGTCGCGGGCCGGCCGGTGCTCCAGCACATCATGGATTACCTGATGCCGCTGGAGCCGGAGGAGTTCATCTTCATCACCAACCCGGGCGCTCACGGCCAGCAGGTGCGTGAATTCGTCGAGCAGACCTATCCCGGACTCAAGTCGGTCTACCTGGTCCAGGAGCAGGCTCGCGGCCAGGCGCACGCGGTGGCGCTGGCTGAGCCACACGTGCACGGACCGCTGCTGATCATGTTCATCGATACGTTGTTTGAGGCGGATCTCGAGACTCTGCGACAGGCGCCGGGCGACGGCGTGATTCTCACGCATTATGTGGAGGACCCGGAACGCTTCGGCGTTGTGGTCTCGGAAGCAGGACGCATCAGCAGGTTCGTGGAGAAACCGAAGGAAGCGGTGTCACACGACGCAATCGCCGGCATTTATGTCATCAATCAGCCGGCAAAGCTGTTCGGCGCCATTCGCTCCCTGATGGAACGCAACCTGTCCAAGGGTGGCGAATTCTACCTGGCCGATGCCGCCCAGGTGATGGTGGATGACGGCGCCGAGCTGCACGCCCAGGAGGCGACGGTGTGGCAGGACACCGGCACCATCGAGGCGATCCTCGGCAGCGCCGGCCCGCCCTTCCAGGCACTGAACTACCTGCTCGACCGCAACGCGCTGGTGGAAGGGGCGCAGGATCACAGCGTGATCATCCCGCCAGTGTATCTGCCCGCTACCGCGACCGTCACCGAGAGTATCATCGGGCCGTATGTCAGCATCGGTGAGGGGGCGGTCATTCGCCGTAGCGTCGTGCGCCAATCCATCGTCGGCCGCAACGCACTCATCGACGGGCTGCACCTGGCCAACAGCCTCGTCGGCGATGAAGCGACGGCGACAGGCAAGGCGAGCGAACTCAACATCAGCGATCATTCATCCGTCACGGCCTGAGCAGCCCTTGACCGAAACCGGGAGGCGTTTCACCCTACCGGTATGCGTGTGCTCGTCATCGGCTTTCCCCTGCCCAATCCGCAAATCGACAACTACAGCTTCATCAGCGCCCCGTCCTTCTTCGACTACGACGCCGTCGTGGTGGAGTCTGCCGCCGTTTCGGCCGTCGTTGAAGAGGTGCTGGCGCGGACAGCCGACCACCACACCGCCGCCGGCCAGCCCGTGCTGAATGAGCCCTCCGGGCCGTTCGTTACCGGCCTGGCAGACCACCTGCGCCGGCGACGGGATGAGGCCGAGCGGCTGCTGGCGGCAGGTAAGCTGCTGGTGGTCCTGCTGCGCCCAAATGTGCCCCACCCGCACGTCCTGGGTGAGCCCGGCTATGATCGCTACTCCTGGCTGCCGGCGCCGCCGGGCGTCAGTTACCGCCCGCCCCAGATCATGCCGGCCGACGGCCGCGTGGTGGCGCCGGTAGAGCATACGCACGCGCTGACCAGGCTGGTAGACCGCTTCAAGAGCTGGTTCACCTACCGGGCATACATCTCCGACCGCTCTCCGGCGTTCCCGGAGCACGGCAAGGTGTTGATGCGCAGCGATGGCGGCGCCGCAATCGCTGCCGAGTTCCGCATTGGCCCCGGCCGGCTGGTGCTGCTACCTGCGTTAGAGGATGTGCCGCAGGGCGAGCCCCGCTTCGAGCTGGCAGCGCACATCGTCCAAGCGGTCAAGCGCGCCCGCCATGGTGACAGCGAAACCGACGCGCCGCGCTGGACCAGCGGCTTCACCCTACCCGGATTGGAGGAGCGCGAACAGGAGGAGCGCGATGCCCGCGCGGCGCTCGATGCGGCGCAACAACGGCTGTCGCGCGCCCAGGAGCAAACCGCGGAACTGGCGGGCATGCGTCGCTTGCTCTGGACCGAGGGCAAGGCGGACTTCGAGCCGGCCGTCAGGAACGCCTTGCGCACGCTCCGGTTCATGCTCGATGACGATGTGGACAAGCCAGGCACGCTGTACGCCGACGGCCGCACCGCCTTCTTCGAGGTCGATGCCGCCGAGGAGCAGGTCAACGAAGACGTCTACGTGCGGCTGCAGCGGCGGCAGGAAGCAGACCTGATCGAGACCGGCGAGCCGAAGAAGGGCATCGTCTTCATCAATGGTCACCGCCGCACCAGCCCGGAGCGGCGCGACGACCAGATGACCCGCGCCTTGCGGGTGGCGTGCGAACACGCCGGCTACGCGATTGTCACGGGGCCGCAATTGTTCGAGCTATCCCAACGGGCACTGGCGTCGGAACTGCTGAACGAGCACCGCCGGCTGCGTGACCTGATACTCGACAGCACCGGTCTGCTGGTGCTCCCTCCGCCGGAGGATGGCAGCGCAGAGCCGGCCACGCCGGAGCCCGCCTAACGCGACTGAACGCGCTCCGCCACTACCTCGGCGATCGTCAGATGCCACTCCTGAACCGGTGCGCCCTTGAACAGGTTGAACGATTGCTGCGTCAGCTCCTGCATCTCGGGTAGGTCATAGAAGCGGTCCCAGGTGTGCTCGGTGTCCCACTCCGTGAGCATGGTGTACTTGCCACCATGCTCCTTGGAGCGCAGCAGCCGGGCAGAACGAAAGCCCGGCTGGGTCCGCGCCAGCGCGTGCATCCGCGCCCACAGCGCCTCCCACTCCGGTTCTTTGCCAGGAAGAATGGAGCGGCTGCCCACTGCGATGACCATGCTTCACCCTCTCGCCTCGGCGCTCACGGCCGGGAACGCGCTGAAGTAGCGGGGATCGTCGCGGGGATGCTTCCAGCATACCCGGTCCGGCGGCGGCGCGCAGCCTTGGGCCAGGGGGCATGCTACGCTGTGCCCGTTCGCATCACACGTGGCCGCCGGGAGGGAGGGCATGACTGACATCCGGGTACTGATCGCGGGCTCCGGCCGGATGGGGACCGAGATGCTGGGCGGAATCGCCGCCACATCCGGCCTGCAGCCCGTCGGTGTACTGGAGAAGTTCGCTCAGGGGACCGCGCTGCCGCTGCCGGGCGGCGGCTCGGTACCGCTTTCGGCCGACGCAAACGGCATCATCGCCGCTACGCGCCCAGATGTGATGGTGGACTTCAGCCACCACGAGTGGACACAGCAGATCGCGCCGGTCGCCGTCCGCGCGGGCGTCCGCCCGGTGATTGGGACGACCGGCCTGACGGAGCACTTTGTGCAGCAGCTTGGCGACCAGTGCGACGAGCACCGCATCGGGGGGGTCATCGCTGCCAACTTCGCCGTGGGCGCAGTGCTGATGATGCACTTCGCGGCGGTAGCGGCGCCTTTCTTCGAGGTCGCGGAAATCATCGAGCTCCATCATGACAGGAAGATTGACGCCCCCTCTGGCACGGCCCTGGCGACGGCCCGGGGCATGGCCGCTGCCCACGGTCACAACTTCACCACCCCACCCACCGAGAAGGAGACAGTTCCAGGTACCCGCGGCGGCCAGCAGCAGGGGATCACAATCCACTCGGTGCGCCTGCCTGGCCTGGTGGCGCATCAGGAGGTGCTGTTCGGCGGACAGGGGCAGACGCTCACTATCCGTCACGACAGCACAAGCCGTGACTCGTTCCTTCCCGGCGTCATTCTGGCGGTACACGCCGTCATGCAACGTCCGGGGTTGGTCATCGGCCTGGAACGGCTAATGGGGCTCGCGTAAGCCGGCACTCCCCCCTGCTCGTGGACCGGCCCGGAGCGTGTGACGCGCTCCGGGCCGGTGACTGCGGTACCAGACGCGGCCAATCCTGGTGTCAGCGATGGCCACCTCCAGGGCCACCGTTCGGCGGCGGTGGTGGAGGGGAACCGGGGCGGAGCGGCGGCGGTGGCGCATCATCGGGTGGCGCGGCCGGACCGCCGGCTTCACGGTCATCCACATCATCCGGGATGCCCGACGCATCACGCAGCGGCGGGCTCCCACCCGGCGGTAGGGCCGGCGCCACACCACTATCTGGGCGGCCAACCAGCGGGCCGGTGCTGCCACTGACCGGGCCGGACCAACCGGAGCAGGCGGCGCCGGTGCACGCCTGGATCCAGAAGTAATAGGTGTAGCCAGGCGTGAGCCCGGTCACCGTAGTGCCTGTGTTGTTGGCGGACACGTTCCAGTACAGGGTGCTGGCGCCCGACCGCCAGTAGGCGATACGGTAACCGGTCTCTCCAGATACGTCGTTCCAGGCCAGCGTCGCGGAGGTGCTGGTGCCGCCGGTCCGGGTAAAGCCCGTCGGAGCGGACGGCGCCGCTGCAGCTGTGCCCACCACGCCACCTGACCACGGAGAGCAGTTCGCCCCAGCGCAGGCCTTGATGTGGTAGTAGTAGGTCTGGCCGGAGGTCACCGGCGTGTGCGTCCAAGAGGTCGTGTTCGGAGCCAGATTCACGAAGTTGTAGCTGATCGGGCTGGCGGCCGTCCAGGCGATCTGATATCCGGTTTCGCCGCTGACATCGCCCCAGCCCAGCACGATCTGGGACGTCGAGGAGCTGGTCACGCCGAAACCGCTGGGCAGCGACGGAGTTGCGGCTGCCGTCACCACCAGCGCGCCCATCCAGGCTGAGCACAGCGCCCCGGCGCACGAGCGCAGCCAGTAGTAATACGTCGCGTTTGCGGTCACCGGTGTGTGCGTCCACCCCGTCACGCCGGCGCCGAGATTCACGTAGGTGTATGCGCCGCCGGCCGCAGGCGTCCACACAACCTGATAGCCGGTCTCGCCGGTGGCGTCGTTCCACGCCAGGTCAATCTGCGATGTGGTGGCATTGGTGTTGCGGAAATTGCCGGGGGCGGTCGGCTGCACGTAGCTGCTGATCGACGGCGACCAGTCGCTGCAGAGGGCCGCGTTGCAGGCCTGCACCCAGAAGTGATAGAGCACACCCGGCGTGAGGCCGCCGAAGGTGTAGCTCAGCACATCCTGGCCGGGGTGCGGGCTAGAGTACACGTACGAGCCGCCGCTGTTCCAGCGCACCACCCGGAAGTACGTCTCCTCGGCGGTGTTGTTCCACAGGACCTGGACCGATGATGAGCTGATCGTGCCCAGACGGAAGTTGCCGGGGACAGCCAGCGTGCTCACGCAGTTGTCGCGGGAGCGGCCGAACTCCACGTAGCGGGCATCGACATTGCTCGTGGCATTGCCGCCGTTCAGCGCAAAGGTCGATGCCGTCCACAGGTTCGGGCAAGACTGGTTGCGGACCACCGTGGTGTAGTCGCCCCACCGGCTGTCACTGCGGTTATGAGTGCCGGCAACCGCCGCTGCCACGGAGTATGAGTTGCCGCTGGTAAGATCGTCGTCGACGCCAACAAAGCCCTGCGCTGCCGTGCCGCCGCCGCCTGCCTGGCCACCGTAGAAGCCCGTGATGCCCAGGTAGTCGCTCTGGTTGTAGGCGATCTGCGGGAAGCCCCAGCAATAGTCGTTGTTGAAGACGTGCGGCTCGGCCGTCAACGCTAACCCGCTCAGCGCGAACTGGGCCGCACGGATGTGCGCCTGCGTCTGCGACTGAGCCGGCGTCAGTGTGCTGGTTGCGGCCGAATTCCACACGATCGTCATCTGGTTGCTGCTGACGGCCGCGCGCAGGCGGAAGCCGCTGGTGCTCCAGGCGGTGGTGCGCTCGATCCAGTCGAAGTTGCCCGTGCCGCCACGGCAATCCGGGTTCACCTGGTTAGATGGTGTGATTGCGCGCTGCACACTGGTAACGCCGGTGGCGGTTACCGCCTCGGCCCAGGTGTAGATGCGGAGCGCGGTGGCGCTGTTGCCAGAGATCGAATCCATGATCGCCCAGTACATCGCCGTGCCGCCGTTCGGTACCCGCGCGGGCACCGTGACACGGTGGCCATACGTGCTGTGCGACTCCGTGAAGGTGGAGACCGGCGTAGCCGCGCACGTCGACAGCTGCGCCAGCGCGTAGCGCCGCATCTTCCAGTCGCTGGACTCGTTGGTGTTGAAGTAGAGGTAGTTCGCGGACAGACCCAGGTGCGGATAGTCCGGGATGATACCCGCGCCAGGCTGGTAGGTATACGAGCAAGACCACGGCGTCGCGCCGGTCGCTCCTGGGTTCTGAACGAAGATGCGCACAGCGCCTTGCGTCACGCTGCCATCCGTGTACAAGACGATCCAGTAGAACTTGTCCGTACCCGGGTCGTACATCACGTCCAGGTCGCAGCACTCGAACTCAGCGCCGGTCGGGCCGGCCGGGATCGTCATCTGGGTGAAGCTCACACCGCGGTTGGTGGAGTACGACGCGTATGTATTGCCGGTGTAGATGACGTAGTCGCCCTTGTGAGCGGTGGCGGGCTCCGTCAGCGTCGAGCCGCTGCCGCCTGCCGACAGTGGGTTCTGCCGGTTGACCGGCTGCACCAGGTCATCAGGCAACTCTGCTACAGGCGCTGAGGTCGGGCCGGCCACCGGCAGGCTCGGCGCGCGCCCGACCGATGCCGCCGCCGGACTGCCTCCGCCGGCCTGCGCCTCGCGCCGAGCCGCCAGCCTGGACTGAAGGTCCAGCCGCTGTGCGGCGCTCATCACCGGCGCCGGCCGCAGATCGTGTGGGTTGTCAGGCCGCACCAGTTCCACATCCGCGACGCGGCCACCATCCGGGCGGGCCGGCTGCGCAGACAGGTCACGCGTGGGAACCATCGCGAGTGCCAGGACGAACATAGCCGCCGCCGCACGGCTCCATGACCATCGAGGATGCATACGATTCCTCCCTGACAGCGGTTATCCGTGGTGGCCGGTTCCCTCCCGGCCTGCCGGGCGCTCGCGGATTATAACCATGTTGCAACCATTAACGGTAGTGGGAATGTTCGCAGGCGCGCGGCCGTCCCGAAGTGACGGCTCGGTGACTTCGCGGCGCTCTGATGTGTACCTCGGGGGCGGGAGCGCAGAGGGGCCGGGCGCCTGCTTGGCAGCCCGGCCCCTCGATGCAACGGCCGGCTACCGCCGGCTACCGCCGGACGCTCCCGGGCTGGCTGCCGGTGGCAACCCCGGCTGATGACGTTCGCTGCCCGGCGCCGGCGCATTTGCCGGCGGCCCGTCAACCGGCGCCATCTCTCTCAGCACCGCACCCGGTGCGGGAAGGCCGCTGATTTCGATCCGCCGCAGGCCCGGTGGTGGCGCGTCCGGCGGCGGCAACGCCGTCACGCGGCTGCCGCCATCCGGGCGCGCGCCGGCGGTCGTTCCGACGATACCACCATGGAAGTTGGAGCAGGTGAAGCCGGTGCAGGCACGGATATGCAGGTAATAGCTCGTTGCCGCCTGCAATCCGCTCAATACCACCACCGTCATGTTGGGCGGTGTGCTCTGGTACAGATAGGTAATCGGGCTGGTCTTCGTGTAGGCGATCTGATAGGCCGTCTCGCCGGTCACATCATCCCATTCCAGCGTCAGTGACCCGCCGGTCACCGCCGTCACACGGAAGTTCGAGGGAATGGGTGGCGCCGTGGCCGCGGTGGCGGCAATGCCACCAGACCAGTTCGAGCAGTTCACCCCTGCGCACGCGGCGACGTGGTAGTAGTAGCTCGACCCCGCCGCGACGGTGGCGTGATTGAAGCTCGTGGTATTCGCCGCGAACTCCGGGAAGTTGTAGCTGATCGGGGCCGAGGCCGTCCACGCGATCAGGTATCGTGTCTCTCCGCTGACATCGTTCCATGCGAGGTTGATTGCCGACGAGGACGAGGACGTCACGCGCAGGCCGGCCGGCACGCTTGGCGTGGGCGCGGCCGTGGCCGTCACTGCTGGCGCCCACCCTGAACAGACACTGCCATTGCAGGCGCGCAGCCAGTAGTAGTAGGTCAGGTTGGGCGACACCGTGTGACTGTAGCTCGTCTGATTGACGCTGAAATTGTAATAGGTGAAGTTCGATGGCGCCGTAGAGAGCACCCATGCCAGTTGATAACTGGATTCACCAACGACATCGTTCCAAGCGAGGTCAATCCAGGTTGCGCCGGTGCTCGTCTTGCGGAAGTTGCCCGGTGTGGGTGGCGGCTCTGACGCCGTCGCCACGACCGCGCCGGTGTACCCCGAACATGCCTGACCAAGGCACGCCCGCAGCCAGTAGTAATAGGTGGCGCCGGGCGTCACTGTGCTGTGCGTCCAGCTGGTGACGTTCGACGTGAGGGTGACGGTGGTGTAGGTCGTGGGCGCCGTGCTGATCACCCACAGCACCTCATAGCGTGCCTCGCCGCCGGTGTCGTTCCACGCCAGTGCGATGCCACTCGAACTAGTGGACGTAGACCGGAAGTTGGACGGCAGCAACGGCGCTGTGGCGGCGTTGAGCGTCGGTGCATAGGGGCTGCACCCCCCGGTGTTGCACGCCTGCAGGTATACGTAGTAGATCGTCCCGGACTCAAGACCGGTAAGCGTGAAGCTCGTGGCGTTGGCCGCGGGGGCGAAGGGGATATAGTCGCCGGTGCCATACTTCAGATAGGAGCCGAAGTACTCGGTCTCATTCGAGACGTCATCCCAGGCCAGCGCGATCGTGGAACTGGTCGCGCCGGTAGACCGGAGATTGCCCGGAGCGGCCGGAACGCTGGCGCAAGTGTCGCGCTCGCGGCCAAACTCCACGTAGCGGGCATTGACATTGGTCACTGCAGCGCCGCCGTTGAGCGCGTAGGCCGTCGCCGTCCACAGGTCCGGGCAGACCTGGTGGCGGACGATTGTGGTGTAGTCGCCATAGCGGCTGTCCGTACGGTTGTGCGTGCCGGTGGCAACCGTCATCAGCGGCGCGTAGGCGTTGCCGGTCGTCAGGTCATCGTTGACCGAGACGAAGCCTTGTGCTGCCAGACCGCTGCCACCATGCTTCCCACCGAACGCGCCGGTGATGCCGAGGTGGCCGCTACTGTTGAAGGCCACCTGCGGGAATCCCGCACACCAATCTGCGCTCCACAGGTGCGGCTGATCCTGCACCGCCAGCGTCGCCTCATCGAGCAACGCCGCGCGGATGTGCGCGTTGGGGAAGCCACCGGTTGGCGCGGAGTTCCACGCAAAGAACAGCTTGCCGCCGCCCACGGCGCCGCGCAGGCGGAAACCGGTCATCCCCCATGCCGTGGTGCGTTCGATCCAGTCATAATTCCCGGTGCCACCGCGACAGTCCGGGTTGGTATGCTCTGAGGTCTGGATCGGCTGCGAGCTGTGGTTGACAACGCCGGAGCTGTCCGGCCAGGAGAATACCCGCAGTCCCGCGGCCTGCGTGGGCGAGCCGCTCACCGCTTCCAGCAGCGCCCAGTACATGGTCGTCACGGTCCCACGGGCGGGCACCACCACCCGCTGGCCGTAGGTGGTATGTGGCACAGACACGATCTGCACGCTGGCGGAGCTGCATCCCACGAGCTCGGTCAGCGGCATCCGCCGTACCTGCCACTCATCATTGTTATTCGTCGTGAGATAGAGATAGGTGTTCGTCAGGCCGAGATGCGGGTAGTCCGGCAAGATGTTGTCAGCAGAACCGCCCGGATCCACGTCAAAGAAGCAGTCGTACGGCTGGTTTACCAGCGTCTGCACGAAGATCCGCACCACGCCGTTCGTCGCCGCACCGTTGATGTACAGCCCGATCCAGTAGAACTTGTCCGTGACCGGGTCGTACATCACATCCAGGTCGCAGCACAGCGACGGCGCATCCGCGGGTCCCGCTGGAATGGTGACCTCGGTGAATGCCGTCCCACCATCGACCGAATATGAGGCGTACGTGTTACCGGTGTAGAAGACGTCGTCGCCGCGATGGGCCGCGGCCGGCTCGGCCAGCGTCTGACCGGATGCGCCGGCCGCCACGGGGTTCGCCACGTTACGCACGGTGACGAGGTCGCCGGCTGCCTCCACGGTCTGGAGCCGTGTTGGCTGCGGCACTAATCCATCGGCGCGTCTGGCGGGAACGGTCTGCCGCGGCTGGACCGCGCCCCACCGCTGGGCCTCTGCCTCTCGCCGCGCATCGACGCGGGCTAGCAGGGCTTCCCGCTCGGCGCCGGACAGCGTTCGCATCGGCGGCGTGCGACCAGCGGGCACCGCCGTTAGCCGCTCGCTCCGCGCGGTGAGCGACGCGCTTCCGCCGGATTGAGCCAGTGCCTGCCGTGCAGGCAACACGCCGAGCACAGTGAGCAGCAGCGCCGGCAACAGCAGGCGTTTCGACCACCGGGATATGGGGATCATCCAGGTTCCTCCGGGGCAACGCCACGGCGCGTGCAGCGTCACCGAACCGAAACCTGGGGCGCGTGCAAAGTATAGGGTTCGTCACTGGTACGTGCCAGCGCGTACCGACCAGCTGGTCTACCAGCCAGCGCGCCACCCCGATGCGCGCTGTCCGCCATGCCCTCCGCGGGAGGAGCACCGAGTGTTGGGGCAGCGAGTGCTCGGGCATCAGGCGCAGTCTGGTGAGCACCTGGCGCCGCGCGGAGGACGTTTGCCAGCGGCCCATGAGCCGCGCGCGTTGCCCGCCCGCCCGCCTCACGATACCATGCCGTCATGGATACGAATGGAAACGGACGCCTCTACAACATCGCCGTGATCGGCGCTACCGGCGCAGTGGGCAAGGTCTTTCTAGACATCATCGAAAAGCGTCCGTTTCCGCTCAAATCGCTGAAGCTGCTGGCGTCTGCGCGGTCGGCTGGGTCGCGCATTCGCGTGCGCGGTGACGACCTGACCGTTGAAGAGACAACCCCACAGGCAATCCGGGGCGCCGACTTTGTCTTCATCTCCGCCACTGACGAGATCTCGCAGGAGTACGCACCCATTGCCGCCCGAGAAGGAGCGGTGGCAATTGATGACTCCGGCGTCTGGCGGATGGACCCAGATGTCCCGCTGATTGTTCCTGAGGTCAACGCAGCCGACCTGGACGCCGGCAGGCGGATCGTCGCCATTCCGAACTGCTCCACCACGCCGCTGGTGATGGCACTGGCGGCGCTCCACCCGGTCAGCCCGGTGCGGCGGGTGGTCGTCTCCACCTACCAATCGGTCTCCGGCACCGGTGCGGCCGCCATGCGCGAGCTGACGGACCAATCGCGCCAGGCGCTCGATGGCGCCACGAACATCCCCGGTGAAGTCTACCCGCACCAGATCGCCTTCAACCTGCTGCCGCACATCGGTTCCTTCAAAGAGGAAGGGTACACCTCCGAGGAGTGGAAGATGGTGCGGGAGACGCGCAAGATCATGCACCTGCCTGATCTGCAGATGGCGGCCACCACGGTGCGGGTGCCGGTCTACGTCTCCCACTCCGAGAGCGTCAATGTCGTGCTGGCGGAACCGGTGGCGCCGGAACAGGCGCGCGCCCTGCTGGCGGCGTTCCCGGGCATGGCCGTGATTGATGACCCGGCCGTCGCGGGCTACCCCCATCCGGTGCAGACAGCCGGCGCGGATCCTGTTTACGCCGGCCGCATTCGCCGTGATCTGTCGCACCCCAACGGCCTCGCCATGTGGCTGGTCTCAGACAACCTGCGCAAAGGCGCGGCGCTGAACGCCATCCAGATCGCAGAAGCGATGATCGAGCGCAAGCAGGTCTAGTCTCACGAGGGCAGCCCGGAACAGGCACGTGCCTTGGTGTGTACGGGGGCCTGCTACGGCTTATGGTAGATTGGGCAAAAGGCGCGGTGTGGTGCCCCCTGGGAGGACGAGATGACGACAGACATTGGCCGCCTGCTGACCGCCATGGCCACCCCGTTTGATCGTGATGGGCAGGTTGACTACGCCCAGGCCGGCCGCCTGGCGCGGGCGCTGCTGGACTCCGGATCCGACGGCGTGATCGTCTCAGGCACCACCGGTGAATCGCCCACACTCACGCTCAAGGAGAAGTGGCAGCTCTTCGCCACCATAAAGAAGGCCGTTGGCGGGCGAGGCGCCGTCATCGCCGGCACCGGCAATTACAGCACTCACGAGAGCATCGAGCTGACACAGGAAGCGGAGAAGCTCGGTGTCGACGGTGCGCTACTGGTAGTTCCTTACTACAACAAGCCGTCTCAGGAAGGCCTCTTCCGGCACTTCGAGGCCATCGCTCGCTCTACCTCGTTGCCGTGCATGTTGTACAACGTCCCGTCTCGGACGGGAACAAACATGACAGCCGAGACCACAATCCGCCTCTCCCACATCCCCAACATCATCGGCATCAAAGAGGCATCGGGAGATCTGGCGCAGTCGGCACGGATCATTCAGAGCACGCGCGAGAGTTTCCGTCTGTGGAGCGGCAACGACGAAGACACCCTGCCGCTGCTTGCGCTGGGCGGATATGGCGTGGTCTCTGTCGCATCGCACCTGGTGGGGATGCAGATCCAGGCGATGATCGCGGCCTTCATCAATGGCCGCACCGATGAGGCGGCCACCATCCATCGGCGGCTGTTGCCTCTGGTCAAGGCGCTGTTCCTGATTGGCAGCCCGTCTCCACTTAAGTTTGCGCTCAACCACATCGGCTTCTCCGTCGGGGCGCCACGCCTGCCGCTGGTGGAGCCGGACGAGGCCATCGCCGAGCAGATCCGCACAGAGCTTGCCCGCCAGCGCGTAGACCTGCCGATCGCGGTGTAGCCCCCGGCTGTTGGATACCGAAGCCGCACTGCCGCCTTGCACCGCGGGCAGCGCCGGGGCGTCGCGCCCAACTTCGCCTGATACACTGAACAGGCACGCGGCAGCTCCCCACAGAGGCCGCACGGGGGGGAATCATACGATGCGACAGACCGAACGGCAGCCAAGCCTGCCCGCGTCGGCAGTCAAGCCTGGCATGGTCACCGCCATGATGGCAGCGGCTGCCCTAACCGGCGTGCTGGTGCTGGCACAGGCGGCGCTTGCCGGGCAGTTCCTACGGGTGGACAACACCAACGGTGACCTGCAGAAGATTCACGGCTATATCGGCAATGCCGTCTTCTTGTTCGCCATCGCCCAGGCGGCGCTGATCGTTGTCTCCGGCCTGACCGGGCGGCTGCGCTCCGGGCTGCTGTCGATGGCGATCACGCTGGTCGTGCTCACCACCGCCCAACTGGGCCTCGGCTACTCCGGCCGTGACCGCGACGGCATCGCAGCTGCGCTCCATATTCCCCTCGGCGTGCTGATCTTCGGCATCGCCATGGCCAACATCTCGATGGCGATGCGCGCCCAGCGCGAGGGGTAGCGCCTGTCCCTGACCCCAGAACGATCGATGCCCTCGTCCCGCTGCGCGGGAGAGGGCATCGCTGTTGACCCGCGTGACAGCCGTGCCGGTGAGGTCATGGCCGCCACCACTTGCGGCGCCAGATCTTACCGGCGCGGGCCGCCGAACGGTGGACGCGGAGCGGGGCGATCCGGTGACGGCGGCGCCGGCCGCGGCGCCCGGTCACCACCGCTCGGCGGCGGAGCCGGCCGCGGACCGCGATCGCCGCCGGGGCCACCCGGCCGCGGGCCGCGATCACCACCAGGGCCACCCGGCCGCGGCCCACGGTCGCCGCCTCCGCGCGGGCCACGGTCGCCACCGCCACCGTAGCCACCCCGACCGCGGCCAGGGCCGCCGCCGCCACGCGGGCCGCGATCCCGCGAGGGGAAGAACTCCTCATCCTCGCGTCGGGGACGCGGTGTGCCGTCGCCGCCATCGAGCAGCGCCCGGCGCGAGAGGTTGATGCGGCCGAGATTGTCAATCTCTGTCACCACCACCATCACCTCATCACCGATACGAACGACATCCTCGACCCGCTCGACGCGCTCCGACGCCAGCTCAGAGATGTGCACCAGGCCATCCTTGCCAGGCAGGATCTCGATGAAGGCGCCGAACGGCAGGATGCGCGACACCTTTCCGGTATAGACCTGGCCGACCTCGACCTCCTTGGTCAGGCCCTCGATGATCGCGATCGCCTTGCGCGCCGATTCCTCGCTGCTGGCGCCGATGAACACCGAGCCGTCATCTTCGATATCGATGGTCGCCCCGGTCTCATCGATGATTGAGCGGATCGTGGCCCCCTTGGAGCCGATGACCGTGCCGATCTTCTCCACCGGGATGGTAATACGGAACATGCGAGGCGCGTACTTGGAGAGCTCGCCACGCGGCTCGGCCAGCGTCTCTGCCATTCGGTCGAGGATGAACAGCCGCCCAACGCGCGCCTGTTCCAGCGCGGTGCGCAGCACATCCTCGCTCAGCCCTTTGATCTTAATGTCCATCTGGATGGCGGTGACGCCTTCGCGTGTGCCCGCCACCTTGAAATCCATATCACCGAAGGCGTCCTCCAGGCCGGCGATATCCGTCAGCACCTTGAAGTTGCCGTCGTCGCCCATCACCAGGCCCATCGCCACACCCGCCACCGGCGCCTTGATCGGCACCCCCGCATCCATCAGCGCCAGCGTGCTACCGCAGACACTGGCCATCGATGAGGAGCCGTTGGAGGAAAGCGTCTCGGAGACGAGCCGCAGGGTATAAGGGAACTCCTCCGACGGGGGAATCACCGGCTCCAAGGCGCGCTCAGCCAGCGCCCCGTGGCCGATGTCACGACGCCCGGGGGAGCCGATCCGCCGCACTTCGCCGACCGAGAACGGCGGGAAGTTGTAGTGATGAATGTAGCGCTTGGTATCCTCCGGAGAGAGCGTATCGAGCTTCTGCTCCATCGACGCCGAGCCGAGGGTCGCAATGGTCAGCACCTGCGTCATGCCGCGGGTGAACAGCCCGGTGCCGTGGGTGCGCGGCAGGATGCCGGCCTCGCAGGTGATCGGCCGGATCTCGTCCATCCGGCGGCCATCCGGGCGGCGGTCCTCCTCGAGGATCGCCTTGCGCACGGCCTTCTTCATCAGCGCGTCCAGCGCCGCGTTCAGCGCTTTCGGCTCATACTGGTCGCCAAGCGCGGTGGCCAGTTCCTGCTGGCGCTGGTACAGCAACTCGGAGCGCTCGTCCTTCGCCACCGCTAGCAGGTCATCCATCTTGCCGGCCATCTGGGCAGCCACGGCGTCGACGATGCTGAGCGCGGCCGCCGGCGGCGTGGCGCCGTCACCGTCCGCCTTCTTACGGCTGCGGCCCTTGGTGGCGGCCTCGGCGGCCGGCTCAGCGGCAGCGGCGGCCGGCGCCTGCCAGGCTCGCTTGGGCTGCCCGGCCAGCGCCACCAGCTCCTGCTGAAGCGCGATCACCTGGCCGTTGACCTCGTGCGCCTTGAGGATCCCGCCCAAGATCGTCGCTTCAGACAGTTGGTTGGCGCCCGCCTCCACCATCACCACCGCGTCGCGAGTGCTAGCGACCACCAGGTCCAGCTCGCTGCGGGATCGCTGCTCGAACGTCGGGCTGATGATATAGGCGCCATCGAGGTAGCCGATCCGCACCGAGCTGACCGGCCCATCAAATGGGATATCAGAGATGGCAAGCGCGGCCGAGGCCGCGACGGTACCGAAGGTGTCCGGGTCATTCTCCTGGTCCGCCGAGAGCACGGTGATAATCACCTGCACCTCATTACGGAATCCTTTGGGAAACAACGGACGCAGCGGCCGGTCGGTCAGGCGGGCATCAAGAATCGCCTCCGTGCCCGGACGGCCCTCGCGCCGGAAGAAGCTGCCTGGAATCCGGCCGACAGCGTACAGCCGCTCCTCGTAGTCAACGGTGAGCGGGAAGAAGTCAATTCCTTCCCGCGGCCGGCCGGTGCTAGTGGCGGTGGCGAGCAGCACGGTATCACCGAAGCGGATGGTGACTGCTCCGTTTGCCTGCCCAGCGATCCGGCCGGTCTCCAGCGTGAGCGTGCGTCCCGCCAGCTCTGTCGTTACGGTCTGTACGGTCATTCCTGTCCTTCCTCACGGCCCGCCGCGACATGCGCGGGCGCTCACTGTGCGTACGCTGCTCTTGCGTGGTCCAAGCGCAACGCATCCCTGGCCGTGGCGCCCCGGTCCTGGGCCGCGCCATGGCAGAATTCCCCGGTAGGCTGCAATGTGTCTTTGTCGTGGCCGTGCGCTTCGTGGCCGGTATGGCCGCCGCGCCGCTGCGCTGGTGAAGCTGCAATGGCACTAGGCCGCGGCCGGGCTGCAAGCTGTCAGCCGCCGATCCGTACGCTGTCGGGTACGGGCTCCGGACGAGGCCCCGGCTGCGGGGCACAGGGGGGAACACGGAAATACGGAAACAGGCGCATACGCCGCGGCGGGGCATGTGCTGGTTTCCCTATTCCCGTACCCCCTCCTTCACCGTCCGGAAAGGGCAAGGCCCCCGCTACTTGCGGAGGCCCAGCCGCGCGATCAGGGTGCGATACCGCTCGACGTCGGTCTTATTCAGGTAGGCGAGCAGCCGCCGCCGCTGACCCACCAGCTTCAACAGGCCGCGACGGGAAGCATGGTCATGCTTGTGTTCACGCAGGTGACCGGTCAGATCGTTGATCCGCCGCGTGAGCATCGCTACCTGGACTTCGGCCGAGCCGGTGTCGCCTTCGTGGACCTTATAGTCCCCGATGACGCCTTCTTTCTGTTCCTTTGTGAGCATGTGTCCTTTGATCTCGGTTAGACTTACGTCCATCCTACCGTCACGGTGGCGGCGAGAGCAAGGACAGAATCAACCCACGCTGGAGCGGATGCGCCGCGGTGTGACCTTCACCACCGTTAGCCGCCCGGCCATCGCGGTCCACCCGGCGATGGCCCGCTCGGCCTGCTCCGAAGAGTAGTAGCGTCGCGCCAGCGCCGAGAACACCGGCACCGGGTCCTCGTCAGTGACGATCGCGTCACCTTCAATGGACACCCACGCCTCGGGCACGCCCGCAGGTTCGGCCATGAGCAGGGTTACGCGCGGCTCGCGACGGATGCGCCTCACCTTCTCGCTGTCTCTGCCGGTGAAGAATCGCGCAGCCGCGCCATCCCAGTCCAGCCACACCGGCACCGCTGCTGGTGAGCCATCTCGGTAGAGGGTCACCAGGGTGGTAATGCGGGCGACGGCGAGGAAGGCGTCTCGCTGAGCCTCGGTCATGCTGGCCATGGTGTCCCTCCGCCGGTCATGCTGGGCGCGGGCGACAGTCATCCGCTCCTGCGTTACCATAGCGGGCACCGAGCGCAACGCGCATCTGCCGGGTTGCCGATGTCACGTATCTGCCAGACCCGCAGACGGTTTTCACGGTGCCGGCTGACGGCCACCGGCGTCTGCCAGTACTGCGGGCGTGCCTTCTGCGCCATGCATGGTAGCCGCCGGGAAGACGGCAGCGAGGTCTGCACACGCTCGGTCTGTCAGGACAAGCACGCAGACCTCGCCCTTCACCTGGAGTGGCGCGCCCGGGCCGTTGATCGCTCTAATCGCGGCTTCTGTGGCATGGAAGGCTGCGACGGTGAACGCTGGGGGCAATGCTCCAAATGTCATGCCATCTTCTGCGAGCGCCACCTCCAAGACCGCGATGAGCGCGTCCGCAGCGGTACCTTTGTCCTGTCCCGCCCGGCCTCCATGTGCGATCACTGCGCCGCCCGCAACCGCCTGTGGAGCCAGTCCTAGCGCCGCCAATGCGGACAGACCTCTATCGACCGGCCGCCGAACGGGCTGCTAGCATGTTGCTGCAGACGGCGGCTGCCAGTGCGACCTCCCCGCAGCCGCCGCCACGGAGCCGCGCGTGACCTCTTGGCCGGACCGGCGCATCACCGCCCACGGCTCAATTCCCGGCGAGCCGCGTGACCCGGTTGAACTGCTTCGCACCTTTACTGCGGCGGTCGCATCGGTCGCTCAGTCGCAGACACCCTCCGACGTCTTCGAGGGCCTGTGCCGCGCTCTGTCGGAGCACGGCATCATCGCTTCAGTGTTTGGCACCCGTGGCGGTAGCCTGGCACTGGTCGCGCATCGGCTGGGAGACATCGCCCTCCGCCGGCCGCTGTCACCGGCTGTGATGGCGCCGGCCGGCGGCGCCCGCGCATACAGCGCTGGGGAGCATCCCATCTTCCGTCTTGCCCCGGCGGGGGGGATACCAGCGGTCCCGGCTGTAGATGTGGCGGTGTGCGATGCCGGCGGCCGCCCGGTGGCAACCGTGTGCCTGCTCGCTGCTGGTCTGTCAGATGCACATCTTCCGGCAGTCGAGGTGTTCGCGGCGCTGCTCGGCGCCACCACGATACGCGTGGAAATGGAAGCGCGCCTGCGAGAAGTCAATACCAGGCTGGAGCAGCGGGTTCGTGCCCGTACCGAAGAGCTCACC
Source organism: Chloroflexota bacterium (assembly GCA_963170165.1). Classification (GTDB taxonomy): domain Bacteria; phylum Chloroflexota; class Dehalococcoidia; order CAUJGQ01; family CAUJGQ01; genus CAUJGQ01. Next base: position 12,829 of record CAUJGQ010000068.1, on the reverse strand, counting down.
TCGGTCTACGAGCTGTCCAGCGCGCTTTGTACCGCCGCCACCGATCGCGTCGCGGCGCAACTCACGACCATGGCCGCGGCGCGGCACCTGCCATGCGACGCCGCCGCCACGCTCCTCTGCGCCGACGGCTGGCACACCCTCACGGTAGCGGCGCGCGGGATTGTGGCGCCACGTTTCCGAGAAGCTATGCTGGCCAAGATTGAGGCTGAGCTGGCGTCCCTCACGGTGTTCTCGCACGACACGTGCCGTCTGGCGGAGCCGGTGCACGCCGGCCACCCTCAGACGCGTCCCGGTATCGCACTCGATGGCACACCAGCCACCTTGATCAGCAGCCCGGTCACCAGTGGTGACGGCGCCGTCGGGCTGGTGTTGCTGGCCGGCCTGCGCACAGCCGCCTACAGCGCTGAACAACTACGGCTGCTCCAAACGTTCGCGAATCAACTGGGCATCGCGGTGGAGCGCCTGCGCGGCGCCCGCTCCGCCGAGCGCGAGCGCCTGTCCGCGCTCATCGACGGGCTGCGTGACGGCGTCGTGCTGCTGGATCGTGAAGGCAATGTGCTGGCAGGCAATCCCGCCGGGCGCGCGCTGCTGGATACGCTGGAGCCGGCCGAGCTGCGGGCCGTGCTCACTACCGTCCACCAGGCGCTGGACCGGGGCGAGCCGTCGGCACTGGAATTGACCGCGCCAGGCGATCGCACCCGCCATATCGCCATCAGCGCCGCACCGATCGTCGATGACACTGGTCAGCCTGCGGCGGCACTTGCGCTCCATGACGCGACGGAGGAAACACTCATCCGCGAGCGGCTGTTCCAGTCCGAGAAGATGGCATCCGTCGGGCAGCTCGTATCCGGGGTCGCACATGAGTTGAACAACCCGCTCACCGGCATTAGCGGCTTTGCGCAGCTGCTGCTGGCCCGCGGGCTCGACCCAGAGCGGGAGCGCCACGTCACGACCATCTACGAGGAAGCCGAGCGCGCCTCCAAGATCGTGCAGAACCTGCTATCGTTTGCCCGCCGCCGCCCGCCGGCGAAGAGCGAGGTCGACCTTAACGTTCTGATTCAGCGCGTGCTGGAGCTGCGCGACTATGACCTACGTGTGCACGACATCGAGGTGCAGCGGTCCTTCACCGAGCCGCTGCCTGCCTGCCTGGCAGACCCGCACCAGATTCAGCAGGTGCTACTGAATGTCATCACAAATGCCGAGCACGCCATCCGCGCGGGAGGACGTCCCGGGTTGCTGCAAATCGCCACAATGGCATCCGGCGATCGCGTCCGTGTGGTCATCGCCGACAACGGCACCGGCATCGCTGATGAACACCGCCGCCGCCTGTTTGACCCGTTCTTCACGACCAAGCCGGTGGGTGAGGGAACGGGGCTGGGCCTGACCATCAGCTACGGCATTATCGAAGAGCACGGCGGCAGAATCGAGGCGGACAACACCGCGGATGGCGGCGCCGTCTTCACCATCGATTTGCCCGCCATACAGCGCCTGGCCGGGGCGCCCGAGGCCGAGCCGCCCGCACCGGAGCCACCGGCGCCCCGGCGCGCCATCCTGGTCGTGGACGACGAGCCATCAATCCGCGAGTTGCTGGCCGGCCTGCTGCTGGCCGATGGCCATCAGGTGGAGACCGTGCGCACCGGCGCCGAAGCGCTGGCCCGGCTGACCGAGCGCTCCTTTGATGCGATCATTACGGATATCCGCATGCCAGAGATGGACGGGATGGTGTTCTACGATCAGCTTCTGCAGCGCTTTCCGCAACTGCAGGGCAAGGTGATCTTTACCTCGGGTGACACCGTCAGCCCTGACACCCGCGCGTTCATCGATACGCTGGGCGCGCCGTTCTTCTCCAAGCCGTTCAAGCTGCGCGAGGTGCGCGACCTTGTGCGGGCCGTCACGGAGCAGTCAGCCTGAACCGGCGGCTACTCAGCGCGCACGGGGTTGCGCAGCACACCAATACCGGATACCTCCACCTCGCAGACGTCGCCATCGCGCGCCGTGGCGGTCGTGCCGGGTGTGCCGGTAAAGATGATGTCGCCCGCTTCCAGCGTCATCGCCTGGCTGGCGAAACTCACCACCTGCGCCACGCTGAAGATGAGCAGGTCGGTGCCGGTTTCCTGCTTCACCTCACCGTTGACACGGGTGACCAGGTGTAGCGCCGCCGGATCCAAACCGGTCACGATCCACGGGCCAATGGGCCCAAAGGTATCCGCTCCCTTGGCCCGCCACCACTGACGGTCCTCTCGCTGCCAGTCCCGCGCAGAGACGTCATTGCCGCAGGTGTAACCAAAGACGTAGTCCAGCGCCTCCGCCACCGATACCTTACGGCAGGTCCGGCCGATGACCGCTACCAGCTCACCCTCGTAGTCTACCCTTCCGGCGTCAGCGGGCAGCACGATCGCGTCGTCCGGCCCGACAATGCACGAGCCCGGCTTGAGGAACATGCCCGGAACCGTGAGCGGTGGCCGCTCGCCCAGGTGGCTGCGATAGTTGAGCGCCACAGCGTGCACCTTGGTCGGGACAATGGGCGCCAGCAACTTCACATCCGCCAGCGCCAGCCGGGCGCCCGTGCGCTCGTGCGTCCCGAGCATGTCCCCCAGGATCGGGTACACCGAATCGCCTTCCACAATGCCGCAGGCCACCTGGCCGTCATGCCGAAAGCGCGCGTACACGGTCACGAGCGTTCTACTCCTCTCCCTGACCTTAGCGGCCCTTGAAGTCGGGGCGGCGCTTCTCCACGAACGCCCGCGGCCCCTCGCGCGCGTCCTCGGTCATGCGCGCGTGCGCCCGCAGCGCTTCACCCATTCGCCACGCCTCGCCCAACGGCATCCGCTGGCCTCGTACGAGCACCTCCTTGGTCACCTTCATCGCCAGCGGACCGTTCTCGCACAGCCGGGCAGCCAGCGCCTGCGCCTCCTCCTCGAGCCGGGCCGCCGGCACCACACGGTTGACCAGGCCAACCCGCTGCGCGTAGCCGGTGTCATACAGTTCGCCGGTGAGTAGCATCTCCAATGCCACCTGCTGGCCCACTACCCACGGAGTACGAATGGCACCGATGATGGTGGGCACGCCACGCTTGACCTCGGGAAAGCCGAACATGGCGTGCTCGGCAGCGATTCGAAAGTCCGCCGCCAACGCGACGGTGAGGCCAATGCCCAGGCAATGCCCGTTGATCGCCGCGATCACCGGCTTGAACACGTCAAACCCGGATTCGAGCGAAGGATCCATATCAGCCGCCACAAATGGCGGAGCCGCCCCGGCGCCGGATTGGCGTGCCGCCAGCTCTTTCATGTCGGCGCCGGCGCAAAACGCCCGATCGCCCTTCCCCGTGATGATCGCCACCCATGCCTCCGGGTCGTCGCGGAAGCGATGCCAGCTCTCACGCAGCGCGGCGCTCATCTCTCCGCTCATCGCGTTGAGCCGCTCGGGGCGGTTGAGTGTCAGATAGGCAACACGGTCTTTGACTTCGTAGAGGACGGGCGAATCCAGCATGGCCGTATCCTTCCCTATATCACGCCGGTGTCCATCAGGTGGCGATAGCGCTCAGGCGGCAGCTCCAGCAGACCGAGGTAGATCGCGTCGTTGTGCTCTCCGAGCAGCGGTGCGCCGCCGGTCACCCGGCCCGGCGTGCCGCTCAGCCGGGGCGTGATCCCAGGCTGGACGAGTTCACCCAGCGCCTGATCGGTGACGCGCAGCAGGTTATCCCGTGCCGCGAAGTGCGGGTCTGCGAAGATATCGGCAATGCTATTCACGGGGCTGGCGGGTACGCCGCCCTGCTCCAGCGTGGCCAATCCCTCTGCCAGCGTCTTTTGGCCGATCCAGGCACCTACCACCGCGTGCAGTTCGTCCATGCTGGCGTTGCGTTGGGTGCGGGTGGCAAAGCGTGGGTCGCTCACCAGGTCCTGCCGGCCGATCGTCTCCATCAGCCGGGCAAAGACGCGGTCGGTGCCGGCGTGGAGTACCAGGTAATGGCCGTCAGCAGTCAGGAACTGGTCAGCAGGGGACACGCCAGGCATGGTGTTCCCCTGACGTTCCCGCCGGACACCATGCTTGGCGTAGCTAGCTGCCAGCGGGCCAGACAGCCGCCACACCGACTCATACAGTGACATGTCAATCATCTGGCCGCGGCCCGTGCCCGCCACATCGCGACTGTGAATTGCCGCCAGCACGCCGAAAGCGCCCCACAGGCCGGTGACGTAGTCCGCGATGAAGAAGCCGGGCCGCACGGGCGGCGAGTCTGGGAAGCCCGTGACGTATGTCAGCCCCGCGAATGCCATGCCAATGCGGTCAAAGCTGTACTTGTGGGCATACGGGCCGGTCTGTCCGTAGCCGGAAATGCGCAGCATGACGATGCCAGGATTGACTGCGGCGAGCGCGTCGTATCCGAGTCCCCAGCGCTCCATTGTCCCCGGCAAGAAGTTCTCGACCACGATATCGGAGCGGGCCACCAACGACCGGAACAGCTCCTGTCCTTCCGGGCGGCGCAGGTCGAGCGTAATCGACTGCTTGCCGCGCGCGTTCTGGGCGAACTCCAGCGCACTGCCACGGCCCTGGTCACCGATCCGCGGTTGCTCGACTTTGATCACCTCTGCGCCAAACTCGCCCAGGAGGGTGGCGGCGAACGGACCGGCGATGATCTGTCCGGCATCCAGCACGCGCAGGCCTGCCAGCGCACCCATCGACATCAGGCACCTTCCCACCAATCAAGCGCCGCAGCGGCGTAGCCGGACCGTCCGGGCCTTGGATACACTCGCCTCACGCGGCCTAGCCAGCATAGGCTACACGCGGGATCTGACGCGAATGCCCGTGGCGGCCGTCAACGGCATCTCCGTGGCCTACGAGGACTCCGGCGGTACGGGCACGCCGGTGGTGCTGATCCACGGTCACAGCGTCGACCTGCGCATGTGGCCCCGCCAGTACCTGGCACTGCGCGAGGCTGGATACCGCGTCATCCGGTACGACGTCCGTGGCCATGGCCGGTCCTCCGCCCCGGCAGCAGGTTACACCTGGCCGGAGTACAGCGCCGATCTACGTGCGCTGCTCGATCACCTGGACGTTGCCCGGGCGCATGTGGCCGGTTTCTCCATGGGCGGCGGCATTGCGTTGCAGTTTGCGCTGGATAACCCCGGCCGGGTGCTGTCGCTGGCTCTCATGGATGCGGCCGTCCCGGGCTTCGTCTACTCCGACGCCTTTGCCACGACGATTGAGGCGCTGGTCCGCGCGGTGCGCGCTGAAGGCTGGCGCAGTGCTGCCCAGCGGCTGTGGCTCACACACCCGATGTTTGCCGGGTTGCGCCGCCACCCGGCGATGTTTGATGTGGTCCAGGAGCTGGTGCTCGCCTACCCGGCCCGCGACTATCAGACGGACCAGCCCGAGCCCGCGGGCCCTGAGGTTGTAGACCGGCTCCATACGTTGCGCCCGCCCGTGCTGGTGATGGTCGGCGCGGAGGATCTCGATGACTTCCTGCTTGCGGCGCAGGTCGTGGCCGCGAACGCACCCCATGCCCGGCTGGAGATCGTTCCTGACGCCGGCCACATGCTCCCGCTGGAGCGGCCGGAGGAGACCAACCGGCGATTGCTGGCATTCCTGATGGACCCCCAAGCCGCCACCGCCCCGGCCCCCGCCGACATCACCGTGCGCCAGGCAACGAGCATGGACATAGGGGCGATGGCGGAGCTGAACGCCGCCTATGATGCGGGCATGTCGCTGCGGCTTGAACGCCGGGGGGCCGCGCCGGAGCTGACGTTCGACTTCGCCGAGCGCGCGACCGCAGCGGAGCGAACCGGCGGCGCCGGATACCAGCGTCTTCCGGTGTGGTGGCAGGAGCGGCTCCAAGATGGAGATCTGGTGCTCGTCGCCACGGTAGACGGTGACGTTGCCGGCTCCATCACCCTACAGGACTGGGAGCACGCCGGCGCCTGCTGGATCGCCGACCTGCGCGTGGATGTTGAGGCCAGGCGCCACGGCCTCGGCCGGCTGCTCATCGAGTCGGCGGCAATCGAGGCGCAGACGGCCGGCCGGCAGCTGCTGCGTACGGAGGTCACCAACGACAACCTCGGCGCCGTGCGCTTTCTGCTCGCCTGCGGCTTTCGTTTCTCCGGTTTCGACGACCAGATGCATGCCGGTGGCACGCCCGTCGCGGCGGAGACGGACACACCGGTCACACTGTTCTTCACCCGGCCGGTGGAGCCTCGGATGGAGGGTGACAGGATAACCTAGCGCCAGGAGCGCGAGATGCCGGGAGCGAGGCGCCTGCCCGAACCGGACGGTGGCCTGTTTGCCGCTCAGGAGCGAGAGCAAGCGCTGCGCCATGCACCGCTGGCGGCCCGCATGCGCCCGCGCACCCTCGATGAATTCCTCGGCCAGGAGCACGTCGTCGGCGCGGGCCGGATGCTGCGCCGGGTGATGGAGCGCGACGCCATCCCTTCGCTGATCCTCTGGGGCCCGCCCGGCTCAGGTAAGACCACCCTTGCGCATCTGGTGGCAGCCGGCGCCAACGCGCATGTAGAGGCGCTATCAGCCGTCAGTGCCGGAGTGGCAGACCTGCGGCGGGTGGTCCAGGAGGCGCGCCTGCGCCGCCGCGACACGGGCCGCCGCACGATTGTGTTCATCGACGAGATCCACCGGTTCAACAAGGCTCAGCAAGACGTGATCCTGCCACACGTAGAGGACGGCACATTTGCCCTGATCGGCGCTACCACCGAGAACCCGTCGTTTGAGGTGAACGCGCCCCTGCTCTCGCGCTGCCGGGTGATCGTGCTGCGTGCGCTGACAGAGGAGGAGATCGCGACGCTTACCCGCCGTGCGCTGGCGGACCGTGAGCGCGGTCTGGCAGACCTGGAGTTGAGTATCACTGACGAGGCGGTCGAGCTGCTGGCAGCCGCCGCCGGTGGTGATGCTCGTGCCGCGCTCAACACGCTGGAGATCGCCGCCGCCCAGACTGCCCGCGGCACGGCCATTGCGGTGGAGGCCGTGCGCGAGGCAGTTCAGCACCGCGCCCCACGCTATGACAAGGCAGGGGAGTCCCACTACGACACGATCTCTGCGTTCATCAAGTCAATCCGCGACTCCGACCCCGATGCGGCAGTGTACTGGCTGGCGCGCATGCTGGCGGCGGGCGAAGATCCGCTATTTGTCGCGCGCCGGCTCGTGATTGCCGCCTCCGAGGACATCGGCATGGCCGACCCGCGCGGGTTGACGGTGGCCGTTGCTGCCCAGCAGGCCGTTCATTTGCTGGGGCTGCCCGAGGCAATGTATCCGCTCGCCCATGCCACACTCTTCCTGGCCAGCGCGCCCAAGAGCAACTCGGCCGGCACGGCCTACAGCGCCGCTCGCGCCGATGTCGAACGTACGATGCAGGAGCCGGTGCCGCTGCACCTGCGCAACGCCGTCACCGGGCTGATGAAGGCGCTCGGCTATGGGCGCGACTATCGCTATGCCCACGACTATATAGCCGACTACGTTCCGCGCACCGTTGAGGAGTCGCGCGTCCCGCCGCCGGTCCGCCAGGGGCAGAACCTGCCGGCGCCACTGGCCGGACGCCGGTATTACCAGCCTGGACGCTATGGGGATGAGGTGCGGGTGCGGCGCTGGCTGGAGCAGCGGCGGGCGACCGAGGACCAAAGCGGGAGCCCGCCGCCTGACACTGCCGCTTCCCGTCGCAACCCGGATGCCAAGCGCGAAGATGGCCGCGCACGATAGCCGGATGACCGGTTATACTGCCCCGTGCACCCTGCACTTCCGAGAGCCCAGCCAATGGAGTTGCGGCAACTAGAGGCGTTCGTCGAGGCGGCGCGCAGCGGCTCCATTTCCCGCGCAGCTCGGACGCTGTATCTCACGCAACCATCGCTCACCCAGCGGGTCCGCGCCCTGGAGCTGGACCTTGGGCAACAACTGCTGGTGCGGGCGGGCAGGGGGGTACGGCTGACCGCGGCGGGGGCGCGCTTCCTGCCAAAAGCCGAGGCGGCGCTGCGCACGCTTCGCAACGCGGCCACCGAGTTGAAGGCGATGGAAGCCGTGGAGGCCGGACGGCTGGCCACCGCCGCCACGACCGATATCGCGACCTACATCCTGCCCATGGCGCTTAGCCGGTTCATGCGCGCTCATGCCGGGGTTGAGCTGGAGATTCACACCGGCGCCGCCGCCGCAGTGGCGGCGATGGTCATCGACGATCAGGTCGATATCGCCCTCGTCAACCGGCCGTTGGCGTTGCGTGACATCGTCACGATCCCCCTGTACCAGGAGCCGCTGATCGCGGTTGCGGCCATCGATCACCCGCTGGCGGCCGGTGGCAAGGTGACACCGGAGGAGCTGGGTCGTGCCGGACTACTAGCACGTACGGCTAGCGCCTCCTCGTGGGAACTGACCGCAGCGTACTTTGCCGGCTGCGCGGTGACGCCGCGTGTGGTGGTGCGCGCTGAAAGCACCGAGACGCTCAAGCGCATGGCGGCGGCGGGGATCGGTATCGCGCTGGCGCCGGAACTGTCATTGTTTGATGACATCGCTGCCAACCGCCTGGCCGTGATCGAGGTTGACGGTCCGCCACTGCCCTCGCGCGCGATTGCCGCCATTCACCGAGAAGGGGCGCCACCGGCGGCTTCTGCCCGGGCATTACTGGACGTACTGCGAACCGTGCTGCCACAGCGCGGCCGGCCTCGCCGCATTACGAGCACCGGCGAGCGCCGGAAGCCGGCCGAGCGTCCGCGGAGAGAGTAGCGATGCCGGGACCGCTGGAGGGGCTGCGGGTGGTGGAGGCCGGCGTGTGGGTCGCCGGGCCGGCCGCCGCCGCCATCCTCGCCGACTGGGGGGCGAGCGTCATCAAGATTGAGCCGCCGGCGGGTGACCCGCTGCGCGGCATGTCCAACCCGGCACGCATCCCCGGCATCAACCCGCCGTTCGAGTTTGACAACCGGGGCAAGCGCAGCGTCGCCATCGACCTCGCGCATCCGGATGGTTACCGCGCCGCCCGGCGGTTGATCGACCGCGCTGACGTGTTTGTCACCAACCTGATCCCCCGCGCCGTCGAACGGCTGCGCCTGACCGATGCTGACCTGCGCGACGCGAATCCGGGGCTGGTGTACTGCCGGGTGACGGGCTACGGCCCGGCAGGGGAGGACCGCGACCGGCCGTCGTTTGATGCTGCGGCCTACTGGTCGCGGTCCGGCATCATGGCCTCGCTCCAGGAGGAGGGATCCACCTGCGATCCGCCGAACCCGCGCGGTGGCGTCGGCGACCACAGCACCGCGGTGGCCGCGGCCGCTGGTGTGTGTGCGGCGCTGCTGGCACGGACGCGCACCGGCCGCGGCCAGATCGTTGATGCGTCGCTGTACCGCACCGGCATTTACACGATGGCCTGGGACTTCTCGATGCAGCTCCGCACCGGCCAGGTAGTACCGCAGTCCGGCCGGCGCGCCGTCAACAACCCGCTGACGAACCCCTATCGCGCCGGAGACGGCCGCTGGTTCTACTTGGTCAATCTCCAAGCCGACCGCTACTGGCCGGGATTTCTGCGTGCCATTGAGCGGGTGGCGGGCGCCGAGCAGGGAATACGGCTGCGCGGTGATCCACGCTTTGTCGATCTGCGCCGCCGCCGCGAATATGCCGCCCCGCTCATCGCCGAACTGGACCGCATCATTGCCGGCCATCCACGGGATGTTTGGGGCCAGGCCTTTGACGCCGAGGGCATCGTGTGGGCAAAGGTGCAGACCGTGGAAGAAGTAACGGCGGACCCGCAGGCGGCCGCGGCCGGTGCCTGGGTTGAGGTGCCAGACGGTGTGGGTGGGACGCTGCGGATGGTGGCGCCGCCGGCCGGCTTCTCCGAGACCGGTGCCGCACCGGCGGGCCCGGCGCCGGAACTGGGCCAGCATACCGAGATGCTGCTCCTGGAGGAAGGCTACAGCTGGGAAGAGATTGCGGCGCTGAAGGAGTCCGGCGCTATCGGCTGAGCGCTGGAGCCACGCCCCAGACCGGCACCGACGGTCGCCGGCCCGGGACGTGAACGCGGGCGCCCCTCAAGCGGGCTTGATGTTCTGGTTCGAGCGGAAGAGGTTGGCCGGGTCATACTGCGCCTTGACCGCCGCCAGCCGCTGGAACACACCGGCGCGATACGCCTCACGAACGCGCGCTTCGCCCTCGTCCTGCAGGAAGTTGACGTACACTCCGGCTGCCCGATCGCGGAGCGCGTCGAAGAATTGCTGCGCCCACGCCTGCTGCCGCTCATCCTCGGCGGGATCATCCCACTCGGTGATCGCCGACAGCATGAACGGCTTGTCGCGGTGACCAAAGGCGGTGGATCCGGCGGGCACCCGCGCCATCGCTCCGCCCAGCACCCGCAATTGCGCCATCGCAAACGGCGCCCGCATCTGCTCACAGTGCGCCGCGATCGTCTCTGCCACCTCGCTATCGACGTCGTTGAGATACATCGATCGCACGGCCAGGCGATGACCGGGCTTGGCGATATCCGCGGTCAGGGCGAACATGCCGGGGTACGGCATCGGGCCGATCAGCTCTGCCACCGGGGTGCCCAGGTCGCGGAGCGGCGCCACCACCCGCTCACCCTCGGCAAGGTCCCCTGCATAGCACAGCGCCACCAGCACCACCAGCTCGTCGACGCGTTCTGCCGGGATGAACGGCAACGCTGGAGCACGCATCACCATCACCATCACCGTCAACTCATCCGGCGCCTGCGCCGCATAGTTGGCGGCGGTGCGGATGATCTCCGGCGCGTTGGTGGCTTCGTAGAAGATGCCACCACCCAGCACCAGCCCGGCCGGCTCCAGCCGGAACTCCAATGCCGTGATGATGCCGAAGTTGCCGCCGCCGCCGCGCACCGCCCAAAACAAATCGGGGTGCTCGGTCTCGCTGGCGCGCCGCAAGTTACCATCAGCAGTGACGATGTCAACCGACAGCAGATGGTCAATCGTCAGGCCGTACTTGCGCACCATCCAGCCCACGCCGCCACCGACCGTCAGCCCACCGACCCCGACGGAGCCGACGTCGCCCGAGGTGGTGGCCAGCCCGTGTACCTGCGCCTGCTCCGCATATTCGAGCCAGGTGACACCGGGCTGCACGCGCGCCGTCCGCCGCACCGGGTCAATCCGCAGCGCCTTGAGGCCGGACAGGTCCACGACGATGCCGCCATCGACCAGTCCGTGACCAGCGAAGCCATGGCCACCGCTGCGCACCGCCAGCGGCGTGCCCGTCTCGCGGGCGTAGTCCACCGCCGCCATCACGTCAATCTCGTCGGCGGCGCGCACGACCAGCGCCGGCCGGCGGTCAAACGTGCTCCAGTACACCGTGCGCGCGGCGTCGTAGCCGGCGTCCCCCGGCGTGGTGAGTGAGCCACGTAGCCGCGCCCGCAGCTCGCTGAGCGCCTGCTCCATCCCCGCCGGTCGCTGACCAACAAACTCTGCCACCATGATGTGCTCCCCTTCCCTGGTGTTCGTTGTCCCATCAACAATTAACCGCGTCCGCGGTCATGCTGCGCCGTCCCCGGGACCGTTCGTGACCGCTCGTTGGCCGTGCCTGACAGCCGGCCGCCCGGCGGGGCACACCGGGACGAAGGGACCAGGCAGCACCCCGGACGGCGGCCGGTTCCGCGCCCAACGCGCCGCAACGGCAGGCACGAAGTGCGATACCGGCAACGCACGGTGGCGCGCTTACTGCTCCGGGCTGGGCTATACTGGCGCCGACCGCGGGCAGTCCCGAACTGTCCCGGAATAGGGAGGTCAGTCATGGCGGGAGCGCTTTCCGGGCGGGCACGGCAGCGGCTGACACTGCCGCTGAACCCCGAAGACGCTGCGGACTACGTGCAGCGTGGGGTTGATCACCTATGGGTGCATAACCAGAACTGGCTGGATCTCTCCAAGCCTGGCGGCATGATTGTCATCGCCGAGGGCGATGGCATCCGGCTGACCGACATCAACGGCAAGCGTTATATCGATGCCATGTCCGGGCTGTGGGTGGTGAACTCCGGGCATGGACGCCGCGAGCTGGCAGAGGTCGCCGCCGACCAGATGGCGCGCTTGGCGTATGTCAACACGTTCGCCTATGCCTCGCCACCGGCGATTGACCTGGCCAGCAAACTGGCGACGATCACACCCGACGGCATCGAGCGCTTCTTCTTCGTCAACTCCGGCTCGGAGGCGGTGGAGACGGCGATCAAGATGGCACAGGCATATCACCACGCCCGCGGTGACAAAAAGCGCACCAAGATCATCGCCCGCCGCGGCTCCTATCACGGTGTTACGCTCGGTGCGCTGTCCGTCAATGGCTCGACCTATGCCAGCCGGGTACCCTACGAGCCCCTATCGCCAAACGCGCGCCACATTCCCGGAATCAACTGCTACCACTGCCCGTATGAGAAGACCTACCCAGACTGCAATGTGTTTTGCGCCCGCGCCTACGAACAGTTGATCGAGTTCGAGAAGCCGGATTCCATCGCAGCAATCATCGCCGAGCCGATTTCGACGGCCAACGGCGCCTTCGTCCCCTGGCAGGAGTACTGGCAGACGCTGCGGGCACTGTGCGACAAGTACGGCATCCTGCTGATCGCCGACGAGGTGATCAACGGGTTCGGCCGCACAGGGCGCTGGTTCGGCATCGACCATTACGGCATCACTCCCGACATCATGACGACGGCCAAGGGCCTGTCGTCCGGCTATGCGCCGATCGCCTGCACGATGACCACGCTTCAGGTCGCCGAGGCGTTCGCGACGGATAAGAAGCACACCTTCACCCACGGCATCACCTTCGGCACTCACCCGGTCTCTTGTGCCGTGGCGCTGGCGAACGTCGAGATCCTGGAGCGGGAAGGGCTGGTCGAGAACTCCGC
>CAUJGQ010000067.1 GCA_963170165.1 Chloroflexota bacterium | reverse complement strand
GAGACCAGGACGTTGAAGGGGCCGCCGCACAGGAAGTCCTCGCGGCTGGGGCTGCCCTCCACTGCCACCGTCCCCGGCAGCGTCTCGTCGCTGACACGGCAGCGGACACCGGCCTCACCGTTGGCATTGGCGAGCAGGACGGCGCCCCCATCCCGAATCCCGCGCTGCCCGGCATCGTCCGGGTGCAGCACGGCGGTGGCCGGGCCCGCCCGCCGGCGCAGCGCCGCCACCCCGGCGAAGGCGGAGTGATGCTGGGCGTGGCCGGGCAGGGTCAGCAGCCGTAGCTGCCCTGAACCGGCGGGCGGCTCCTGGGGGTCCGGCTGCCACTCCGGCAGCGGCGGCAGGCCGTCGCGCGCCATCTGCTCGCTGAAGAAGCATGTCACCGGCGGGCCGTCCTGCGGCGCGTTGACCTTGATCGGCCCGGCGCCACGCACCGCCGCCGGCGATAGCCCCGCCAGGACGCCGCCCGCCCCGGCGAGCGCGGCGTCTATCAGCATGCCGGTATCCGCCGTGAACACCGGGTCTGCCAGCCCCAGCCGCCGCGCCAGCTGCTGGGTCAGCCACAGGTTAGAGCGGGCCTCACCAATCGGTTCCAGCACCGGCGCGCTGTGCTGGAGGTAGTAGCTGCCGTAACTGCGGAACAGGTCCTCGCTCTCCATCGCCGTGGTGGCGGGCAGCACGATATCGGCAAAGCGGGCCGTGTCCGTCAGGAAGCTGTCATGCACGACGGTGAACAGGTCTTCCCGCGCCAGGCCGGCGGTCATGCGGCGCTGATCCGGGCAGGTGACGGCGGGGTTGTTGGAGGAGACGTACAGCGCCATCACCGGCGGGTCGCGCAGCTCCAGCAGGTCCCGGCCCAGCGTGCTGTGATTGATCTCGCGGGTGGGGCGGGCCATCAGGTCCGGGCGGCGGAGCGCGTTGAAGTTGAAGGTCCACGCCTCGGAGGTGTGGAGCAGTGCACCGCCACCCGGTTTGCCCCAGGCCCCGACAACCGCCGGCAGCAGCGCCACGGTGCGCGTTGCCATGCCGCCGCCCCAGTGGCGCGACATGCCCATCCCCACGCGCAGAAACGGCGCGCGCGCCTCCCCGTACCGCCGGCCCAGCCATTCGATGTCCGCGGCGGGCAGGCCGGTGATCGCCGCCACCGCCTCCGGTGTGTAGCGCGGCAGCACCTCGTCGCGCAGCCGCTCCCAGCCGGTGCTACGGGCGGCGATGAAGGCCGCGTCCGCGATACCATCACGCGCTAGCACGTGCATCATCCCCAGTGCCAGCGCCGTATCCGTGCCAATGCGCGGGGCGAAGTGGCGGTCTGCCCGGCGGGCGGTGCGCGTACGATAGGGGTCGATCACCACCAGCTGGGCGCCGCGGTCGCGCGCGGCATCTACCAGCGGCACCATATGGACGTTGGTGGTGACCAGATTCGCACCCCAGCAAAGGATGAAGTCGGAGTCCACCACGGTTTCAGGGTCGGTGTCCGGCGTGTTGCCGAGGGCATATGTCCAGCCGGCGGCGCAGGTGGTGTCGCACACCGTACCGGCGATCAGGCGGCTGGCGCCGAGGGCGTGGAACAGCGCCCGCACGATGTTGCGGTTGACGATGCCCTGATTGCCGCTGTAGGCGTAGCCCAACAGCGCCTCTGGGCCGTACGCCGCCTGCACCTGCTGCCAGCGCTCGGTGATCTCGGTCAGCGCCGCATCCCAGGAGATAGGGGTGAGCTGCCCGGCGCCCTTCGGCCCGGTGCGGCGCAGCGGCGTCAGCAGCCGGTGGGGGGAGTGGACCCGCTCCGGGTAACGCCGCACCTTGCCGCAGAGAAAGCCGTTGGTGAACGGCTGATCAGGGTCGCCCGCCACGGCCACCAGGCGGCCGTCACGCACGGTGGCGATGATGGAACACATATCCGGGCAGTCGTGGGGACAGACGGTGCGCACGCGCGCTTCGGTGACCATGGCAGCCGCTCCGCAGAGGCAGATGCCGCACAGGCTACGCGGCCGGTCCGTTCAGTGGAAGCCCCTCATCCGGTACACACGGTGAGCGGCCGGCGGGATGGAACGCATCCATCGCACCGGCCGCTCAAAAAGGGTGGAGGGTGCTTTCGCCTCCGTCCCTAGTGACGCTCAATCAGGCCCGAAGTGCGGGCCGGATCAAGTGCCGCTTCTGGACTTCCGCATGGCTACCTCCTTGCACCACAGGCCGCGTCCGGTTGATTGGTTGACACCGTTCGTTCCGGCCGGCGTGAGGTACACCCTGATCATGCCGTTCTGCCGGCGCCTGCACGTTGGGCCCGCGGGGGATTTGTCTGTTAGCCCGCGCGCGGTAGGTCCCGGCGCGCCCCTACCCCACCGGCGGTAAGGCGGCCGTACAGGGGCTATCCCTGCTCCACCTCGTCCGCAATCAGGCGGCCGATGGCGAGGGAGGAGGTGGCGGCCGGGGAGGGGGCGTTGCGGACGTGCAACATGCCGCCGCTGCGGTGAACGATGAAGTCATCGACCAGCGCGCCGTCGTCGCCCAGCGCCTGGGCGCGCACCCCGGCCGGGCCGGGCAGCATGTCCGCCGCACGCACCTCGGGGATGTAGTCCTGCAACGAGCGCAGGAAGGCGCGCTTGCTCACGCCGCGCCACATCTCCGCCAGCCCGGTTTTCCAGTACTTCCGCGCCAGCCGCTGAAAGCCGCGGAAGGTGACCGCCTCCTGGAGGTCGCGGCGGTTGATATCGCGCAGCCGGTAGCCCTCGCGCGAGAAGGCAAGCACGGCGTTCGGGCCAAGCCAGCAGGCGCCGTCCATCCGTGGCGTGAAATGGACACCGAGGAAGGGGAACGAGGGGTCCGGCACCGGGTAGATCAGCGTATTGACGAGGTGCCGCCGCTGCGGGCGCAACACCCAGTAGTCACCGCGGAAGGGAACGATGCGCGGGGAGCGGGGAGCGCGGGTAAGCGCTGCCACCCGGTCGGCATACACCCCGGCGCAGGCGATCACCGTCGCCGCCTCGACATCACCGGCGGTGGTGACGAGCACGGTACGCCCGTCCCGCTGCCGCACCGCCGTCACCTGTGCGCCGGTGTGGATCTCCCCGCCGCCGGCCCGCACATCCCCGGCATAGGCGCGGGCGACGGCGGTGAAATCGACGATGCCCGTGTTGGGGGAGAACAGCGCCCGCGCCCCGACGGCGTGCGGCTCGATCTCGCGCAGCCGCTCCGGCCCCACCATCTCCAGCCCCTGCACGCCGTTGGCCACCCCGCGCCGGTGCAGCTCCTCCAGCCGCGGCAACTCCTCGTCGTTGCGGGCGATGATCACCTTGCCGATCATCCGGTACGGGATGCCCTTCTCGTCGCAGTAGCGCACGAGATCCGTCGCGCCCGCCACGCACAGCTTGGCCTTGAGCGAGCCGGGGGCGTAGTAGATGCCGGAGTGAATCACGCCGCTGTTGTGGCCGGTCTGATGCTGCCCGGGCGCGGCCTCCTTCTCCAGGATCACCAGCCGCGCCCCCGGCCGCCGCGCCAGGATCTCGCGCGCCGCCGCCAGCCCGACAATCCCCCCACCGATCACCGCGATATCCGCGCTCACATCCATGCACCGCCTCCGCGCCCCAGCGTACCAGCTTCGCGGAGAGCAGAGGATGCCCCCATCCATCGGGACCGGCCGCCCCTGCCTGCGTCCGTCACCGCTTACCCATCGCTCCGATTCCCCGGAATCACGGGGAGGAGCAGGTGCGAGGGGTAGGCCGGTTCGTGATAGATGCTCTGGACGGCGGGGATGCCCTCGGCGTCCTCGCCCAACGGGTTGCCGGTGTTCATGTTGCGGTCAATGCGGGGAAAGTTGCTGCTGGTGATATCCAGCCGCAGCCGGTGACCGGCGCGAAAGAGGATGGACACATTCGCCAGGTCTATCGTGTAGTCGGTCACCACGCCGGGCGTCACCGGGCTGGGTGCTAGCAGCCCGGCACGGAAGCGGGCACGGATCACCCCTTCCGCCACGTTATAGGCGGCGCCGTCCGGGAAGACATCCACCAGCTTGGCGACGAAGTCCGTGTCGGTGGCGGTGGTGGCGGCGTACAGGCGCAGCGACACCGGGCCGGTCACCTCCAGATCGGCGCGTAGCTCCGGCGTGGTGTAGCACAGCACATCGCTACGGCGCTCGACATGGGTCTGATCGAGCGGGCCGGGAACGAGCCTGCCCGTGGGCAGGCTACGGCCGCCGGTGGTGGGGACGGGGAAGCGCGGGTCATAGAGATAGCGGTCCGGCGGCTGTGCCCCTGGGGCATCGCGCGTGAGCGTGCCGGCGCCGGCGGCGGTCTGGGCGCGGCCGTCGCTGCTCAGGTAGAACGGCGTCCACACCGTCTCTGGCAGCGGCCAGGCATCCGCGTTGCGCCACTGGTTAGCGCCCATCACGAAGTAGCGGACGGCGGGGATATCGATATCGCGGCCACGCAGGTACTTATCGAAGAACGCGAGCAGGCGGGCCTGGGTGAAGGCCCCGGCCGCACCAGCCGTGGGGCCAAAGTGCAAGCCGCCGGAGAAGGATGGCAACTGGCCACCGTGTACCCACGGGCCGCACAGGACATGCTGCCCGGCGCGCGCCGCCGCGCTGCCGCCCCCGGTCCGCATCCGGTTGAAGCTGGTGAACAGCGAGCCGGAGTACATATCGAACCAACCTCCGGCGTGGAAGCAGGGCACCGTGACGCGGCTCACGTCCCAGAACAGGTCCTGCTCCGTGCGGATGCCGGGGGGCAGCGCGTCGGAGGAGCGGGCGATGAAGCCCTCACGGATGCCGGGAAAGTTGAAGTGCGGCACCTCCTTGAAGGGCAGGTGCTCCAGCACCTCATCGATATTCTGGCGCGCCCGCTCTAGCCAGCGACGGGCCTCGGTGACATCCTGCCCCTGCCGTTCCAGGCGGTTGGTCATCTCCACTGCCATCAGCGAGAACCAGCTGACGTTGGCCTCGAAGTCCACCACCCCGGCCCGCCGCCACTCGCTCAGCGGCCCGGCGGTGATAATGGCGGGAGCGATGGCCTTCAGCGATGGTGGTTGTTCCAGCGCCGTCTGCCACTGGATGCGGCCCAGATAGGAGCCGCCGGTCATGCCGACGTTGCCGTCACACCATGGCTCTGCGGCCACCCACTCCACGGCGTCGTAGCCGTCCTTGCCCTCCGGCTGCCCCGGCAGATACGCTCCCTCGGAGGCAAACCGCCCGCGCGTGTCCTGGACAACCACGGCATAGCCGGCGCGCGCCGCCTGCACCGCGCCCAGATAGTCACTGTTCCAGGACAGGCGCTTGTCATAGGGCGTGCGGGTAAGCAGCGCCGGATGGCGGGCGTCATCATCCGGACGGAAGATGTCGGCGCGCAACGTGACACCGTCGCGTGCCGTCATCGGCACGTCGTGGTCAATGCGGACAGCATGCGTCATGGTCCAGCCCTCAGCGGCAGTGTTCGGCGCCACCCACGCTGCGGGCCGCTCCCGTTGGTGTCAAGCTGGGGGCACGTCGCGACTTCTCCCGCAGGTACATGATCCTACTTGACAGGGTGCGGAACCCATCGGAAAATACCGATGCGATGAAGGCGATCACACAGACGGCAGAGGAAGCGCGGGCGGTGCAGATGCTGCGCGCGCTGGCCAATCCGGTGCGCTTTCGCATCGTGCGGCTGCTGGCGCAGCGGGCGGCCTGCGTCTGCGGCGAACTGGTGGACGAGCTACCGTTGGCGCAGTCCACCGTCTCCGAACATCTCAAGGTACTCAAGCAGGCCGGCCTCATCACCGGCGTGATCGAGGGGCCGCACACCTGTTACTGCCTGGACCCAACGGCGCTGGCTGTGCTGCGCCGGATGCTGGACGATCTCACCTGCTGCTAGGCGTGGCTGTTGCGCGCGCAGCATATCGGAAAAAGCCGAACCGAGGGAGGCACGGCCATGGTGAACCGGACTGCAGATGATATCCGCGAGGCGGTGAGCGCCGCCTATGGCGCCCGCGCGCGCGAGGTGGCGGCCGGGGAGGGCAGCGGCTGTTGCGGCCCGCAGGCCGCCCCAGACCAGAAGTCCAAGTTCTACTCCAGCGTCGAGGCCGCTGACCTGCCAGAGACGGCGGTCTCTTACGGCTGCGGCAACCCCACCGCTATCGCCGGGCTGGCCGCGGGTGAAACCGTCCTGGACCTGGGCTCCGGCGCCGGGCTGGACTGCTTCCTTTCCGCCAGGCAGGTGGGGCCCGAGGGGCACGTCATCGGCCTGGATATGACCGATGACATGCTCGCCCTGGCCGAGCAGAACAAGGCCAAGCTCGGCGTCACCAATGTCGAGTTCCGCAAGGGCGTGATGGAGGCGATGCCCGTCGCTGACCAGAGCGTCGATGTGATTATCTCCAACTGTGTCATCAACCTTTCGCCGGACAAGCCCGCTGTCTTCCGCGAGGCCTTCCGCGTGCTGCGGCCCGGCGGTCGCCTGCATGTGTCCGATGTCGTGCTGCTGCACCCATTGAGCGAAGCGGAGCAGCAGGACCTGAACCTGTGGGCGGGCTGCATCTCCGGCGCCCTGCAACGCGACAGCTACGCGGCCGGGCTGGCCGCTGCCGGCTTCACGGACATCGAGATTGAGCTGGCCCAGGACGGCAAGCAAACGCCCTGGCGCAGCGCCCTGATCAACGCCCGCCGCCCCGATGGCGCCGCGCCTGCCCGCCCCTGGCTCCGCGCCGCCGCCACCGAGCGTATCGAGCTGCTCGCCCCTGCCGGCCTGGCCACCGCTGCCTGCTGCAGCACCGACGGCGAGGACGGCAACCGCTGCTGCTAGCCGGAGCGCTTCCCGGGCCAGGACTGCGGCCGCACACGACTGTTGCGCCGTGCCTGGCCCTGAGCGCCTCTCCGGCCGTCCCCGTCATACAGGTCACCGCTCCGCTGCCTTCGTGGTTCTGGTTCAGGCATTCGTCGGGGTATCACCCCACAGCGGTGATCCTGCGTTGCCTGGCAGACTGTCATCCGCGGCCACGGCATGCTATCCGTGGGCGGGGAAGATCTCATCCGCCCACGGGGAATGCGGCACCGATCAACACCGCCCGCTGTGTGCCCCGGTGGCTCGTGCCGGGCGGGTCCGTGGAGGAGACCACCATGCGATTCCTAGTCCCGCTCGATGGCACCCAGTTTAGCGAGGCGATCTTAGAGCCGGTGGCCCGCGCGGCAAAACCACTGGGCGCGACGATTGAATTGCTGGCGGTGCGCAAGCCGGAGCAGGCGCGCGAGACCCCATCCAGCTTCAACTATCGCGAGACCGTGCCTGCCGCCGCGCCCAACGGCACACGCCTGCATATCCCCACCACCGCCGATCTTGTCCCGCCGCCCGCCGAGACACGTGAGCAGGCCGTTGAACGGGCCGAGGCGGAGCTACGCGACTATCTCGTCCAGCGCGCCCACCAGCTTGAAGGCATTACCTGCGAAGTGCGTGCCATCATTGCGCATGACGCCGCCGAGGCGATCATCAAAGAGGCCAAGGCCACCGGCGCCGACCTGATCGCCATGACCACCCATGGCCGCCACGGTATCAGCCACCTGATTAACGGCTCCGTCACCGAAAAGGTGATTCGCAGCGGCGTTGCCCCGGTGCTCGTGCTCAAGCCGTAGCCGCATCATCCCGCGCCACCTGGCAACAGGACCGGGCGTCGCAGCCCGGTCTTTTGGCGTGATGCGCCCAGCCTGCTACGCCCGGCGGGGGATACTATCGCTCGTCTACGCGTGGTTATGGTGGAAGCATCACATGACAGGAGCCAGGACATGCAGGAGCAAAGCTGCCCGCGCTGCGGGATGGGCCAGCATCAGTGGAGTGGCAACGGCGGTCAAGGTATCGAGAAGGACGGGCGCATGTACTGCTGCAATGGCTGCGCCACCGGCAGCCGCTGCACCTGCCCCGGCCGCTAACCCGGACGTTTCATCAGGGGGCAACGAGCCCCAGCGTCATCCCCCCGCTCGGGAGGATGACCGCAGTGAGGGAGCGACCCTCACCCCCACACCCCCTCGCCCGCCGCAGCGGGGAGGGGGTGTGCTTCGCCTACGCCGCCACCGCCCCCCACCCGCTCGGCGGGAAGCATTCCTCTCGCGCTTTCACCGGCTCCCCCTGGCCCGCTGCGGCGGGAGAGGAGGTTGCGGGTAAGGGCCCGCCCCCGGCCCTGAACGCACCGCGCCGGACGGTGACCGGCACGGTCCGTGCGCTCCACATCGTGCCTTCGCTTTCCCCTTCTGCCGACCGTGTGGTTCGTCGCGCGGGATACAGCGCGGCGGGGGTGAGAGGCGCTATGCTCGTGGACGTGATTGAGACGAGCAGCGGCGGCCCGGCAGCGGGACCGAAGGAGGATGGTATGACGGCTCGGGAGCGGGAGCGGCATCGGTTGCGGGAGCCGGGCGGCACCAGCGGCGGGCTGGGCAGCTTCCTGCTGGGGCTGGTGATGGCGGTGGCCGGGGGCTACCTGTTCATCGACCGGGTGACGGTGTTCACGACGCGCTGGGATCTGTTCGGCACGAGCGGCTACAGCCTGTCGCTGGTGCCGCTGATCTTCGGCGTCTTCTTCTTGTTCTTCAGCAGCAAGAGCCTGCTGGGCTGGGCGTTGTGCGCCGTGGGGGTGATCATCATCTTCGCCGGGATCATCTCCCACCTGACGTTCTTCTTCCGGCCCACGTCGCTGTTTGCCACGATCGTCATGCTGGTGCTGCTGTTCGGCGGCCTGGGCCTGATCGCCCGCTCGCTGCGCAACCTCAGCCGGGATTAGGAAACAGGGGGCGCGTGCGCGGGTGGCTCGCCACCTGCGGCGGTCTCCCCTGTTTCCTCGTTCCGGTTCGCTACTGCCGGTACTGGGCGTCGCGGGAGGTGCGGAAGGCATCCCAGCCCTGCTCGCGCAGGATGCGCAGGTGCTCGTTCAGCGTCTCCGTCCCGGCGGCATCCGCGGCGGCCTGGATGGTGGGGTCATCGCGGTAGTTGAGCGCGTTGTGGAAGCCGGCGATCTCATAGACGCGGTTGACCAACAGCTTGTTCTGGCGAACGGTGCGCTGGGGCAGCGCCGTCAGTTTGCGCGCCACCGCCTCCGCCTCCGCCTCCAGCCGGTCGTTGGCCACCACACGGTTGACCAGCCCCAGCCGTCGCGCCTCGTGGGCGTCCACCACCTCGCCCAGCATCAGGAGCTCTTTCGCCTGCTTGAGCCCCACCAGAAAGGGGGAGATCAGGAAGGGCGGGCCAAAGCCGTGGCGGATCTGGATCTCGCCCAGTTGTGCCGTCTCCGAGGCGATGGTGAAGTCGCATACTCCCGCCAGCTCGCAGCCCTGGCCGACGGCGTGGCCGCGCACCGCGGCGATCACCGGCTTGGGCATACTCCAGATGGTGAGGTAGATCTCCATCGCTCCGGGCACCACCTCCCCCTCGGGCTGCGGCGCTGATTGGACATCACCACCGGCGCAAAACGAGCGGCCCGCGCCGGTGAGGATCACCACGCTGGCGCCGCTGTCCTCTACTGCGCGCTGCAACGCCAGCATCAACCCCTTGCGCAGCGACCAGTTAACGGCATTCAGCACCACCGGCCGGTTGAGGGTGATCCAGGCGATGCCGTTCTCGCTGCGGTACAGCACGTCATCCGGAGACGGCGGCGGCACCGGTGGCTGCTGGGCCAGCTTCAGCTTGCCCCCACCGAGATCGCGCAGCGGCGCATCCTCCCCCGCGGTCATCGCCGCGGCTTCGGACTGGAGTTGCGCGGCGGCGAACGCCGCCCCGTGCCGGGAGGTCACCCGCGTTACCACCTCCGCTGCAGTCAGCACCTCGCCAAAGTCCTGGAACGCCTGCCGGATGGCATCACGACAGGCGGCGGTATCGCTCATCACACGCACTCACACGCACAAGTGCGCCCCATGGCAGGGACGCCCCAGCCATGCTACCAGACAAGGAGACAGGGCCGCGGGCAACGCGCCCTCGCGCCCTTGCCTCCTATTCCCCGCTCCCCGCCCCTTTGCTGCCGCGCTGGGCGAAGATGGGGGCGGCGCGGTCCAGCAGGTCGGTATAGGGGATGCGCTCCTCGTGAGCGGTGTACCAGTCCTGGTGGCGGACGCGGTAGCCGCGGGTGCGAAAGCCGGCCAGCAGGCCGGGAACGTGCCCGGCGCCATAGGTGATCAGCACGTCCTGAGCAGCCGGCCCGGCCAGCGTATCGAACGTGGCGAGCGCGGCGGCGTTGCGCTCATCCACCAGCAGGCCGGTAAGCCGCCCGAGGTTGGGAGAGATGCCCTTCACCAGGCGGAAGACAGAGAGGATCCACGGCTCCTGCAACAGCAGCAGGCGGGTGACCCGCCGGGCCAGCGCCGATTCCAGCGCCTGGCCGGCCTGGTCCATCAGCGGTACCAGTGGCAGCCGCCCGGCCACCCACCGGCGCAACAGCTCGCGCACGGGCAGGTCGGCGCGTACCCAGCCCGGTCGCGGCTTGGGCATGGCGTCCGGCTGGGCCACCAGGCCCAGGGCGGCGGCGATACGGCGATAGCCGGCGTTGAGCGAGGCCAGCCCGGCGTATACCCGCCGCTCCTCCTCCGGCAGCGCCGCCTGCTCCTCTGGTGACAGCTCCCCCACGCCCTCGAACAACACCGTGCCGGGGTGTTCCTCCACCAGCGCCGCCAGACGGGCGTAATAGTCAGGCCGGCCGATGTGGATCATGGACAGCAGCAGCACCCGCTTCCCGGTTTGCGGCTGCTCCAGCGCGATGGCAGCGGTTTGCAGCCGCCAGCGGTCCCCTTCGCGGATGGTACGAATCACGAGCTGCCTCACTTTGTGGCGGCCGGAACGGGGGCGGCACAGCTCCTTTCAGCGTAGCGGATGCAGCCGGGCGGCGGGCCGCACCTGCCGCCATACCACCGGCGGATACCGGTTGCCGCTCCCGGGTTTACCGCGTGCGGGGTAACCGAGCCCGCGCGACGGGCCGCTAGCATCGGGGTATGCCCGTCTGGGGCGATATCCATGTAGGAGCACGCATCATGACGATGACGCACAACGGCCAGAGCACGCAGACCAAGACCGAGGGCAGCATCGGCTCGCCCATTAGCAACGAGGCCTACAATGTGGTTGCGGCGCTGCACAGCAAGTTGGAGGGGCTCGAGGCCTACCGCAAGTACGCCCAGAGCGGCGATCAGCAGGTATGGCAGCAGCTTACCCAGCACGACATCCAGGGTGTTGAGTGCCTTATCACCGAGCTGGAGAAGCTGGTGAAGGAAGGCAAGTTCCGGATGAAGTCGCCCGGCAAGGCGGGGTAAGGCGGACCCTCAACCGCCGGCCCCCTCTCCCGCCTGCGGGAGAGGGGGAGACCGCGCCTCGCTCCCCGCTACGGGTAAATGGGGACGCGCTCCAGGCCCAGCCGCTCGGGGAAGCCGTGCATGATGTTGATGTTCTGGAGGGCGACACCGGCCTGGCCCTTGAGCAGGTTGTCGATACTGGCCGCCACCACCAGCCGGCCGTTATCCTCATCGACGGCCAGCGAGATATCACACAGGTTGGAGCCCAGCACGGCGCCCAGCCCCGGCGCCACGCCGGCGGGCATCACCCGTACGAACGGCTCCCCCTGATACATCTCCTCGTACAACCCCTGCACCTGCGCTTGGCTCACCTCGCTGCGCAACTGTGCGTATGAGGTGACGATGATGCCGCGGGTGATGGGCACCAGGTGCGGCACGAAGGTGATGTGCACATCCTCGCCGGAGAGCTGCTCCAGCGTGACGGTGACCTCTACCTCGTGCTGATGGTTGGCGATGCGGTAGGGGGTCACGTTCTCGTTGCGCTCCGGGAAGTGGTGGGTGGCCGAGGGCTTCTTGCCGGCGCCGGAGATACCCGTCTTGCCATCGCAGATGATGGAGCCGGGGTCAATGATGCCGGCGCGAACAGCGGGGGCCAGTCCCAGCATCATCGCCACGGCGAAACAGCCGGGGTTGCCCACCAGCCGCGCCCCGGCGATCTGCTCGCGGTACAGCTCCGGCACGCCGTATACGCTCTCCGGCAGCAGGTCCTCGGCCTGGTGCCCCTTCCCCTGGACGGAGGGATGACGGCGGGCGTAGCGGGCGTACTCTGCCGCCGAGCGGAAGCGGAAGTCGCCGCTGTAGTCAATCACCTTGATACCGGCGTCCAGCAACTTGCGGGCGTAGCTCTGGCCGACGCCGTCTGGGGTGGCGAAGATCACCAGGTCAGCATCCTGGCCGACCGAATCGGGCGAAGCGGCCTGCACCACCAGGTCACAGAATCCGCGCAGATGCGGATACACCGCCGAGATGGACTTGCCCGTGTCCTGGGTAGCGAGCAACGAGGTGATCGTGATCTCAGGGTGTCGGAGCAGCAGCTCGGTCATCCCAAGCCCGCCGTACCCCGTTGCCCCTACGATCTGCGCCCGTACCACGCTGCGTGTCTCCTTTGGTTGGTGTGGTGCTATCCCCACCTTCGAGAGGAGCGTAGCACAGGTGGAAGCAACGCAGCGGGCCGCTCCCCCTGCCCTTACTCCGTGATCGCGGAGTAGATGATGTTCTTGAGCTGGCCACGGAAGTTGAAGGTGGCGGAGGGCATGAGCTGGGTCATGAACACGGCGTACAGGTCTTCCGTGGGGTCCACCCAGAAGATGGTGCTGGCGGCGCCGCCCCAGTAGTAGTCGCCTTCGCCCAGGGCCCCCGTCTCCACCTCAGACAGCGTCAGGGCGAAGCCCAGGCCGAAGCCCACGCCCTCGTTGGCGGTCTCCGAGAAGGCGCCGATCGCCATCTGCGTCAGGTCCTTGCCGCCGGCCAGGTGATTCTTGTGCATCAGCCGCAGCGTGCGCGGGCCGAGGATGCGCTTGCCGTCCAGCTCGCCGCCGCGGCGCAGCATCTCGCAGAAGCGGCCGTAATCGTGAATCGTACCCGTCAGGCCGCCGCCGCCGGAGAAGAACGTTGGCTCGCGCAGATACGTGCTCGTCTCCGGGTCATCCACCACCTTCAGCCGCTTGTCTGCCCCACGCTGGTAGTTGGCGGCCAGGCGGTGTGCCTTCTCCGGCGTCACGTGAAAGGCGGTATCGACCATCCCCAGCGGCTCGAGGATGTGCTCCTTGAGGTACTCGTCAAAGCGCTGGCCGGAGATCGCCTGCACGAGATAGCCGCAGACATCGGTGGAGAGCGAGTACAGCCACGCCTCCCCCGGCTCGTAGCGCAGCGGCACCCCCGCCAGCTTATGGGCAAAGCTCTCCAGCGTTTCACCCATCGCCCGGCGCACGCCCCGCTGCTGGTACGCCATGTCCACCGGGTGATCGCCGGCGCCGTAGGTGAGGCCGCCGCTGTGGGACAGCACATGGCGAAACGTCACCGGCCGGTTAGGCGCCTTCGTGACCATCTCCTCACCTTCGCCGGAGACCCACACCTGGTGGCCGCGCCACTCCGGGATGTAGCGGGAGACGGGGTCGTTCAACTGGAAGGCGCCGCGCTCGTACAGCTGCATCAGCGCCACGGAGGTGATGGGCTTGGTCATCGAGTAGATGCGGACGATGGTGTCATCGGCCATCGGCTTGGCTCGCTCGCGGTCCGCCAGGCCCATGCTGCGGAAGTAGGCGGGGATACCGTGGCGCGACACCAGCACCTGGCAGCCGGCAATCTTGCCCGGTGCGAGGTAGTTGCGCTCCAGATGCTCGGTGATACGCTCCAGCCGCCCGCCGTCAAACCCGGCCCGCTCCGGCGCTGTCTCCATGTGGCAGTGACTCCCTCAGGTCGTGATGTGCGTTACGCGTGTCATCGCGGGGGGCGCCCCCGGCTGATTCCTTCGCTTACGCCTCCGGCGGGCGGAAGAGCGACTCCAGGCGGGCGAAGGCCTCCAGCGCCAGGCGCGCGGGGTATTCGGGGTCGCGGGCATCGCCCAGGGGGAGAGCGTAGCGAGCGGTATCCTGGGGGGCCGAGCCGGTGGTGATGCGCCGCTCCGCGTTGAGCACCAGGCGCAGACCGCGCACCCCTTCCACAAACAGATGCGGCACCATTACCGGGTCGGCCGCGTGGCCCAGCAGCCGGCAGGCCGAGGCCGCCAGCGATTCCAGCCGGTCACGGAAGCGGGCTGCCTGGTCCAGCTCCTCATGATAGGGACGGCGCTGCACCTCGCCCGCCGCCACACAGCCGCTACGGGTGACGCGCAGATAGGCGCCGGTCTCCTCCGGCCCGCGCAGCTCCAGCTCGGCCGGGCCGCTACGGGGCTCGTAGGCGGCCAGGCCAAAGGCACGCACGAACGGGTCATCTGGCGGAGCCAGCAGCCCGGCGGCGGCGGCGCTGAACGGCTCGGCCGAGGGCTCATGCGTGCAGGCGATGATTGCCACGCTGTAGAAGGCATAGTGCGCCAGCGTCAGCTTCTCGATCATCGCGTCGATCAAGCGATCGGCACGCTCACGCTCACCCCGGCCGCGGGCGTACAGGTCGTCCAGCTCACGGCGGCTGGCGACGGGACGGATGCCGTCATCGCCCAGGCGGGGGATGCCGCCGCCGTCGGTCACCAGGTGCGGGGTGGACGGGCTCATCCGCACCCGCGCCACCAGCACCGCGCCGGCCGCCTGCTCTACCAGCCGGGTCTTGACCAGGTGGGTGATGGGCGGATCCACCAGTGACAGGCCGTCAATCAACGCCGTCTCTGCCGTCTCGGCGGAGAGGCCGGCCGGGGCAGAGAGGCAGGCATCGGCGCCGAGCGCCACCCCCAGCAGCAGATCGCCGCCACGGGTGTTGGCCAGCGCGGCGGCAGCGCGGGCGACATTCTCGGCGTGGGGGGCGGGCAGGCCCAGCGTCCGCCGGTTATCCACCGGACCGCCCTCCAGCAGGGGGGCGGCCCAGGGGTCGAGATACATTTCGGTGGCAGGGTTGGTCATCGCTTTCACCCGGCGCGGGACTCGCGCCTTAGCGTACCGCAGCCGTCCCTAAGACGCTCGCCACGGAGCAGCGTGGTAGCCGGCGACCCGTCTGTGGTCGTGGGTCGGGGTGACGGAGATCGCCCGCGCGCTCTCCGCCGACGATACCTCCGCCCTCGGCTGCTTCCGGGTGGCCACCAAGCCGGCCCGCCCCTAGCCGGGCCGTTATCGCGCCGGTCAAGATTGCTGCCGATCCGGCCGATACCCATGGTGAGGTATCTCATGCAGCTGCACCTGACCTGCCTGCTGGCCGCGGCGGGCATCGATCCCGCACAAGGCCCCCCGGACGCCGAGCAGTGGCCGCGGTTGCTGGCTCTGCTCGAGGCAGAGCGCACCCACCCGCCGGCCGTGCTGGAGGCGCTGGGTGCGGGGCTGTGCCTGCTGGACGGCGCTGGGCGCATCACGTACGCCAATGTCACCGCCCAGCGGCTGTGTGGCCGCGATGCCGCCACGCTGGCCGGGCAGCCGCTGGATGAGCTGCTGACCTCGCCCGGTGGCGCCACACCGCTGCTGCGGCCGGGCGGCGGCCGTGCCTGCCCCGACGAAGGCCTGCTGGTGCGTGCCGGCGGCGGTCCACCGCTACCGGTGGCTTATCTGCTCACGCCGCTGGCGGAGCAGCCGGGCGCGGTGCTGTTGCTGCTGGACCAGACGGAGCGGCTGCGCGACCAGGAGGCGCTGCATGAGAGCCGCGAGCGGCTCCATCACATCATCGAGACGTCGCCTGACCTGATCACCGTCATCGCCCTGGACGGGCTGATGCTGGTCGCCAACTCGGCCTTCCGCCATGTGCTGGGACAGGAGCCGTACTTTGTCGTGGGCGGCCCGATGGAGGATGTGTTCCATCCGGAGGATCTGCCCGCGCTGACGGCCACGTTCGAAGAGGCGCTGGCCGAGCGCGACCGGCTACCCGCCCACGGGCTGGAGATGACCGCCCGTGCCCGCCACCGCGCCGGGCACTGGGTACCGCTGGAACTGCGGGCGCAGGTGCTGACCGACGCCGGGGGGACGCCCGTCGCCTGGCTGGTGCTGGCACGTGATGTGACGGAGCGGCTGCGCGCCGAGCAGCTGACCCACCAGGCGCGCGACGAGGCCGAACGCGCCAGCCGCGCCAAGAATGACTTCCTGTCGCGCATGAGCCACGAGCTACGCACGCCGCTCAATGCCATCCTGGGCTTTGCCCAGTTGCTGGAAACAGACGCCACCAGCCCGGCGCAAGTGGAGGGGGTGGGCTTCATCCTCAAGGCGGGCCGCCATCTGCTGGACCTGATCAACGAAACACTCGATATCGCCCGTATCGAGGCCGGGCGGCTGGAGCTGCACCCAGAGCCGGTGCGGCTGCGGATGTTGGTGGAGGAAGTGCTGCAGCTGGTGCGGCCGCTGGCCGCCGAGCAGCGCGTCCTCTGCCACGTCGATCAACCGCTGGATGACGGGATGGCCGTCCTGGCCGACGAGCAGCGGCTCAAGCAGGTGCTGCTCAACCTGCTGTCTAACGCGATCAAGTACAACCACGCCGGTGGCCGCGTGATCATCCGCTGGCAGGCGCCGGGTGGGGGGCGGCTGCGGCTGCTCGTGCAGGACACCGGCGCCGGCATGGCCCCGGAGCAGTTGGGGCGGCTGTTCACGCCGTTTGACCGGCTGGGGGCCGAGCGCGGTAGCACGCAGGGCACCGGCCTGGGGCTGGCGCTGTCGTTGCGCCTGATGGAGGCGATGGACGGCACCATCACGGCCGAAAGCCTGCCCGGCACCGGCTCTACCTTCGCTCTCACCCTGCCGGTCGCCTCGCCACCCGCCACCGCCGGCGACCGCACCCCGGCCTGCCCGCCGGCCATCATCCCTGCCCTGGCCGAGGCACTGGTACTGTATATCGAGGACAACCTGTCTAACTTCCGGTTGGTGGAGCGCATCCTTGCCCAGCGTCCGGCGGTGCAGCTGCTGGCCGCGATGCAGGGCAGCCTGGGTGTGGACCTCGCCCGCCAGCACCGACCGCGGCTGATCCTGCTCGATGCCAACCTGCCGGATATGCACGGCGCCGAGGTGCTGTCCCGGCTGCGCGCCCTGCCCGAAACGCGCGATATTCCCGTGGTGATCGTCAGCGCCGACGCCATCCCCGCCCACGTCGAACGGCTGCGCGCCGCCGGAGCACAGGACTACATCACCAAGCCTATCAACGTCCGCCGCTTCCTCGATGCCGTCGACGGACTGCTGGCCGGGCCGGCCCCGGTCCGCGCGGGCTGACACCCCTCACCGGACCGTGAACGGCGCCGACACCGCGACCTCCGCAGCGTCTGGCCCGGGTGCGGCGGTGAGCCAGTAGCGGGCCACCAGCCGGTACGTTCCCGCCGTCACCGGGGTAGCGGCAAAGTGGACGCTGCCGGGATGGATGGTGACGGCGCGGCCCCGCCCCGGACCAATCGCCAGCACCTGCGCCGCCCGCTCCATCGCGCACTCGCCCAGCGGCAGCCACGCCGCCCCGTCCTGCCGCTCCAGCGTGAGGATGCTGCAATCGCTGTGCATGTCCTCCAGGTAGATGGTCACTCCCAGGCCGCTGGCTACCTCGCCGGTCAGCGGCGCGCCCAGGGCAACGTCACCGCCGCCGGCCTGCACGGTCACCACACCCGGTAGTACCGTCACCGGCTCGCCCAGGCCGGCGGCGGGCGGCGCCGGGGCGGCGGTGGCCGGCGGGTCCGGCGGCAGCAGGCCGGGCTCCGTCCCCCCGGGCTCCTCCTGCGCCGAGGTGGTACAGGCCAGCACCAGCGCAGACAGCAACAGCCAGCACCACCGTGGCATGGCGCAGCCCTCCTTATCCGTTCCTGCCCCACACGGTACACCCGGCGCTTGCGGCTGGGGGGATGCGCGCCTAGCATCCGTTCCGTGGGAGAGGAAGACGGCGGTGCGGTTCGAAGCGCTGCGCTCATTTAAGGCACTGGTAGAAACCGGCTCGTATACGGGGGCGGCGGCGGCGCTGTTTCTCAGCCCCACCACGGTGCACGGCCACATTCGCGCCATCGAGGAGGAGATGGGGGCGACGCTGGTCACCTTCAGCAACCGGCGGTTGGAGCTCACGCAGGCAGGCGGGCAGTTTCTGCTGTTTGCCGAGCGGTCCCTGACGGACTGGAGCGGCATCCAGGATAGCATCCGTGGCCTCGCCCACCCGGCGGCGGAGCGGCTGAACGTGGTCAGCCTGCACGGCCCCAGCGTCCACCTGCTGCCCCCGGCGGTGCGCGCCTTCCAGGAGCAGGCGCCCGGTACGCGCGTCGCCATCGAAGCGCGGGGGGTGGGCGAGTCGTTCGCCGCGTTGCTCAGCGGCCAGGTTGACCTGGCTGTCACCAACGACTTGCACACCGATATGGCTACTGGCCAGTACGCCGCGACGGTGCTGTATGAGGATGAGCTGGTATTGGTGGTGCGGCGAGACGAGTCAGAGCGCGACCCGCTGGCGCTGCTGGCGCGCTACCCCATCGCCACTCAGGCCCCCACCAGCGGCTACCGCCAGTACCTGGAGCGCTGGGCGCGCGAGCAGGGGCTGCAGCTGCGCATTCAGTACGAGCACGGCGCCTTTGACGGTATCTGCGCCTATGTGCTGGCGGGGGGGTGCGTGGGGATGGTGGCGGGCTACGTGGCGCGAACCGGGCCGCTGCGCGGGCAGCTACGCGAGCTGGCGCTGCCCGGCTTTGCCCTGCACCGCCGCGTGATCGCCATCCACCCTGTCCACCCCCGGCCGGTGGCCGCCGCCTTCATCCAGTTCTGCCAGCGGTTCTACGCAGCGTCCGGCAGCCGGCAACCTGCCGGGGAGCCGCACCTCCTACGCTGAGCTGGTGGGGGCAAGCAGCGCCAGATCCTCCACGACGGTGACATCCGGCAGCCGCAGCA
Source organism: Chloroflexota bacterium (assembly GCA_963170165.1). Taxonomy (GTDB): domain Bacteria; phylum Chloroflexota; class Dehalococcoidia; order CAUJGQ01; family CAUJGQ01; genus CAUJGQ01. Next base: position 27,092 of record CAUJGQ010000067.1, on the reverse strand, counting down.
GGATGGCCGGTGGCGCAATCACCTTGCAGGAGCGCACCCCACCACCGAGGATGATGCGCGGCTGCTGCATCACCCGGGCATCGACCCACACCGGCATCCCCGGCGGCAGGCCAAAGACCGTCACTCCGCCAATCTCCATCCCGGTCAGATCCTGCGTCTCCGCAGCGGCGGCAAAGGAGGCCTTGCGCACCCCCAGCCGCTGGCGGACGGCGCGGTTGACATCCAGGCGGGTGTGCGCCAGCACCACACAGGCGGCGTATACCGGCGGGGTACTCTTGCCCGCGACAACGATGGTGTTAGCCGATTCCTCCGGCGCGTAGCCGTAGGTGGCGCAGAAGACGGCGGTGTCCGCTTTCGCCGGGTCACAGGGGATAATTGCGTACGGGCTGCCCAGCGCATCCAGGTGGCGGCGCAGCTCGTCTGTGGCCGCGCGGTCTGATTCAGGTTGTGCATCTGCGGTCATGCGCGGAGTGTAGCGTGCCCCAGCGGCTGGCGGCAGCGCGGCCCGTGACCTACGATGGATAAGCCGCTAACGGCATACCCAGCACAGGCACCAGAAAGGAACCCGGCAGATGGCCGCAACGCTCACCGCGGGACAGCAGGCGCTGTTGCGCGAAGCCCAGATCGCGAATATCGCCACCGTCATGCCCGATGGCACGCCGCAACTGACGCCGGTGTGGATCGACACCGACGGCACGCACGTCATCTTCAACACCGCCGAGGGCCGCCAGAAGACCCGCAACCTCCAGCGCAACGCCCGGGTTGCCGTGTCGGTGGTGGACCGCGCCAATCCCTATCGCTGGCTGTCGGTGCGCGGCCGGGTGGTGGAGATGACGCACGACGGCGCCGATGCCCACATCGACGCGATGGCGAAGAAGTACCTGAACCAGGACGCCTATCCCTGGCGCAACGCCGCCGAGCAACGCGTGATCGTCAAGATCCTGCCCGAGCGCCTCACCGGCCAGGGCACGGACTAGCAGGCGCCGCGGCATCCGGCATCCAGGGACGGCGGCGCCACCCGGCCCGCTGGGCTATCGTCTGCCAATGTCGCTGCTGTTGCGGCGCTCGTCGATGATGGTGTGCTGCTCGTTGCCATCCGCCTGGTGCGGAGTTGTGATCGCGGCGGTGATGCCTAGGGCGGCGGACGTGGGGTCGATCACCGGCTGTTGGGCGGCGCCAGTGTTGCCGAATGCCGGAGACTTGCCCATCCGCCGGGCCGCGGCGCTGTCCCCTTGCAGCACATCATCGACCGCCGATTCCTCCCCGGTCGCCGCCCGCTGTTCGCCCCGTTGCTCCCTGGCATTGTCCCGTTCCATGGCGCCCCTCTCCGGAATGGTTACCCTCATGCTCCGGAATACGGGGCGCCCTGGCATCATCCAAACGGAGCGCCGGTGCAGAGATGCTGCAGCCCGATCAGGCGGCAAGCATGGTGAGGAAGCCGCCGAAGATGAGGTAGGGGCCGTAGGCAATGGCCGAGCGGCGGCCGATGCGGCGGGTGGCGAGCATCAGCACGACACCCGCCCCGGCCGCCACGGCGCCCACCGCCAGCGCCGAGATGATGGCGGGCCAGCCGCACAGCAACCCCAGCAGCCCAGCCAGCTTGACATCGCCGTAGCCGAAGCCGGGGATGATCACAAACAGCACGAACAGCAGCGCAAAGGCCAGCCCACCCCCCGCCAGCACCCATACCGGTGAGCGGCCGGGCCACGCCCAGCACAGCAGCGCCGCGGCGGCAATCGCCGGGTACATCATGCGATTGGGCAACAAGTGACGCTCGAAGTCCGTAGCCACGAATGCCAGCAGCGGCAGGGCAAACACCGCCGCCAGCAGCGCGTGGCGCGGGTCGCTCACCCGCAGGGCAATGGCCGCACCCGCCGCCGCGCCCAGTACCGGCAGATAGGCGTAGCGGGTAGCCAGCGGCGTGCCGCCGGGACCGCGCCCGCGCGCCAGCAGGTAGCCGGCGGCGCCGGCCCACAGCGCCGGATGGCAAGGGCGCAGCGGCCCGCGCCAGGGCGCGCCGGTGTACAGCCGCTCCAGCAGCAGCGCGATCAGCGTTCCGGCGGCGTAGCCAATGATGGCGGCGATGGCGGTGAGCACGGCAGCGCGTCGCTTGGGGACGGTATCCCCAGGGAAACCATCGGCGCGGGCGGGCGCGGAGCTTATGCCTCCGGGCGCTGATAGCGGCCGCGGATGATCTGCGGCAGGTTGACGGCCACTGTGGTAATGACCAGCACGGCGGTCAGCACCCACAGCGTGTTACGGAAGTTGTAGTCGTCTGGGGTCTCGGTGGGGGCAAGATAGGCCCAGATGCCGGCGACAGCGGCCAGCAGGCCGGGAACCAGCAGCAGCCACCAGCGGGTGATCCGCTGCGCCGCCAGCGCCGCGACAAAGCCCGCCAGCGCCGCGCCGATTGCCAGTTGCGAGGCAATCGGGTTCTCCAGGTGCTCCCAGCGGTCAAACAGGAAGAAGTAGCCGAGCATCACCGCCAGCGCCACGATCGGCGCTACCATCACACTCCACGGCCGCTCCCGATCCCACCACATCGCACCTGCTCCTGCATCGGACTCTGGCGCCAATCTACCAGCGCTACCCCCAACGGGCAACGCGGGCCGCCTCTGGGGTACGGCAGATAGGCGATGGATGTGCGATGCTCGTGACAGCACAGGCAGCGGGTGGAGCAACCGGTGAGCAGACAGCGGGCGGGCGTGGTGGTGGCAGTGCTGATCGCAGCGCGGCTGTTCGCAGGGATAGCGACCACGGGCGCTGTCAAGGCGCAGACGGGCGTGACGGTGCAGGTGCAGGCGCCGGCCGTGGCGCGCACGGGGGAGGAGGCGGTGATCACCGCCACGTTCCGCAGCGAGACGGCGCAGGCCGCGCTGCTCGATGTCGAGGTGCGGCTGCCCAACGGCGCCCGCGTCGCCCAGCGATTTGAAGACGGCCACTCGCTCGCGCCGGAGACGCCCGTCACGCTGCGCCTGGCCTGGAGCGTGCCGGCGGCGGCCGAGCGCGGGGTATACCTCATCTCTACCGGCGTGTTTGCCCCCGGTTGGGGAGAGCTGCGTCACTGGCAGGATGTGGCGGCAGAGCTGGTGGTAGCGGCGCCGGGCGAGCCGCCGGTACCCTTGCCGTCCGGCCCGGTGTTCCCCTTCCTCACGCTGCCGCCGGGGACGTCGCTGCCCGATGGCGCGACCTGCGCCGCCGCTGTCCGCCGCAACACCTGGGAGCCGCGCCCGGAGAACACGCTTCCCAATCACACCACGCCGGATCAGCTCGCGCTCGATCCCTGGTATGATCTGGCGCCGGCGGCGCTGGAGGACATCTTCCCGCGCATCGATGGCGCCTTCACCGGCACCACCGATGAGATCCTGCAGTGGGGCGCCTGCAAGTGGGGCTTTGACCTGGACACGGTGCGCGCCGTGGCGGCCGGTGAAAGCTCGTGGCGGCAAGACTTCGTCGGCGACGAGGGGCACACCTTCGGCATCCTCCAGGTGAAAGCCTCCGTCCACGGCGGCACGCACCCTTGGTCGGCGCTCTCCACCGCGTTGAACGTTGACTACGCGCTGGCCTGGCGGCGGGCCTGCTTCGAAGGTGACTTCCACTGGGTGCCGGACGAGGCCCACGGTGACGAGTGGGGCTGCATCGGCTTGTGGTACACCGGCGACTGGCACAGCGCCGCCGCCGAGCAGTACATAGCCCGCATCCGCCGCTATCTAGACGAGCGCGCCTGGCTGGCGTACGGCTTCTGAGCGCAGCCTGTGGGGCGTTAGTGCGCCGGTCCGTGACCCGTGTGGCTCTCGCCGTCTTTGCGGCCGGAGAGGATGCCGGCCCAGATGGAGATGGTGACCAGCAGGCCGCCGGCGATGACGGCAAACACCCCGGCCCCGGTGTCGGACGCCGCGCCCAGCATGAACAGGCCGGCCCCGGCCAGCACCCCCAGCACCACCAGCAACCCCGCGAGCATGCGCGTGCTCCTCTCCCATATTCCCGCGCCAGTCTACCACCAAACGGGAGGAAGGAAGTGGGGCGCACCACCTCGCCGCCCGTCCTCGCCTCGTCATCCCCCTAGCAGGGGGAAGCCTGCAGAGGTGGGGGGCCGGTTGCTCCTCGATGCCCAATTCATTCGGCTGGTTCTACGCGCAACCGCCGCAGGATGCGGAACACCTGGCGGCGGGAGATGCCGTACTCCCGTGCGAGCGCGTCGCTGTGTTCCCCCCCGGCCAGCCGGCGGGCGATATCTGCATCACGTTCCTGCTGGGTGGCGCCGCGGAGGCCGCGGGGATCATCGTAAATGCAGATCGGCAGATGGCAGCGCAGGCAGGCGGGCGCCATCACGCAGCCGGTGTCCTGGTAGCGGGTGTGCTCCGGCAGCATGTCCAGTGCCGGCAGCGCGGGGCCGCTCGGGTGGGGCGCATCCGTCATGGGCGTACCTCCTCTTCCTCAATCCGGCGGGGAGCTGCCCCAGGCGACGCGCGGCGTCAGCCCGCGGGCGGCTTCCACCGTCAGCGCCAGGCTCACCAGGGCGTCGTCGTGGCCATCTGCCGGGTCGACCCCCCAGGCCAGGCGGCGGCCGGGCCGGTAGGCGGCACGCGCCAGCTCCATTTCTCGCGCCAGCGCCCGCCACTCAGCCGAGCCATCGGCGCGGAACAGCTGCAACCGGCCGCTGTTGACCGCAGCCAGCAGGCCGAAGCCCAGCGCACTCTTGCGCTCCTCCGTCAGCCTCAGCCGCACCACCTCGGCACGCCCCCGCGCCGCCGCGGCCAGCCCGGCCGCCAGCCCCTCGCCGACGCCGGTGGCATCCACCACCACCCGCCGCACGCGCCACACGGCCAGGAGCAGCCGCGCCAGCCCGCCGGTCAGGTCAGCATGGGAGACGCCGCGCCACACCGCCTGCTCCACCACCTCAATCTGCGGTTCCGGCGCGAGCGCAGCCGGCGCGGCAGCCCGCACGCGGGCGATGGTCAGCACCGTGGCGTCCTGACCGTGACGGCCGGGCGGCGCGCCCAGCGCCTCCCCTGCCACATCCAGACCGGCCACATAACCGAGCAGGCCGGGCTCCGTGGGGCCGGGCGCCGCCAGCCGGGGATGAGCGCCCGCCAGCAGCGCCCGTTGCGCCGGTGAGAGCAGCCGCCCGCCGCCCGCCAGCGGTCGCAGCAGATACTGGGTAGTGAACAGCGGATGCTCCTCCCCCAGCCGCCGCCGCTCGCCTTCGACATAGGTAGCGTAGGCCGGGTTGTAGCGCGCCACCTCCTGCCAGTCCACCGCGAAGTGGCGGCGGATGCCGTCCTGCCGCTCAAGTGCCAAGTGCCGCTCCCGCACCGTGGCCAGCAGATCGGTCTCGCTCCAGGCGGTGCCGTAATACACGGTGGTGGCGTTGGTGGTGGCGGCCATCGGCCGGAAGACGCGGTCGAACGTCTCCGCATCCACGTCCTGCGCCTCATCGCACTCCAGCAGCAGGTGACAGGTGTGACCGGCCACGGCGGCGGCGGGCGCAGCAGAGAAGAACAACTGCCGCGCCCGGCCGAGGCGGACCGCGTTGCCGCCCTCCCGCCGCGCCACGCCCGCCAGCCCGCAGCCCTCCACCCGGGACCACAGGCGCCGCAGGCTCACCAGCCCCTGCGGGTGCAGCGTCGGGGCGCACTTGACCGCGTCAGCGGTGCGGCCGGCGTGCAGTAGCAGCAGCGCCAGCTCCAGCTGGGCGGACAGCTCGTTCTTGCCGCCCTGGCGGGAGACCATCACCGAGAAGGTGAGGCCGCGGCCGCCGAGCACACTGGCCAGCACCGCCCGCAGCACCTGGTGTTGATACGGCCGTAGCGGCGGCAGCGCGGCCGGTGTCCCGCTCACAGCAGCCGCACCAGCAGCTGCGTGATCTCCGCCCCCAGCACCAGGAAGATCAGGCCCGTCAGCCGTCCGCGCAGATCGGCAAGCTCCTGCTCCATGCGGCGGATGCGCTCCTCCAGCACGGCGCGGCGGGCGGCAGCGCGCTGCGCAGCGGCCAGCCCGCTCAGGCTGCGCTCCAGCGAGGGCGAACGTTGCTCGCTCATCCTGCACCTCCCACGTCATCGCGCTGGAGCGAGAGGGTGAGGGCGGTGAGCGCCTCGGCCATGCGCTGCTCCAGCGCCTCCTGATCGGCGGGCGAGATCCGGTGGCGGGTGGCGACGGCCCGCACCAGCAGCGTCAACCCCTGCAGCAGCGGCCGGATATCCTCTGGCTGCGCCGCCAGCTCGCGCCGCACCAGTAGCCGCAGCAGCGCCACCTCGTCGTCCAGGCCCTCGGCCGCGGCGGCGTCCTGCAGGTCGCCCTGTGCCGACCGCTCCAGCACCGGCTGGTAGTAGTTGCCCGTCCGCGGCTTGCGCCGCGGTACCCTGCGTCCCGTCATCGTTTGCCCTCCTTGCACGGCACGGCGCCTGGCCCGCCGGCGACCGCCGTAGGTCAATAGAACAAATGTTCCTGCAAGGCGTCAACCGATCCATGTCACTGGAGCGGCGGTACCGGCATGTCAAGCAACAACCGTCATGAGGGTTGACGGCATTCAAACGAATGTTCTATAACTAGCGAACAGACGTTCGATGCTGCCGCAGATGGGGGTCGCGCCGATGGTCGCCGTGTTTGCCGGGCCCGTGATGGACAGGCCGCACACCGCCCGCCGCCCGCGGGTAGTGACCACCCGGCCGGTTGCCGTATATGCGCCCGCGGGTGAGCCGCTGTGGGTGACGCACGACGGCCGCCGCCAGCGGGTCATCGCCATCGAGGAGCAGCCGCAGCCGGCCGGTGAGCCACGGTTGCCGCTGCTGCCGGCCGAAAGCCGCCGCCTGCTCGTCCGCCTGGCCGGCGGCAGCGCACTGATGCTGCTCCACTCCCGCCGCGGCGCCTGGGCGCAGGAGACCGGGGCGTAGCGGATGAGGGCCGGGGGGATGGGGATCGCCCCGGCACCCCCGGCACCCGCACCCCCCGGCTCCCTCTCCCGCAAGCCGGCGAGGGGGGAGCACGTTGCCCTCTGCGCTGGTGCTCGGTGTGCTAGCCCCTTGTCCCAGCCCCGCCCATTGCTCCTGGCGCCGTACCCTTGCCTCGTACCCGGTCTGCTTGTTGCTCATTCCTGTTGCCAGTGGCACAGCCCTGGCGGGATAGAGCCCTGCGGGCGAGGGAGATTCCGAGCAGGCGGGCGATGGTATCAGCGCTATCGATAGCTACGTGGCAATACCATCGACAATTGACGTCTTCCGAAACCGGAGGGCTGGGAAACTATCCACTTCAGGTAGCCCCCAGTGGTGTGGTGGGGGGACAATAACAAGGAATGCGCCCGGCCCTCGCGCCGGGTCGATCGTGCCGCGGCACGACAATGGGATCACAACGAAGGAGACAACACCGCGTGGCCACCACCACGGAGCGCAAACACATCTATCGCTTCGAAGAAGGCGACGCTTCCATGCGCGACCTGCTCGGCGGCAAGGGCGCCGGCCTGTCCGAGATGGTCCGCCTCGGCCTCCCCGTCCCCCCCGGCTTCACCGTCACCACCGAGACCTGTCGCGAGTACATCGCCCTCGGCAACCGCGTCCCAGACGGCTTTTGGGAGGAGTTTCGCGCCTACCTAACGGACCTGGAGCAGAAGACCGGTAAGACGCTGGGCGACGCCGCCAATCCCTTGCTGGTCTCCGTCCGTTCCGGCGCCAAGTTCTCCATGCCGGGCATGATGGACACCGTCCTCAACCTCGGCCTCAACGATCAGACGGCCCAGGGACTAGCGCGGCTGACCAACGACGAGCGCTTCGCCTACGACGCCTACCGTCGCTTCGTTCAGATGTTCTCCAAGGTCGTGCTCGGCGTGAATGCTGACCTGTTCGAGGAGGTGCTGCATCACGCCAAGGAGCGGGCCGGCGCCGCCACCGACGCCGAGCTGTCTGCCACCGCCCTCAAGGGCTTGGTGGCGGAGTTCAAGCAGATCGCCGCCCGCGAGACCGGCCGCGGCGTGCCGGACGACGCCTGGGAACAGCTGCAGCTCGCCTCACTCGCCGTCTTCAACTCCTGGAACAACCCCCGCGCCGTCACCTACCGCAACTTCAACCGTATCCCTCATGACCTCGGCACCGCCGTCAATATTGTCGCGATGGTCTTCGGCAATATGGGCGAGGACTCCGGCTCCGGCGTACTGTTCACGCGGGATGCCGCCACCGGCCAGAACGAGCTGTACGGCGAGTACCTGACGAACGCCCAGGGCGAGGATGTCGTTGCCGGTATCCGCACCCCCACCAAGATCAAGCAACTGCACGAGCAGCAGCCGCACCTGTACGAGCAGCTGGCCGATATCGCCCGCCGCCTGGAGCAGCACTACCGCGACGCCCAGGACATTGAGTTCACCGTCGAACGTGGCACGCTCTATATCCTCCAGACGCGCAGCGCCAAGCGCACCGGCCCGGCCGCCGTGCGGATGGCGGTGGAGATGGCCGCTGAAGGGCTGATCGACCGCAACGAGGCGCTGCTACGTGTCCCCCCCGGCGATATCGTTCAGCTCTTGCTGCCGCGGTTTGTGGCGGCGGCCAAGCAGCAGGCGCTGGAGGAGGGCCGCCGCATCGGCGCCGGGCTCGCCGCTTCCCCCGGCGCGGCCTCCGGCAAGGCGGTGTTCGACGCGGATCGCGCCGTGGCCATGGCCAATGCCGGCGAGACCGTGATCCTGGTCCGCCCGGAGACCAACCCGGACGACGTGCACGGCATCCTCAAGGCGGCCGGGGTGCTCACCTCCCGCGGTGGCATCACCTCCCACGCCGCCGTCGTCACACGCGGGCTGGGCAAGCCCTGCATCGTCGGCGCCACCGGTATCGCCGTGGACCCGGCTGCCCGCCGCTTCACCTCCGGTGACCACGTTATCAACGAGGGGGACCTGATCTCCATCGATGGCGGCGCGGGCGAGGTCTACGCCGGCGCGGTGGACACCGTCCAGCAGAAACTATCCGACAGCGCCGAGCTGCTCACCCTGCTGGAGTGGGCAGACAGCGTGCGCCGGTTGCAGGTGTGGGCGAATGCCGATTACCCAACCGATGCCCAGGCAGCGCTGGCCCACGGCGCCCAGGGTATCGGCCTGTGCCGCACAGAGCACATGTTCTTCCAGCAGGACCGCCTCCCCCATGTCCAGGACATGCTGATGCTGGCCCCCGAGGCGGCACGGCTGGCGGCGGGCGATGCGGCGGCGCGCGAGTCCTCGCCCGTGTGGCAGAGCTATCAGGCGGCGCTGGCCAAGCTGGAGGAATTCCAGACGGCGGACTTCACCGGCATCCTGGAGACGATGCAGGGCAAGCCCGTCATCATCCGCCTGCTCGATGCGCCACTGCACGAGTTCCTCAAGCCGCGCGAGGAGGCCCTCGAGCGGGAGATCCGTGGCCTGTCCGGCGGCGCCGCCGCCACCAAGCAAGAGGAGCTGCGGCGGGTGCAGCGCCTGCACGAGGCCAATCCGATGCTCGGCCATCGCGGCCTGCGCGTCGGTATTACCTTCCCCGGCCTGTACGAGATGCAGGCACGCGCCATCACCAACGCCGGCATCGCGCTCAAGCGGCGCGGCATCGACGCCCGCCCAGAGATCATGATCCCGCTCACTGCCTTCGCGGCGGAGCTGGAACGGCTGCGTGACCGGCTGGTACCGCTGGTCGAGGGGCTGATCCGTGATGCCGGCGTGGACCTGCACGTCCCCTACGGCACGATGGTGGAGACGCCGCGGGCGGCGCTGGTGGCGGGTGAGCTGGCGCAGACAGCGGAGTTCTTCTCCTTCGGCTCCAACGACCTGACACAGATGAGCCTGGCCTTCTCGCGCGATGACGCCGAGGAGAAGTTCCTGACCGAGTACATCGAGCAGGGCATCCTGCCGGTCAACCCCTTCGCCGAGCTGGACCGCACCGGCGTTGGCCGGCTGATCAAGCTCGCCACCGCCGAGGGCCGCGCCGTCCGCGCCGATCTCTCCGTCGGCATCTGCGGCGAGCACGGCGGCGACCCCTCCTCCGTGGTCTTCTGCCACGAGGCGGGGCTCAACTACGTCTCCTGCTCCCCCTTCCGCGTGCCCGTCGCCCGCCTCGCCGCCGGCCAGGCCGCGCTGGGGACAAAGGAAAAGGACGTGTAGGAGGTGGGGCGCACCGCTGCGGCCAATTCCGAGGCGCTGCAGCGGTGTGTCCCCCACCTCCCGGCCCCCGCTACCCGTACATGCCGCGGTAGCACTCCGGGAGCATGGCGGCGATTTCGCACATCAGCTCGTCGATGACGGCCTGCGAGTCACGCCCGTGGCGGCGCAGCACGCGCGGCGGGCCGAAGGTGACCGTCACGCGCGGGCGGGTGAGGAACGTCCAGGGGCGGATGCGTTCGGTGCCGGTGATGGCGGCGGGCACCACCGGCGCGCCGGAGCGCAGCGCCAGCACCGCCCCCCCCGGCAGCGCCCGCTGTAACTCTCCGGCAATCACCCCCTCGGCAAACACACCCACCGCCCCACCGGCGCGCAGCAGCCGCAGCGCCTCTGCCACCCCCTCGCGGTCGGCCGGGATGGCGTGCAGCCGCCGCCAGTACCAGCCCAAAAACCGCGCCTCCAGCCCGCTGGGCCGCGCCAGGAAATGCAGCACGCGGTGGCGCAGGCAGCCGGCCACCAGGTACGTATCCCAGTTATCGCGGTGATTGGTGATGACGATCAGCGGGCCGGTGGCGGGCAGATGCTCGCGCCCGTGGACGCGGGTGCGGGTCCACAACCGGAGGATGAGCGGCGTCAGCAGATAGTGGAACGCCCGGTATGTCCACGTCATCGCATCGGGGCGGGACCCGATTTCCGTGTGGCGAGTTTGCACGATATCCTCACTGAGGAGATCTCCGCGCCGATCATAGCGTGCCGGCCGCTTGCAGCCAGCGCTCCTCACCACTTCTCGCACGGTAGGATAGCGGCATGACCAGCGAGCCACCGGACGGCCCCGACGGCAACGGGCCCCTGCGGCGCATTATGGCGCTGAACGAGCGCGGCCTGGCGGCCACCGAGCAACTCCTGGCCGTCATGCGCGAAAGCAGCCGCACCGTGGCCGAGCTGCGCCGCCAGAACCAGGAGCTGGAGCAGCGCCTGGCTGGCGCCAGCGGCTTTGACCCCGTTACCGGCCTGCTCAACGCCCGCGGCTTTACCGCCGACCTGGCCCGCGAGGAGGCGCGCGCCCGCCGCTTCGGCGCCTCGGTCGTGGCGCTGCTGCTGGTGGTGGAGGGGCTGTCCCCCTTGCGCCAGGCGCGGGGCGAGGCCGCCGCCGATGCCGTCGTGCGCGCCGTTGCCACCGCCATCCAGGATAGCGGCCGCGCCTCCGATGTCGTCGCCCGCTGCACCGATGCCACCTTTGCCGTGCTCCTGCTCGGCGCCTCGCCGGCCGGGGCGCGCATCTTCTGCGAGCGCGTCGCCACCGCCGTCCCGGCCGTCGCCCTGCCCGATGGCAGCACCGTCCCCGTTCGCCTCAGCAGCGGTATCGCCACGCGCGACGAGGCCGGCTCGCTGGAAGAAGCACTGGATCTGGCCCGCTCCCGCCTCTCCCCCGACCAGCGCGACGCCGCCACCTGAAGGGCCGCGCCGGACCCGGGCGGGGACGAAGGGGTGCCGGAAGCGGGAGGGATAACAGGGGACGCGTCCCCGCTGCCGGGCATCGCACGCCGGACGCCGGATACCACGGTCACCAGCAGGGCTGTCTCCCCGTTTGTCGGGCTGGCGGTGGCGCTGACGGCACTGGCGGCACTGGCGCTGCTGGCGGTGGTGCTGGGGGGCGGCGGCGCCGAGGCGCCCCGGGCGGCGGTGAGCGTGACGGGCCCGGCCACGCCCCCCCCCACGGCGCTCCCTACCGCCACCGCGAACGCCGGCGCCGACCAGGTTATCCTGCGCTCGCTGGCCGGGGGCTGCATTCCCGTGCCGGGGGCGGCAGCCTGCGATGCGCTGCGCTCCGGGCTGTGGGCCGGAGACCTGGAGACGTGGCGGCAATGGGCGGCGCTGCAAGGTAGCCCGCCACCCAGCCCCGCCGAGGCGCAGGTAGCGACCATTGCCCTACGGCTGGGGGCGGGTGACCCGGCGGCGCAGATTGACTTTGCCCGCGCCACCGGCCGGCCACTGGTGCTGATCACGCGTGTACGGCTGCGCGGGCGGGGGGATGAACGGCGGGTCATGGCGGTGGAACTGGCCAACCTCGGCGCCGCGCCCGCCTCTCTGGCCGGGGTGACGCTGCCGGGCGGGCCGCCGCTGCCTGCCGGCGCCACGCTGGCCGCCGGCGCCCGCTGCGAGCTAGGGGCCGCCGCCACCGTTCCCTGCCCGGGGATGGATGCCGGCGCCCAGAGCGTGCCACTCTTACCGCCGGGCAACGTGTTGCAGCTGCTCGGGGCCGATGGCCGCCTGCTGGATGAGGTCACGATCCTGTAAGCGCCATGAGACCGTCCGGGCCCGGACGGTCTCGACACTAAGGCAATCGCCCGGCAGCCCGATACTAAGGTGGGAGGCAGGGTACACGTGGGTGAGGACCCGCACGGGAGTGCAGGGCGATGCAGTGGTGGATTGTCCGCCAGCTCAGGTCCAAGAACGCCGATATCCGGCGCCGCGCCGCCTTCCGGCTGGGGCAGCGGCGGCGGCGGGGGGCCGTGCCTGCCCTGGCAGTGGCGCTGCTCGACGACCCGGTATGGGAAGTGCGGCGGACAGCGGCGGAGGCGCTGGGCATGATCGGCGATGCCATCGCCGCCGAGACGCTGGTCAAAGCCCTCCGTGACAAAGACTGGGCCGTACGCAGCGCCGTCGCCATGGCGCTGGCAAACTGCGGCGATGAAAGCAGCCTCGACAGCGTCATGACGGCGCTGTCCGATTCAGACGAGTTTATCCGTTCCGCCGCCGTCATCGCCCTGGCGCGCATCGGCGGAACGCGCGCGGTGAAAGCGCTGGTGCGCACCCTGCAAGACGACAGCCCCGAGGTGATGGAGCAGACGCTGCAAGTACTGGCAGCGATGAGCTGGAAGGCGATCAGCCCGACAGATAAGGCGCTGTTCGCCGTGGCCAAGCGCAACTGGGAGGCGGCGGTGCTGGCCGGTGCGGCGGCGGTGGAGCCGCTCACCCGCGCGCTGTATCGCAGCCAGCGCAAGGGCGGCGGCGGGCTGGCGGTGACCGTCGAGATCGTGCGGGCACTGGGTGATATCGGCGACGCGGCAGCCGTGCCGGCGCTGATAGAGGCGCTGCGCACGCCCGAGGACGCCATCGCCAGTGAGGCGGCTATCGCCCTGGCGCAGACGGCCGAGCCGGGCGCGGCTGCGCCGGCGCTGCTGGAGGCGCTGATGCGGCGCGGGCCGAACGTGCGCACAGCGGTGCTGGCGGCGCTGGGCACCATCGCCCAGGGGACGATTGACCCATTCCTACCGGTGCTGCTGTCGCCACAGGCGGTGCCTACGTCGGTGCTGGAGCAGGTGCTGACCCTGGTGGCGGACAGCCACGACGGCCGCGCTCTGCCGATACTGCTGCAAATGGCGATGGATCTGCCGCGCGTCGCCCCACAGGCGATCGCTGCGCTGGAGCAGGTGCGCGAACGCACCCACGCGCCGATGGATGGCGACGAGCTACGGGCGCTCGCCGCCATCAAGCGCACCCTCGCGGCCGCCTAGGCGTGGTAGTTCGGCTCGCGCTTCTCACCAAAGGCGCGGCCTGCCTCGAAGTACGCCTCCGAGCGCACTGACTGCACGAACACCTCCGCCTCAGCCGTGATCACGGAGCGAAAGTTGTCGTTGGCGGCGTTGGCGTAGATCAGCTTCTTGGCCCACTGGACGTGGGTGGTGGGGTTGAAGGCGATCTCCTCGCCCAGCGTCACCGCGGTATCGACGAGATCGTCGTGCGGCACCACGCGGTTGACCAGGCCGATCCGCCCGGCCTCCTCGGCGCCGATGATACGGCCGGTCAGCACCAGCTCCAGCGCCTGACCTAACCCAACGATCTGCGGCAGGAAGTGGGTGCTGCCCAGCTCCGGTGTCAGCCCCACGCGGATGAAGCGCATGGACAGGCGCGCGCGGTCGGAGGCGAGGCGCACATCACAGGCCAGCGTCAGTGTCAGCCCCCAGCCAACGGCGGCGCCGTTGATGGCGGCGATCAACGGCTTGGAGGACGTGAGCACACGCGCCAAGTCGCCCTCTTCTCCCTTCCAGTTGGAGACAGGGGCGGCGGGAGCGGTCTCCGTCTCGGCACTGGAACGACCGCCCATGTCCCAGCCGGAGCAAAAGCCGCGCCCCGCGCCGGTGAGGACGATCGCGCCGATGGCGTTGTCGGTGTTGCACTGCTCGATGGTGCGCTGCAGGATGTGCTGCGTGGGCGTGTCCATCGCGTTGAGCTTCTCGGGCCGGTTGAGCGTGATCAGCCCGACCCGCCCGCGCCGCTCCAACAGCACCGGAGATTGCGTCGCCGCGGTCATGTCGATACCTCCTGGACTCTACGGTCGCCCTGGTCACCGTCCGCGCGGCCAGCATACGGGGAGCAGGGGGAAGGGGGAAGGGAGCAGGGGGCGGGGCCCCGCCGGTCCCCGGTTACCGCTGAGCGGCAGGCTGGAACAGTTCGATCACGTTGCCGGAAGGATCGAGCAGCAGGACCTGGGAGCCACCCGGGCCGGTGATCATGTCGTTGCGGAAGGCGCACCCTTCGCCCTTCAGCCGGGCGACCTCCGCTGCCAGGTCAGGGACGATGAGATGGATGCGGTTCCAGCCGCCGGGGCCGGGCACGGCGCCATCCGGCATCGGCCGGCCGGCCGAGCTCTGCGGGCCCGCCAGCAACAGGCGCAGCTTCCCGCGCTGCACCGAACCAAACGCCGGTGCGTAGTCGGATTCGACCGTGAATCCCAGGTGTCCGGTGTAGAAGGCCAGCGCCTTCGACACGTCGCTTACCATGTAACGGACATGGACCATGTCTTCCATCAGTGTCCTCCCGCAGTCGTGATGCCGCCGGCGCCCACCGCCGCCGGTTCGGTGATCCTGCGCCGGCCCTGGTTCCTATACGCCGGGGAGCGGCGCTTCTCCGTACACCTCCTGGACCGCCGCGCGGCGCTCGGACCAGGCGGGGACCGGCAGCCGAGCGAGATGCGCGGCCAGCCGGTCGAGGTACGCGTGCCAGCCGGCCCGGCCGCCGGTTGCCCCCGGCGCCACGCTTCTGCGATGCGTCAGCCTGAGGATGGTGCCGCCGGCATCCGCCTCGAGCTCGTAGCGCACGACGGAGAGGTCAAGCCCGGGCTGGAGCCATTCATGTTCGAGCAGGTGCGGAGGCTCCCACGCCAGTACCCGGCCGGAGAGCAGCCGCCCTTGCTCGGGCCGGTCACCCGCGCCGGTGCGGATCGCCACCCGGCCGCCCGCACGCGGCTCCACGGTGCCCGGGCCTAACCAGGCCGCCAGTTCCTCCGGCTCCGTCAACGCCGCCCACACCGCCTCTACCGGGTGGTCAAGCCAGCGCTCGAAGGCGATCACGGCGACCTCGCCGGAGACGGCCAGCGTGCCATCTGCCTGGGTCACGTTGTATCCTCCTCCCGCCCGCCGCCGGTTTTTGCATCGAGGTGCCCGGCGAGACGGTCCAACCGCCCGGCCCAGAAGCGCCGGTAGGTATCGAGCCAGCGGTCAAGCTCCGCCAGCGCATCCGGCCGGAGCGAGTACATTCGCCGCGCCCCGTCCACGCGGACATCAACCAGGCGCGATTCACGCAGGATACGCAGGTGGCGAGAGACGGCCGGCTGCGTCAGCGCCGGGAAGGCGGCGACCAGCTCCCCCGCGGAACGCTCGCGCCCGGCGAGCAGGTCCAGGACGGCACGCCGGGTGGGCTCAGCCACGGCTTCGAAGACATCCATCCCGCCGATTATACCGACAGGATTATATAAGCGCAACGGTATATTAAGCGCCGGGCCGGATGGCGGTGGCCATCACCACAGCGCCGCCACCAGGGCACAGCCAGCCACGACCATCCAAGGGGGGAGCCGCCACCAGGCGAGCAGGGCGAACGCGGCAAGCACCAGCGCCAGGTCGCGCGGCGCGTGCACGGCGCTGGTCCACACCGGGTCATACAGGGCCGCCAGCAGCAGCCCTACCACCGCCGCGCCGGCGCCACGTAACGCCTGCTGGAGGGCGGGCCGCGCGCGCAGCGCCTGCCACCAGGGCATTGCCCCCCAAACCAGCAGGAACGAGGGCAAGAAGATCGCCGCCGTCGCCAGCGCCGCGCCCCGCACGCCATCCATCACCGCGCCCAGATACGCAGCGAAGGTGAACAGCGGACCGGGGACCGCCTGCGCCGCGCCGTAACCGGCGGTGAAGGCCTCCGTGCTCACCCAGCCTGGCTCCACTACCTCGGCCTGAAGCAGCGGCAACACGACATGACCGCCACCGAAGACCAGCGCGCCCGTGCGGAAGAAGGCATCGAACACGGCCGCGTCGTGCCCCGCCCCACGCAGTAGCGGCAGCGCCGCCAGCAGCAGGGCAAACAGCGCCAAGCACACCGCCCCCACCCGGCGGCTGACGGGCAGCTCGTGGTGTGTCACCGGCATGGCCACCGGCGCCGGCGTCAGCCACCGGCCGGCCACCGCCGCGGCCAGGATCACCGCCACCTGCACGAGCGGATGGGGGGCGAGCAGGGCGGCGATGGCAGCGGCAATCGCCAGCGATGCGCGGGGACGGTCCGGGGCGAGGGTACGGGCCATGCTCCACACGGCCAGCGCCACCACGGCCACCGCTGCCAGTTTCAGCCCGTGCAGCCAGCCGGCGCCGGCGTCTACCCCCGCGGCGCGCACCCCCGCCGCCAGCAGCACCAGCGCCACCGCCGAGGGCAGCGTGAACCCCACCCACGCCAGCACCCCACCCAGCAGCCCCGCCCGCAGCGTGCCGATGGCGATGCCGGCCTGGCTGCTGGCGGGGCCGGGTAGAAACTGGCACAGCGCCACCAGGTCCGCGTAGGTCGCTTCATCCAGCCAGCGACGGCGGTGCACGTACGTGTCGTGGAAGTAGCCGAGGTGCGCGGCCGGACCGCCAAAGGAGGTCAACCCCAGCCGCAGCGCCACCCACAGGACA
Organism: Chloroflexota bacterium; assembly: GCA_963170165.1. Taxonomy (GTDB): domain Bacteria; phylum Chloroflexota; class Dehalococcoidia; order CAUJGQ01; family CAUJGQ01; genus CAUJGQ01. The sequence goes on along the minus strand of CAUJGQ010000067.1, from coordinate 10,058 downwards.
GGCAGCGGGGATTGGGGAGCAGCGGGCGGAGGTGGCGAAGGCGCCGGCCCCGCCGCCTCATACGCTGTCCCACTGGCCATCGCCGGCCGGTCATCGTTCATCGGTATACTTTCCGCTTTCCGCTTTCGGCCCGCCACCCGGTCTGGCCCTCCCCTTCCGGCTGGCCCTCACCCCCCCAACCCCCGCCCGTGCCTGCCACCGTCCTCCGTTGGGGATAGCTCGCATGAGTGTCTTTTGTGCAGCCGAGGGGTCGCTACGCTCAAAGGGAGCACTGCACACTGAGGAGATGGGCTGATGTTGCGCATTCTGGTGACCATACCGGCCGCGGCGCTGTTGCTGCTGGCCGCTGCCTGCGATGATACCGACCGCACCGGCGACACCGGCGGCGATAATGTCAACGTTGGGCAGCAAATTCCACCGAACCAGACCTATACCGAGCCGCGCCGGCACCGGGTCACCATCGAGCGCGACGGCGTGACGCCGGACCAGCTGGCGGTGGCCGCCGGGGTGAACCAGCAACTCCAGGTAACCAACGCCGGCGATACAGCCTGCCGCTTCGCCGCGCCGCCGTACATTCTCGCCGTCGAGGTGCCGCCTGGCCAGACCGTAACGGTGAACCTGACCACGCCGGATGTGGCCCGCAACACGGGTCTGCAAGGGGCGAACGTCGTCGATATGGGCTGCGAGGGCGACAAGGACCGGCAGGGATCGCTCGTCGTCGAGGCGCGCGGCCCCTCCACCGACCCGGGTGCCGTGACACCCAACCCCAGCGGCTCCGGCGTGCAGCCCGGCCCCGGCGTCGCCGGCACGCAGATGGCCGGCAGCACGCCGTCTGCCACCCCCACACCGTAACCGAGACAACGGGGAGCGGACCGGCTCCGCTCTCCCCCGGCTCCCGCAAGAGCGGCAGCGTGCCGTATGCCAGGGCGGCGGTTCCTGTCTCCGGCCCGCGCCTGTCCCCCTACGCGCCGGTGACGGCGTATGCTGAGGCAGACTACCACGGTGGGGGGAAATGCCATGACGGCACGGGCAGCGCGGCCGGAGGACCTGCTGCGCATCAAGAGCATCGGCGATGTGCAGATGGCGCCTGACGGGCGGCGCATCGCCTATCAGCTCACCGAGCTGGACGCCGAGGCGGACGAGGTACGCGCCTCCATCTGGCTGGTGGCGGCGGACGGTGGCGAACCGGTGCGCCTTACCCGTGGCCCCAAGCGTGACACGGCCCCGCGCTGGTCGCCGGACGGCAGCACCCTCGCCTTCCTGTCTGACCGCGACGGAGGTAAGCCCCAGCTCTATCTGCTGCCGCTGGCCGCCGGCGAGCCGCGTAAGCTGACGGCGCTGGATGGCGGCGCCGGTGCGGCGGTGTGGTCGCCCGATGGCCGGACCATCCTCTTTGCCGCGCGCGTCTCCAAGGACGAGCCGCCCAAAGACACCGAGGCGCGCAAGCGCTGGGAACAGCGGCCGCGCGAGGTCACCCGCGCCCACTACAAAGACGACGGCCAGGGCTACACCTTCGACGCGGTCACCCAGTTGTTCACCGTCTCCGCCGATGGCTCCGCCGCGCCTGCCCCGATCACGCAGGGCGACGGCGAAAGCCGTACCCCCGCCTGGTCGCCAGACGGCCGCCGCATCGCCTTCATCCGCACCCGCACCGGCGCCGATGACTACAACATCGGCGATGTGTGGCTGTGCGACGCGGATGGCGGCAACGCCCGGCCGCTGACCCAGGACATCGGCCGCGCCACGCTACCGGCCTGGTCTCCGGATGGGACGGCTATCGCCTGTTTCGGCGCCGAGCGCCAGCAGCGGGAGATGGGCGGCGACATGCTCCGCCTGTGGCGTGTCTCACCCGCGGGCGAGGCCACCTGCCTGACGCGCGACTACGACCGCACCCCCTTCGTCACCCCGTCCGGCCCGCCGCCGGCGCCGGTGTGGTCGCCGGACGGCGCCGCCATCTCCTTCCTGGTGGCGGATGCGGGCAACGTCCACCTGGCGCGTTGGGCCGATGGCGGCGTCCGTGCGGTGCTCGGCGGCGAGCGGCAGATCACGATGTCCTCCCGCATCCCCGGCGGGCGCATCGCCTTTGCCGCCTCCGATCCGGCGGACCCCGGTGATGTGTACGTGGCCGAGGCGGACGGCACGGGCGAGCGCAGGCTGACGGATATCAACGCGGCGCTGCGGGCGGAGGTGCTGCTGCCGCGGGCGGAGCGGCGCCGCTTCCCCAGCCCCAACGGCGGCAGTATCGACGGCTGGTTGATCCGCCCGGTGGCGGCAGACGGCCCCGCGCCGTTGCTGGTGCACATTCACGGCGGGCCGCACGGCTTCCATGGCAATGTCTTCAAGACCAGCGGCTTCTACGAATACGTGCTCGCGGCGCGCGGCTGGGCCACCCTGGCGCTCAACCCCTCCGGCTCCGGCTCTTACGGCGAGTCGTTCATGCGCGCGCTGCTGGGGCGCTGGGGCGAATACGACCTGCCAGAGCAGCACGCCGCCATCGATGCGCTCATCGCTGAAGGGCTGGTCGACCCGGAACGGCTGGCGGTGACGGGCTACTCCTACGGCGGCTACATGACCTCGTGGGTGGTAGGTCACACGGACCGCTTCCGCGCCGCCATCATCGGCGCCCCGGTGACCAACCTGGAGTCGTTCTTCGGCACATCGGATATCGGTCTGTGGTTCGGCGAGGGTGAGATGGGCGGTATGCTCACCCAGAATCGGGAGACGTACCGGCGGCTGTCGCCCGTGAACTATGTGGACCAGGTGACCGCTCCCACCCTCATCCTGCACGGTGAGGCAGACGACCGCTGCCCCATCGGCCAGGGGGAGGAGTTCTATGTCGGGCTGGTGGCGGCCGGGCGGGTGCCCTGCGGCTTCGTCCGCTATCCCGGCGGCTCGCACCTGTTCCTGGGCCAGGGCCGCCCCAGCCACCGCGTCGATTACTGCCGCCGCGTGGTGGAGTGGGTTGAACGGTATACGACGGAAACCGGCATCCGGCAACGGGCAGCCGGCGAGATGGCGGGCACGCCGGGGGACTAGCGGGAGATCACCCGCGCCCCCGCCCCATCACGGCGTGCGGGCCCGTCAGTTGCCGGCGCACGCGCAGAGCGAAGCGGAGCGCCATATGGCCAGAATCGAGATTGCGGATGGCAGCCTGACCGTGCATATCGAGGGGTTTGACCGCTTCTTAGCGCTCAGGTCCTCGCTCCATATCCCGCTCAGCCACATCCAGCGGGTGGAGGCGCGGCCCGACATCAACATGGGCCTGTCCTCAATCAAGGAAGAAATCCGGCTGGCGGGGGCAGAGCTACCCGGCTCGATCCGTGCCGGCACGTTCTACCACTACGGCGAAGGCCGGTACTTTTACGATGTCCACCACCCTGAGCGCTGCATCGCCCTCGACCTCGTGGACGAGCGCTACAAGCGCATCGTCATCGAGATTGACGGCGAGAGCCCGGAGGCCGCCGCGGCGCGGATAGAACAGGCACGGGGCGCAGGGTAACCCGCACACCTCCCGGCCCCCGCGGCCGCCGGAGACGGGGGCATGCGCAATCCGCATGGGGCCACCACGTGCGGTCAGCCGCTCCGCGTCACCGGGCGGCCACCGCGTCCGGCCAGCCGCTCCGCGTCATCGGGCGCTCCGGTTGCCCGCTCACCGCTGCGCGTCACGCGTCTCCACCGCCACTCGGCACGGCCGCCGGAGAGGTCACGGCGCTGGAACGAGCGGACGGCGAGGGCCAGGAACAGCGCGGCGCCGGCCAGCATCACCAGCGACCGGCCCCAGTCATGGAAGCCATGGGCCAGGACGCGCGAGGCGTCGGACCAGTAGAACGGCGACAGTTTGCGCGGCGTTGCCAGCAGGTCTACGGCGGCGCCGATGGTGTTGATGAAGAAGGCGGCCACCACCACAGCGATCACCACCCCGGCCGCCGCCCCGCGCGAGGGCAGCGCCGCGCTCAGCCATAGCGCCAGCATCAGGAACAGCAACGTAACCGGCAGCAGATACAGCGTTGCCGCCGCCAGCCGCCACAGCGACAGATCGACATCGACAAAGGCGTAGCCAAGCACAAAGCCCGGCAGCCCGGCCAGTGCCGCCAGCGTTACCACCAGCGTTAGTCCCGCCGCCTTGGCCAGCACCAACCGCCAGCGGGCGATGGGCTCGGCCAGCAGCAGTTCCAGCGTGCCGGCCCGCTCCTCCCCCGCCAGCGTGGCCGTCCCGCCGATGATCGCCACCGTCACCAGCAGCAACACGATCCACGAGAAGTACTCGGCGGCGAAGAAGCCCGCGGGTGAGGCGAGGTCGCCCGCCTCACCGATGAAGCCCTCCAGGTATTCGGGCAGCTCGAAATCCTGCATCTGGGCGCTGTACTCGGGGTAGATCAGCACATCCACCAGCGCCATCAGGAACATCGCCACCCCCACCCACAGGGCAGCGGTGCGGTGGTCGCGCACCGTCTTCCACATCAGGGCGATCATACCGCCGCCTCCTGCCGGTAGTAGGTAAGCAGCACGTCCTCCAGGCTGGGCTGCTCGGTACGCAGGTCCACCACGGGGAAGCCGGCGACAGCCTTGAGCGTGGCATCAATGCCGCCGGCAGTCTCCAGCCAGACGGTGGCGTGCTCGCGGCGCAGCTCACGCACACCGGGCAGCGCGAAGGCGCTTGGCGGCGGCGGCGCGGCGAAGGTCACCTCCAGCCGGTGGAGCGCCCGCCCCAGCAGCGCGGCCACCGGCTCCACCGCCACCAGCTTTCCGGCACGGAGGATGCCCACCCGCGAGCAGGTGTGCTCCACCTCGCTGATCACGTGGGAGGAGAAGAACACGGTGACACCGCGCTCTGCCTCCTCACGCAGCAGCCGCCAGACGGTGTGCTGGACGATCGGGTCCAGGCCGGAGGTGGGCTCATCGAGGATCAGCACCGGCGGCCGTGCCATCAGCGCCAGCAGCACACCGAGCTTCTGGCGATTGCCCTTGGAGAGCGCTCCGGCCTGCCGTTCCAGATCCAGATCGAGCGCCTCCGTCAGCCGCCGCAGATACGCCGCATCCGGCCGCCGGCCGCGCAGCCCGGCCAGCAGCGCCACGTGCTCGCGACCTCTGAGATTGTCGTACAGGCGCAGGTCACCGGGCAGGTAGCCGGTCTGTGCGCGCACCTGCTCCGGGTGGTGCTGGCAGTCCTGCCCCAGGATGCGGGCATGCCCGGCGGTGGGGCGGATGAAGTCCAATAACAGGCGGATGGTCGTGCTCTTGCCGGCGCCGTTCGGCCCGAGAAAGCCGAAGATCTCTCCCGGCTCCACCCGCAGGTTGAGCCCGTCCAGCGCCCGAATCGAGCCGTAATCCTTGATCAGTCCCTCTGTCTCGATAGCGGCTGTAGCATGCTGCGCCATGGCCGGTCCTCCGCTGCTCAGCGCCGCCGCAGGGCGCTGGGGACAATCAGTACAAACCAGACCGCCCCACCGGCCAGGATGGGCAGCAACTCTGCGAAGACGCCCGAGCCTGCCAGCAGCACGGCGCTGCTGAGCAGGATGCCGGCCCAGACGATCACCGCGCCTATCAAGTAAATCCGTAACCCTCTTGCATCCATCGGTTCACCCGCTCTCTGCCCAGTGTCGCACGCGGCCTGCTCCGTGTCTGTCGGGCAGTAGTAGGGGAAGCCGGACGTCTCACCAGGACGGGTGCCGGATACCGGAGCCGGGCTTACACTAGAGGTGGCCGGGGGCCGGGAGAAGGCGTATGAAGCGGATTGCGGTGGTGACCAGCGGCGGCGATGCGCCGGGGATGAACGCGGCGATCCGCGCCGTGGTGCGCACCGGCATCAGCCGCGGCTGGGAAGTGTTCGGTGTGCGCCACGGCTACGCCGGCCTGATCGCCGGGGATATCACGCGGCTGGGGGCGCGCGATGTCGGCGGCATCCTCCACGTGGGCGGTACGCTGCTGGGCACGGCCCGCTGCCCGGAGTTCAAAGACGAGGAGATCCGCCGCGAGGCGCTCGCCCGCTTCGAGGAGAAGGGCATCGAGGGGCTGATCGTCATTGGCGGCAACGGCTCGCAGCAGGGTAGCTACGCCCTCTCGCACATGGGCTTCCCCGTGGCCGGCATCGCCTCCACCATCGACAACGACCTGTACGGCTCCGATATCACCATCGGCGTCGATACCGCGCTCAACATCGCGCTGGAGGCGATTGACCGGCTGAAGGTGACGGCCTCCTCCCATAAGCGCGCCTTTCTGGTGGAGCTGATGGGGCGGGACTGCGGCTACCTGGCGATGATGGCGGGCATCGCCGGCGGCGCCGAGGTGATCGTCATCCCCGAAGTGGACACCAACCCGGAGGTGGTGGCGGAGAGCCTGCGCGGCGCCTATGACCGCGGCAAGGCCCATGCCCTGGCAGTGGTGGCCGAGGGCGCCGCCTACAACGCCGAGGCGCTGGCCCGCTACTTCACCGAGCACCAGGCCCGCCTAGGCTTTGACCTGCGCGTCACCACGCTGGGCCACGTCCAGCGCGGCGGAACCCCCGGCGTCTTCGACCGGCTGCTCGCCACCCGCCTGGGCGCTGCCGCGGTCGACCGGCTGGCACGCGGCCAGCATGGCGCCCTGCTCGGCCTGCGCCAGGGCGAGATCGTCGCCACCCCGCTGGAGGAGGTGGTTACCTGCAAGAAAACGCTCGACCTCAGCCTAATGGACCTGGGCCGCGTGCTCGCGCAGTAGCGCGTCAACCAGCGTCCCAGAGGGCAGACCAGACCCCCCTGCCCTACGGGCATCCCCCCTGCTAGGGGGGACTACCAGGAGGGCGGGCCGCCGCCAAGTTACCACCGAGCCGGGGGATCGCGAGCAAGGCGCCCCTCGTTCACCCCCCCTGCAGGGGGGTCGCGAGCAAGGCGAGCGGGGGGGTCCTCGCCCCATCCGGCGCCAGCGCAGCGAGCGGGGGGGTCCTCCTCCCATCGGCCGCCAGCGCAGCGGGCGGGGGTTGTGCCCCGCAATCCACCACAGAAGGGAGCCCCGATGACCACGCAGAACGAGATCATCCTGCCGGATGGCACGCCGATGACGGTGGGGCCGGCCGGAGGCGTGCTGGATACCATGCTGGAGCGGCTGGCCGAGCGGGTCGGCGGCAAGGCCGGGGTATCGCTCGTCTACGGCGAGCCGGTGATGCGCGGTGAGGTCACCGTTATCCCCGTGGCGCGCGTGCGCTGGGGGTTCGGTGGCGGCGGCGGCAGCGGCACGAGCCGCAACGCCGACACCGGCCAGCCCGAGGGCGGCCAGGGCAGCGGTGGCGGCGGCGGCGTCGATGCCCGCCCGGCCGGCTTCATCGAGATCAGCGACGGCAAAGCCACCTACCGGCCGATCAACGCCACCGGCCCGGCCGCCATGTTGCCGCTGATTCCCGTCGTACTCGTGCTGGCCTGGGCCACCTCGCGCATCATCAAGGCGCTGCGCAACCGGGGATAGGGGACAGGGTTGGCCCTCCTCCGCTCCCCGCCACACCCACACACGGCGGTAACGACACATGGCTGAACCGTTTGTTCCGGGACACGCGACGGGCAATCCGTTCCTCGATCACATTGGTGTGCTGCTAGAGGAGCGCTCGCCCGGGTATGCCCGTTACCGCATCCCGGTGGTGGAGGAGGTGCGCGGCGGGGTGGCGGGCTCGCTGCATGGCGGCGCCGTCTGCACCCTGGTCGATATCGCCGCCATCGGGGCAGTGGCGAGCATGTTGCGGCCGGACGAGCGGATGGCGGGCACGGCGGAGATCAGCGTCAGCTTCCTGCGCCCCGCCACCGGCCACACCGTCTACGCCGAGGCCCGCCTGCTGAAGAAGGGCCGCACCCTCGCCGTCTGCGATGTCGATGTCACCAACGACGCCGGCAAGCTGGTGGCCAAGGGCCGTGTCGGCTACGCCCTCCGCCCCGCCGCCCTCCTCCGCCCCGAAGAGCACGGCGGCGATCCCACCGTAGACTAGGCCGCCCAACAGCGCCTCTTCCCCCTCTCCCGCCACAGCGGGAGAGGGGGCCGGGGGGAGGGCCCGCCCCCGCCCTACGTGAAGAAGCCCTCCAGCGCCTCCGCCACAGCGGCGGACTGCTCGTAGGGGGCCATGTGGCCGGCGTCCTTCACCCGCACCAACTGGGCGTGCGGAACGAGCCGCTGCCACTCATCGGCGTAGGCGGGGACGATCAGCCGGTCCTGCTCCCCCCAGATCACCTGGGTGGGGGTGGACAGCCGGTACAACCGCTTGGACAGCCGCCGGTTGGGAATGGGGAACAGAATCTTCCCCGCCGTGCCCAGCCGCCGGGCATTACCGACCATGAATGCCTTGAGCGCTTCGTTGTCCGCAAAGGACGCGCCGCCGGTGAGCATGGCCGCCCCTGCCGCCGGATCGGCGAAGAGATAGCCGGGCAGCTCGAACGGCAGCATGGCAAAGATGTCCGGGATGGGATGGCTGTCCAGCCACAGCCCCGCCGGGGCGATCAGCGCCAGCCGGCCGAGGCCGGCCGGATTGAGCACCGCCATCTCCGCGGCGATCATGCCGCCCATCGAGTGCGCCACCACCGCCGGGCGATCCACGCCGAGGGCGTCGATCACGTCCCAGCCGTGCAGGGCGAAATCAAGCATGTCCTCGACGAGGTCCTCGGTGGGCTCGGGGCCGTAGCCGGGCCACACCGGCGCGTAGACGTGGTAGCGCTGCGCCAGCCGCTCAAGCAGCGGCTCTTGGGGGAGCAGGCCGCCGGCGCCGTGGAAGTAGACGAGCGGCGCACCGGAGCCGGCCTCCTGCACCGCCGAGGTAATGCCCTTCTTGGTGGTGATTTGTCGCGTCTGCATGGCTATGCGGTCACCTTCTGCGGCAGCGGCCGGTCTTGGCGCGCCTGTTCGACACTCTCCTCCGGGGAGCGGCGGCCGTCATACGGCTTGCACCACCAGCGGTTGTCGTCCGCGTGCTCCGGCCAGATGTTGCGCAGATGGGGCATCACCTTCTCGGCAAACAGCTTGGTGGAGTGGCGGGTGATCGCGTCCGGCATGGAGCCCATGTGCAGCAGGCAGAAGACCGTGCCGATGCGCAATGTCTTGGCCATCTCCTCCATGCGCTGGCGTACCGTCTCCGGGCTGCCGGCAATGACAAAACCACCGTCCACCAGGTCCTTCCAGGTCAGCGTCTGGAACATCTTCTGGTTCTCGGCGCGCAGCTGGTTCAGCTTTCCCGCCTGGATGGTCTTGATCGTGCGGTAGCCGGGCGGGTCAGAGAAACCCGGGTAGATGTGCAGGCAGCGGTTGAAGAAGTACAGGATATGCTCGGCGTACAGCTCCTCCGCCTCGCGATCCGTCTCGCCCACGCAGATGATCTGGGCGAAGGAGGCGCGGTAGGGGGACATATCCTTGCCGCTGGCCTGCACCCGCTCCCAGTAACCATCCAGCAGCGCCTTTCCTGCCTTGTAGCCGGAGAAGGAGAGGTAGGAGTAGTTGTAGTCGTTGTCGACGCAGAAGTCCCACGTCTCGATGGAGCCACCGCCGGGGATGTAGATCGGCGGGTTGGGCTTCTGGATGGGCTTGGGCCAGCAGTTGACGTAGCGCAGCTGGTTGTACTTGCCGTCGAAGGCGAAGACGTCGTCCTCGCGCCAGGCGCGCATGATCAGCTCGTGCGCTTCATAGTACTTGTCGCGCGTCAGCGCGGGGATCTGGCCGTAGCAGAAGTTGGTGTCCATGGGCGTGCCCACGGGGAAGCCGGCCAGCAGCCGCCCGCCGGAGATCACATCCAGCATGGCGAACTCCTCGGCCACGCGGATCGGCGGATTGTAGAGGGCGATGGAGTTGCCGATGACGGCCAGCGCCGCCTTGGAGGTGCGCCGCGCCAGCCCCGCCGCGATGATATTGGGCGAGGGCATCAGGCCGTAGCCGTTCTGGTGATGCTCGTTGACGCCGATACCGTCAAACCCCAGGCTCTCGGCGTACTCGAGCTGGTCCATGTACTCGTGGTACAGGTGGTGGCCCTTCTCCGGGTCATACAGCGTATTGGGGATGTCCACCCACACGGAGTGATGGTCCTGCCGGAAACTGTCCGGCAGATGGGGCCAGGGCAT